>JAWWBW010000174.1:0-6622 GCA_033720775.1 Oleiphilaceae bacterium | reverse complement strand
TTATGATCCAAAACCCGTTTGAGCTTGCCCTGTTTATCTATTAGATAAAAATAAGCCGTATGGTCAACGCTGTAATTACCCTGATCGTCTGGCTCATTCGCCTTGAAGTAAGTCCCATAAGCCTTGGCCAAAGCACTAATCTCTTCGAGGGTACCGGTTCGACCGATAATATCTGGGTGGAAAAATTCGGCATACCGTTGAACATGCTCAGCATTATCGCGAGCAGGATCGAGTGTGACGAACAACGCTTTTGCTACAGACTGTTGAGGAAGTTGCTGGAAAGCATCACGAATTTTAGCCAATCCAGTGGGACACACATCCGGACAATGGGTAAAACCGAAGTAAAGGACATAAGGTGAACCGCGCAAACTGCGCATATCGAAAGTGGTATCACCATGCGTGAGCGCAAAATCGCCTCCCGGTAAATAGGCCGCCCGCACATCTTCCGGCTCATCGTCGCGCCCCCCAAACAGAATAATGCTCAGTATCGCCGCCAAAACGAAGGCACCCAAGGCTATCCACGTGACATGAACTCGCATGTTAATTATTTACCCCTTTACCTATGTTCTTATTGTTCATTTTTATTCTGTGGGCCCAAAGGCCAAATCAGTGAATAGGTGCGTTCATCCTGCTCTACTTTCAGTGTTAACTGCCATGACATGGACGAGCCCGCACTGCAGACAGGAATCATCCCCTCTAGTACCTCACCCATATGAACTGATGCGTCAGACTGTTTTAGCGGATGTTGGCCCATTTCCATGTTGCGCCCCTCAAACCATGCTGCAATCACTGCAGCTTGCTCTGGTAGCGTCACTTTCACTTCTAACGTAGTCATTGCGGGTAGGTCTTTTGGCGATATTTGGATTCGCCACTGCCTGCCCTCAAGGCTAAACACACAGGATTCTGTCGAGCCATGGCACCTGAGTTCGCGCCATTGTTCCGTCTTGTTATCCGAAAACCAGAGCGGTAAAGCGATTACAAGTAGAATTGAAAGCAGTACCAGAAGGGGCTTCAAAAGCGCCTTGATTGGATCAAACACCACTTACCAGATTGTCAGTAGAGTTAATCCGACTGGCTTCGAAATGGCGCAATGCCTGCTCAATGCGAATTAAATCTTCATCTGTGCTGAGCTTTTCAATGCGCGAAGCGAAGATAAACTCAACCCCGTAATTAAATCGGCTATGGTGCTTTTCTTTATATCGCATGATGCCTTTGAGGCGAGGCACCGAAATAACCGAATTTTCTTTACTTAACTCCAGGCAAAGCTCAATTTCATCACCTACTTCAAACATCTCATCGGTTTGTATACCCATGCCAAAGTGGCTGTAATCAAAGGGGACAACAGGTATCCATTCCTTCTTGAATAAGGAGCGCCGTACCTGCACCCTGGATTCAAATCGCAACCAGGAGAAGCGCTCATTGCGTCGCCGCTCACGACTCATGATGCCCCCCCTTAATCATTTTCACTGCATTACCAAACACGCCACGCGCTCCCCAACTATTCTCTCATTAATTGAATTTTGTATGTGACACGGCGCCCTTCAACGCGGGCGTCATGCTGATAGGTATGGGATACGGGTTGCTGATTGGCGATCCCCCCCATCGACGCAATGGTGATTTGATCCACGTCACTTTTCAAAAAAACTTCCTTTTCATCCTTGGCTAGCACATCGAAATACTGGTAACCGTTTTCACTTGCAATTTCGGCGCAGCGCTTGAGCACAAACTCATGAATACGCTCCCATGAAACGCGCGCACTCTCCGTGTATTCAACGTAGTAGGTATTATTGTCAATACGTAGTTCACGATAACCCGCAACACCATCTTCAGCTGCTTTGTAGGTGGCCACGCACGCACTGAGTAAAATGCTGATCACCGCAACAATTAAATATTTAATGGGCATATCGCTTACATCCACGTCTTATCAATGATTCGGTTCAGATTACGTATTTTACGCCACCTTGCAAGCAGTGCATCACTTATTACCCGCTTTGCCCCAAGGCGGCAACAATCTGACTACGCACCCTCTCTGCCAACTCTTCAGGGGAACAATCCTCAAACATCTCGGGCTCAATCGCCGGCAATGCGCGCAAACTGATTTCATGCCGCCCGGTAAGCACCATACTTTTCTTGGGCAGCGCACGCGTTGTACCGTCGATCACCAAGGGCAAAATTGGAACACCAAGCTTTTTGGCTAACTGAAAAGCCCCTTTCTTGAAGGGTTTTACACGACCATCGAAAGAACGCGTCCCCTCCGGGAAAAGATAGACCGAACTCCCTTGCGCCAAATGGTGCTCACAATGCGCCATCATTTGCGCCACACTTTCGGCATCTCCACGCTTCAAGGCAACATAATCGTTTAATCGCATATTCCAACCGATTACAGGCACCTTGAATATCTCTATTTTCGACACCCACTTAAAATGCACAAAGAGTCCAAACGCCACCAGAATATCCAGTAGGGATTGATGATTCGAAATAATCACATAAGTACGACGCGGATCGATCAAATGGGTATCGATGTATTTCACCCGCCAATAGGGCGTGATCCAGACATAGATACTTGCCCAAAAACAGGCAAACAGGTGCAGCAATCTGAGACGCTTATCGAAGGGTTTGGTAACCAGCCAGATGAAAGCCGCGATCACGAACAAACCCAACGAGCTCAGGGCAATAAAAACAAGAAGTAATACGGATAAAACTGAATTAAGCAGCATTCCATGCGACTCACGGGCTTAATCGAAGGCCCGGATTATACCTAAAAACAGGCTGAGGTGTGCTGGTGAAAGAGTAAGGATGAGGTTCAGGACCTCATCCTTGTCGTGGTTAGAAATCGCCGCGAAATTCGCTCAGATTAAAATCAAAGTGCGGATCATTGAGCTCTTCGAGAATATTGCCATATTGGCTCGCCAAGCGGCTCAGGCTCAACAAGTGGCGAAACAGTCGTTCGTCCAGTTCAGCGCCTGCGTAGCGGTTGAGGTAGTGCTGCCCTACTGCCTCCATTTGATATCGGGCGGCTCCCAATGCGCGTTCGAACATGGTCGTTCCGGCGTTCGCCAGATTAGTCGTTACTTGCATAATCACTCCCTCCAAACTGTTTGAGTGAACAAGATGTCTTGCCCCGACACCTGATCAAATATTAATCAGCTAAATTAGAGCAAACACACTAGAAAAAGACCGCTATTAGAATCTTCTTCTAGTCGTATTATTAGCGGATACACCGGCACATTGATACGGGATAAAACGAAAAACATCGTTCCAATATAACTACGCATGAGCTGACAACTGTTCCATAAAAGAGACTATCCGCCAATCTTTCGGTATTGGCCGGCCAAATACTCATAATTAGTCGCCAACGAGAAAGCGTTAGACCTGTGTACAAAAAGCCGGCTGTGCCGCCGCAATGCGATATTCATCGCACAATTGGGAGATCAATTCCTGAATCGGCACCACGCTATGAATGCCGGCTACTCCGTGACCGGCACTCCACAGATCTTTCCAGGCATTGGCGCCACCCAGATCCATATCGACGCTTTCCTTGGCGACGAAGGTATCCAGATCAATACCCGCGCGCACCAATGAGGCCTTGAGGTAGTTTGCATGCACGCCGGTAAACGCATTGCTATAGAGAATGTCGCGAATCGTCGCTTCTACCAGCATACGCTTGTATTCGGGAGCAACCTCGGCTTCTTCAGTCGCGATAAATCGCGTGCCCATATAGACCAAGTCAGCACCCAGCACTTCAGCGGCGCGAATGCCATAGCCGTCGTTAACGCCGCCTGCCAGCGCCAACGGGCCATTCCAGAACTCGCGAATCTCCCGGATCAGCGCAAAGGGATTACTGGTGCCGCCATGTCCCCCCGCGCCAGCTCCCACGGCAATAATGCCATCCACACCGGCATCGATCGCTTTTTTTGCATGTTCTGCATAGATCACATCATGAAAGACGATGCCGCCCCAGCTATGCACGTCTTTGACAATTTCAGCGGGGTTGCCCTGACTGGTAATGACAATGGGCACCTGATGCTTGCGCAACAAGGCCTGGTCGGCCTCCAGACGCGAATTAGAGGGATGCACAACCTGATTCACACCAAAGGGAGCTACCGTCGCCATCGGGTTAGCACGGGCAAATGCATCGAGACACTCTGCGATTTCATGTAACCACTGATCCAGCAAGGCCTGTGGACGCGTGTTGAGCGCGGGAAACGTGCCCACCACCCCCTGCTGACAAGCGCTAATAACGAGTTTGGGGCTCGACACCAGAAACATCGGTGCGCAGATCACGGGCAAACTTAATCGATTCTGGAACAACTGAGGAATAGCCATAAACAACTCTCTTATGGGGTGCTGAAATTAACGACGACGGGGCAATGTACCCATGGTTTTGGCAATGATGCCCAGCATCATTTCATCACTGCCACCGGCAATGGAAAGAATGCGCGTATCGCGATAGGCTCGGGCCACCGGGTTGTCCCACATAAAGCCCATGCCGCCCCAATACTGCAAACAGGCATCTGTCAGCTCTCGCCACAGGCGACCGGTTTTCAGTTTGGCCATTGACGCCAGGCGGGTGGCATCTTCACCGGCACAGTGCAAACGACAAGCCCGCCAGGTGAGTGCGCGCAATGCTTCTACCTCGGTCTGAAGTTCGGCCAATCTGAAATGCACCACCTGATTATCGAGAATGCGACGCCCAAAAGTATGCCGCTCCCGACACCAGTCAATGGTGTTCTGGATCAGACGTTCCATACCTTTCAGGGCGGAGGCCGCGGCGTACATGCGTTCTTCCTGAAACTGCATCATCTGCATGGCAAAGCCCTGATGCTCTTCGCCTATGCGAAAACGCTTGGGCACCCTCACCTCATCAAAGAATATCTGCCCGGTATCACTGGCGCGCATACCGAGTTTGTTGAGCGGTGGCGACACCGTAACCCCCGGGGTATTGAGCGGCACAATAATCAAGGACTTATTGGCATGCACCGGCCCTTCGCCCGTATTTGCCAGCAGACAAACCCAATCACCTTGCGTCGCGTTGGTAATCCACATTTTGCTGCCGTTAATCACATAGTCGCCGCCTTCTGAGCGTGCCGTCGTTTTTAAACCCGCCACATCTGAACCCGCGCCCGGTTCACTCACGCCAATGCATGCAACCTGCTCACCTGCAATGGCCGGTGCCAAAAATTCCTGTTGCAGCGCTTCGCTGCCAAAACGTGCCAATGCCGGCGTTGCCATATCGGTTTGCACACCAATCGCCATGGGGAGCGATCCGCCATAGGCGTAGCCAATTTCCTCAGCAAACACGAGATTATAGGAATAGTCCAAGCCTTGACCGCCCAACGATTCAGGCTTATGAATTCCCAATAAACCCAAGCGCCCCAGTTTGGCGAACACCTCATGCAACGGCGCTATTCCGGCCTGCTCCCACTCCTCAACATGAGGGTCCAGTTCCTGTTCAACAAAACTCCGCACGGTGTCGCGCAGGGCATCATGTTCGGACGTAAACAACATAACGAACTCTCTGATGGTTGGCTTTGCGCATAGTTTAAGCACATAGACGGGTAGCCCCCATTGCGAGTCGGGTCTATGATATTGCCATTCAGGCCATTTTTTATTTTTTTACCATTCGATTTAGATAACGTGCTGACAACACCGCGATGTTAAAGACAGTCATTTTTTACGCCTGTGGTCAGAGCATGGGGCTTAGTCTGGGGCTGACTCAGGATGTGTTTGCCTACGCATCTCAATTACAGGAAAAACAAACCGGCATAGGCTTTCGCAGCCTGTTGATGACGCGGGATGGCCTGCCGGCACAGTCATTTAGTGGCTGGCAAGTACCCGCAGATTGCTCACTCGACACAGACGAACAACCGGATCTGGTCATTCTGCACAGCTTATGGGGCGACATTGATCCGGTGCTGGCTGAACAACAAGCGCTTTACTCCAAATTGCGTCAATGGCACGAACAAGGCATCCCCATTATGGCCGCCTCTACCGCCACCTTTTTACTCGCGGAAGCGGGCCTATTGAACGAGCGCATGTGCACGACACACTGGCATCGGCAGGCGCAATTGCAGGAGCGCTACCCGGCGCTGAACGTGCGTCCCGACCGCTTTATTACCGCGACTGGCGAACTGTATTGTTCTGCCGGTATGAATGCTGCGCTTGAAATCATGGTGTATCTACTCAAACGACAGGCCAGCAAAGAGATTGGGGAGGCTGTTGAGAAAACCTTTCTGGTAGATTTTCGAAGCGCCTATCAGGGGGAGTCCTTGCAGTTGGGACAGCACACATCGCACCGCGACGAAGCCATACTCGCGATTCAACAATGGCTCGACATGCACTATCACACACGGTTTACGCTCCAAGACCTGGCACAACGCGCCAGCATGAGCCTACGCACCTTTAAACGCCGATTTAAAGACGCGACTGGAGAAAGCCCCTTGCAATACATTCAACAGTTGCGCCTTGAGCAAGGTTGCGAACTACTCAAACACAGCCAGAAAACCGTCGCAGAGATCGCCTGGACAGTAGGCTACGAAGACCCCGGCCACTTTAATCGTCTGTTTCAAAGGCGTTTTGGAAATAGTCCCGCGCGTTGGCGACAAGAATGGAGAGACAGGTA
>JAWWBW010000173.1:0-6627 GCA_033720775.1 Oleiphilaceae bacterium | reverse complement strand
GGTATGCAGCATATCGGCATAACTGATTCGTGCCTGTTCTATGCGCCAGGCTTCGAATTGCTCATACAGCCGCAGCAACCATGAAAACTGTGGTTCGAAGTTCGCCTCTTCAAAAAATGTCTCCGGGTCGAACAATTGGCTTTTGTAGCCATCGTAAAAACGCTGACAGAGCTCCAGATACTCTTTTTTGTGACGGCGAAACAATTTGAGTTGCGGTTCCTCCAGATGTTGCTGTGCCAAACGCCAGAACTGAATCTGAATGTCATGCTCCTGAAGGATGCGTGGATGAAAGGCGGGCAAATGCCCCAGTTGTACCAGTCGTTGATAAAACCGATAAGCCATCGCATGAAAGGTGCGCACTTCGGGTGCTCGGGAGTGTTGCGGAAGCACCGCGCGCAATCGGTCACTAAACTCTCGTTGCGCCGCCTTATTGAACATTAGCACCAAAACGCGTTTGGGGTCGATTTCCTGCGCTAGAAGATGGGCAATGCGGTGTGCGAGCGTCGTCGTTTTGCCACTGCCGGCAACAGCGGTGACCAGATAATGCCCTGCCGGGGCTTCGACGATGGCCTGTTGTTCGGGAGTGAGTGAAAAAGTGGCCATTAAAAGCTTGCAGAATTGTAGTGTTGTGACATGAATGGGTGCTTTACTGATCGAGCGACTTGTTTACAATGGAGGCTCCAACCACTCAGCAGCAGAATTATGCGGGTTCCGACCTTCAGCGCCGTCATCTTACACTGTTTGGTCGTATTGACTCTAGCGGCGTGCAGTACTCAGGGAAATTTACCAGAGACCCCTCTTCCAATCGATACGCGTGTGCAGGCGCTGGATGCGCCAGGGCCATTGATCGATGCTGTGCGTGCGAACGATCAACAGGCTTTTCGCGTTGCCCTCGCAAGCGGTGCCAAAGTCAATGGCCTTTACGACGGCAAAACGGCCTTGCAATGGGCACTTGATTTGGGGCGCTTCAAGTTCGCCAGAGTGCTGTTGAAAGCCGGAGCCGATTGGCAATTGGGCGTTGGCCCGGGCGAGTCCTCGGCACTGATGAAGGCGGCAGAACAGGGCCAAAATGGCGTTCTAAAACAGCTGATACTGCTGGGGGCCGATATTGAATATCAAGATAGCCAAGGATATTCCGCCTTGGCCCGAGCCGCCATTGCAGGGCATCTCACCACGATGAAGATTCTGATTAATGCGGGGGCTAACCCCAATATTGTGGCCAATGAAAAATCATTGTTGATGCATGTGGTGGAGGATAACAATGCGCTGTTGTCGCAGTTGTTAATCAGTGCAGGAGCCGATGTGAATTATACTGCTGAGGATGGCGATACGGCTCTACGCATCGCGCGCCGCAAGGGCTTTTTCGATATTGATTTGATGTTGGTGCAAGCCGGAGCGCGCTTTTAAACTATTCAAATAGCAAACAACAAGGCCTCAAACGGGCCAAAGGGGGGAAGATGGCTTCGAAGAAAATGCTGTTAGGACCATTGCCCGAGCAGACCGATGATTTCAGTCGCTACGAGGAAACTGTCGTGCGTTGGGATCGCATTGGTGTGGCGGCCGTAGTGGTAATGCTTGTTGTGGGCGGGCTTGGCAGTTGGGTGTTGCAGGGGGGCAAGGCAACGTCAGAGCACGCGATCGTTCAGGCGCCTGATACCTCAACTCAAACAATAACGAGCCCCGCCAGCAAAGAGCCTATGGCGCCAGAAAAAGAGCCATCCCCCACACTTGGTCAGGCATCAACCCAGCAGATCGTCGACAATCAAGTGTTATTGGCAGAATCTGACGCTAACACACTCAATGCACTGCCCGCGACGAGTGCGGGCGTTCCTGCCGATGTGTCTGGCGAGCATTCAGAGCAAATCAATGGGATGAAGAGCAACACCCTGCCGCCCATCTTGGAAGAGCCGGTGATTTCTCCCGTAAGCAAGCTGCATGTTGGCATCGAGCGCGCCGAGCTGACGCAAACCTTGCGTAATGGAGAGCCCGGCGAACCCCTGTCCTATGAAGTGGCGATGAACGATGAAGGCATTATTAAAGTCATTCTCTTTACCGAAATGGAGGGGCTGCGCGGTAAAACGCTGTATCACGAATGGTACAGAGGTGATCGACGCATGGCCCGCGTGCGTATTCCTGTTAATGTGGATCATCAGTCGTCGCATTCAAGCAAGTTCATTAATCAGCAGATGCTGGGCGAATGGCGAGTGAAGGTGCTGGATGATCAGGGCGAGCTGTATGCAGAGGCGAATTTCAAAGTAATAGAAGGCTAGAGGGCGCGCGTCACAAGGATGGGCTTTTTCCTAAAAAAACTGATCGGCACGCTGCTGATGCCGCTGCCCTTGGGGTTTTTGTTTCTGCTGATGGCGCTCATACTCGTTTGGCGTGGTCGACGCGTTGCGGGGGCAGTGATCGGAGGGAGCGTGTTGAGCATCTGGTTTGCTCTATCGCTATCACCCGTCACGCATCTTATCTTGGCGCCCTTGGAGTTTGCCTACCCCAAATACGCTGGGCAAAAGGTAGATGCCGTGATTGTTTTAGGAGGGGGGCATCACAGCGACCAGCGTATCCCTTTGAGTAGTTTGTTGGTGGAAACTTCGCTCAATCGCCTGGTAGAGGGGGTGATGATTGTGAATCAGCAGCCCCGCGCTACATTGGCGCTTTCGGGTTATAAAGGGGATGAGCGTATTTCGAATGCGCGGGCGATGTCGCTGGTTGCAAGGGCCCTGCGCGTGGATGAAGGCCGCATCGTGTTGGCCGAAGCGCCAAAAGATACTGCCGAAGAGGCCGCGCACTGGGCTGATGTTTTTCGTGGTAAGCGTGTCGCGGTCGTCACGTCGGCGACACATATGCGCCGTGCGGTCGCTTTGTTTGCGCAACACGGGATGCAGGTGATACCGGCCCCAACCCGGTTTTTAAGTGCCGGCGAAAGCGGTTACGGCTGGCGTAGCTGGATACCCGATGCGCGAAATCTGGAATACGCCGAACAGGCGTGGCATGAATATCTTGGCCTGTTGTGGGCCAAACTAACTGCTTAAAGGATGGGTTATGGCCTACAAAGGCAACACCACGTTTTCACATCGCCAGGCCGATAAGGTGGGGGTGCTGCTGACCAACCTCGGTACACCCGACGCCCCCAATGCTGCCGCACTGCGGCGTTACCTTAGCGAGTTTTTATCTGATCCAAGGGTAGTGGAGATTCCGCGTTTGCTGTGGTTAATCATTCTACACGGTATTATTTTAAGGGTGCGCCCAAAGCGCTCGGCCGAGGCCTATGCTTCCGTCTGGACAAACGAAGGTTCGCCCTTGCTGATTAATACACGGCGGCAGACAGAGGCAGTCGCAGAGCGATTAGCTGCTCGTTATGGTGAAGGGATTGCCGTGGATTTTGCCATGCGTTATGGCCAGCCGGCGATGGCACAGGTCATTGATCGCATGTTGGAGGAGGGGGTACGCCGTGTTCTGGTATTACCTCTGTATCCGCAATATTCGGGTTCCACGACTGGCTCCACCTTTGATGCGCTAAGCAAAGATTTCACACAACGACGCTGGCTGCCACATTTGCAATTTGTGGCGAGTTATCACGATGAACCGGCTTACATTGCCGCGCTGGCAGAGAGTGTGCGGCAACATTGGGAGCAGCATGGTCGCGCCGATAAACTAGTGCTGTCTTACCATGGCGTACCGCGGCGCTACCTCGATCAGGGTGACCCCTACCATTGCCAGTGTCACGTGACCACACGTTTATTGGCCAATGCATTGGGGCTTGAAGCCGGTAGTTATATGACGACCTTCCAGTCGCGTTTCGGCAAGGCGGAATGGCTCAAACCTTACACCGATCAGACCCTCAAAGCTCTGCCGGAGCAGGGTATCAAGTCGGTGCAGGTGATTTGCCCCGGTTTTTCATCAGATTGTCTTGAAACACTGGAAGAAATCGCCGTCGAAAACCGCGATTATTTTATTGAAGCGGGAGGGGAGCGCTTTGAGTACATTCCCGCATTAAATGCTGACAAGGGCCACATTGATGCGCTTGAGCAAATCATTGAGCGCCATTTGGCGGTGTGGCCCATTAACGGTGAGCCACAGGAAGCGCGGCAGCAACGCTATCAAACAATGCAGGGAGCACAATAATGCGTCAGACTCTCGCCTTGATGGGGTTATGTATCAGTACGGTTGCACTGGCCGATGTGCGTGTCGAGAACCCCTGGATTCGCCTCTTGCCTCCCGGCGTGCATGCAACCTCCGGCTATATGACGTTAACCAGTGACCGACATGATCGCCTGTTGTCTGTTTCCACACCCATCGCGCACATGGTTGAAATACACCGTAGCAGTATGGAAAACGGGATGATGCAGATGGATCAGGTGTCGGGTCTGGAACTAAAAGAAAGTGTGCGTGTAGAGCTGGCACCCGGAGGCTATCATTTAATGCTCATGGGGCTTAACCAGCCTCTCTCGAGCGAGACAAAGGTGAGCCTGACGCTCACCTTTGAACATGCCGAACCCTTAACGGTCGAAGCGCAGGTTAAATAAAGACAGCCGGCCTGGCTTTATTCTTTATCTTTGGAAGTACATTCTGCCAGACTGGGGTCGACCTTGCAGCGTACTTTGCGGAACAGCGTGAGCGCCTTGCCGTTATAGACCTTGCGATCGCGCAGAGCGATACGCGACTGGCGAAAGGTCTCGTTCCAGCTGTTCTTGGTGTCGTCGTTAATATCAATCCAGTACTTTTCAGGAATGGTTTCTTCGCTCTTTTCGATTTCCTTGATATCGATGGGGTACTTGTTAGCCAATAACTCCCGTGAGCGTTGACCGAATTCTTCAGGAAACTTATCCCAACGAATCAGTAGCTGCATGGTCACTTGCAGGGTAGGCCACTTGATGATGCCACCGTCGGGCTCGAGCCCCTTGTAGAGCTCCATGGGCTCAAAGGCCAGACCCGGAGCGCCGGTGATATCCACGGCTTTGTTATTGAACTTCTGCAAGGCGTTGGTGATGCTGGAAGAAACCGGTGTCATGCCAATGCGCTGTGCCAGATACTCGGTTTCGGGCGCATTATCGAGCACGGTGACACGCTTGCCGGCCATGTGGGCGGGAGCCTGAATGGCTTTATCATTCACGAACAGATAGATAGCGCCAATCGGCGAAATTCCTATTACTTCGTACTCACCCTTGCGCATGAGTGAGGCCGCCTTGGGGCTACTCAGCGTTTTGATGATCATAGCGAGGTGTTCGTATGTAGGGACTGCACCTACCGCATTGATTGAGCCGGTAAAGTCGTTGTATTCACGGGCGCGAATACCAGGCATGTTGACCATATCGCAGACCCCGTTTTTAAATTCTTCAGAAGCCACACGATCGTCGGTATACACCTTGAACGACAGATCGACGCCCCAGCGAAACGCATCGATTTTGTATTCCTTCATGCGCTTATGAATAGGGCCGTCGTTACCAACAAAGTCGAACACGCACATGGTGACGGGCACCGGACCGGCTTCGCTGATCTGGTTGGCGTTAAGAACGGTGCTAATGTGAAGCAAAATATACAGAGCGACTAATTGTTTAAACATGCGATCCCGAACGTGAGCTTAACGGAAGGTGCATCCTAACGTATTCGGCCGTTTCCCAAAAGCACACAAGTGCCAAAGCGGGAACCGGTCGACAAGGGTCTAAACACGGCGATTCTGATAGTCGCTGAAATCGGGCGCTGCACGCTCGTAATCCTTCATAAGGGGAGACTGGATCATAAAATCTGCACTGCTTTGATTGCAGGCGATGGGAATATTCCACAATGTGGCGATGCGCAACAATGCTTTGATATCCGGGTCGTGTGACATCGGCTCGAGCGGATCCCAAAAGAATATCAGCAGATCTATCTTGCCTTCGGCGATGCGCGCACCAATCTGCTGGTCGCCACCCAGCGGGCCGCTGTGTACGCGTTCAACGGCTAGACCGGTTTCGGTTTCGATGAGCTTTCCCGTGGTGCCGGTAGTGACAAAGCGGCAGTGCTCAAGTTTGCTTTGATGGTTTTTGATCCATTCGACAAGGCTGCGTTTGCAATTATCGTGAGCGATCAGAGCGATGGATTGAATGGCAGGCATAGTGTTTTCCTTTATGGCGGATTGACTCTGTGAGGGGCATTTCGCCAACCGAAGACAGAGCAAAGCGGAAGGCATTGTACCGAAAATAAAGCGCGATCAAATAAGTGGCGGGCTTTGTTGGTGTTATTGCAGACCAAGAGTGGGCAAAATCACGCGACTGCCTGTAATATGCAACGCAAACATCTGAACAACCATACACGATAAACAGCTAGTATCTTTGATAGGAGAGAGACATGAAAACATTGAGTGCGGTAGCAGCAGTGTTGGCAGCGTTGGCAGCTATGCCGGTTAGTGCGGGTGATGCGGCGGCAGGCAAGGCCAAGGCGGCAGTGTGCGGTGCGTGCCATGGTCAAAATGGTATGGCGACCATTAACGCCTACCCCAACCTTGCGGGTCAGAATGAGCAGTATCTGGTTTCGGCGATGAAAGCCTATAAGAGTAAACAACGCAACGGCGGTATGGCTGCCGTGATGCAGGCCCAGATGGCAAATCTCAGTGATGAAGATATTGCCAATCTGGCTGCTTATTAT
>JAWWBW010000172.1:0-6641 GCA_033720775.1 Oleiphilaceae bacterium | reverse complement strand
ACTAACACCTCAAAGCAGCATCGGCACAGAACAACAGTTTGTTGCGCCTGACCAGCAGACAACAAAAACCCCCAGCCTGGCCGAAGAAATAAGAACCGGATCGCGACTGGCCGAAACCCGGCAGCCACACGCGCAGACAACGCTCGATACCCCCCACCAGCCATCGGCTGCTGACACGCTGCACCTCAAGTTGCCGTACCTGCAGAGCATCTTCAAACAGATGCTAATCGACCGCGAGCTGCCGCTCACCGTCACCTTGCAGGCAGACCAGCAGACACTAGTGGTAGAGGGCGTACTGGCGCAGAACAAGCAGGCCATTTTGTCGCGCATGCTCAAACGCTTTCAGCTGGAACAGGTGCCTGACACGCAGATCAACAATCAGGTAAAGGCAGCGAAAACATCCCTACCTTTTGAAATCGTGCAGGTCACCTCCGGACCCTACGGCAATGTCGTCACCGACAGTGGCGAACGGCTGTTTGTCGGCGATCAATTGGGCGGATTTCAGCTGGTTGCCATTCAGGACCGCCATCTGGTTTTTGCCGGCAAATCACGCATCACCGTCGCCTGGTGAGGCCGATGCGAACCCAAGGAATAAAGGTGTACCTTGATGCAGATTCACACAACATCGCAGGCGTCGCCACCCACTGACGACGCAACTACCAGACAAGCCCCGCAAGCACCGTCGAATCGAGCCGGATTGGCGCTACATTCTGAAGGCGCCCTGTTCGAACGTTTGCTTTTTGGCGCACCAACGCAACCTGCCACCGAGCCCTCAACGGTATTAGGCGACAAACCATTGGCATCCGAACGCCCCTTGGCGATGGCCGTTGCAGGCTTAGGGGCTCGCGCCTTACCGCCGGCCACCAGCCAAACGCTTTTTACGCAGGTGGTACAACAACTGGGGCAGGCGCTAGCCACTGCTAACCACGCCATGAACAATGGCCCAACTACCTTCAGCCTGCTACTGCCCGGACAAGTACCCCTGAACGTGAGCATGCAGGCCCACAATAACGGCATGCGCACTCTGCAGCTGACTACAGAGAACAAAACCTTTAAAGACTGGCTGCAACAACGCACACAAGCACTGCAAAGCGCGATGAGCAAAGCGACGGGCAATCCGGTTCAATTGCATGTAGGTGCGACAGGCGCATGAATCCCGGCTTCGACCCCATCACGCTCACGCTTACCCTCACCGGTCTGGCACTGCTGCCACTGCTGCTGATTATCACTACCTCGTTTCTTAAAATTGCCATTGTGCTGGTGATTGCGCGCAATGCCATGGGCGTGCAGCAGGCGCCGCCCACGATGGCGCTGTATGCCATTGCGCTCGCCATGAGCGTGCTGATTATGAGCCCGACCTTTCATGAGATTGCCAACGAGGCGAAACAACTGAATCTGTCACTGCAGGACAAACAGGGGCTCATCGATAACGCGGCGACCATCGCGCAACCGGTTAAAGCCTTTATGAGTCGGCAGGTAGGGCCAGAAACGCGCGCCATGTTTTTGGAGTCGGCTCAAAAACTCTGGCCGAGCGATCTCGCCCAAAGCGCCACCGGCAACGACTTTATGATTCTGATTCCAGCCTTTGTGGTGTCGGAGTTGCAAACCGGCTTTGAGATCGGTTTTCTGATCTACATTCCCTTTCTGGTGATCGACCTGATTGTCTCAAATTTGTTGCTGGCGCTAGGCATGCAAATGGTCGCCCCAATGATGGTTTCACTGCCATTAAAAATACTGCTGTTTGTGATGGTTGATGGCTGGAGCAAATTGCTCAATGGCCTCGTCTTATCGTACTTGTAGAGGTCACGCATGCCCATCTCACACCATTTACTCACCCGGATACACCACCATGTTTGAGCTTCTGTCACTCTTTGAGAAAGCGCTGGTGCTGGTCGTTGTGCTCACCGCTCCGCCCATTCTGGCAGCAGTGATTTCAGGCATGCTGGTCTCCGTTCTACAGTCGCTGTTCCAGATTCAGGACCAAACCCTGCCCTTCGCCATCAAACTGCTATCGGTAGGCATTGCGCTCTATCTGACCGGGCGCTGGATTGGCGTTGAACTGCTGAATCTATCCAATCTTAGCTTGCAAGCCATTCCCGGCTTTTAGCGGAGTCTTGCGCCGTGCTTGCCGAATGGGTCGAGCCCTTCAATCAGGTATTAACCAGCATTGGCCTCGCCATGCCACGCATTATGGTCTGCTTTCTGATTCTGCCGGCGTTGTCGCAACGCTTTTTGCATGGTTTACTCCGCACCTCGGTGAGCATTGGCATTGCCCTGCCCGTGGCGACCGGCATTTTTTATCAGGTAGAACTGACCGATCTGCACTTCTTCAGCCTGATTGGATTACTACTCAAAGAAGCCGCCGTCGGCATCATTCTTGGCTTTTTACTGGCACTACCGTTCTGGTTATTTGAATCCATCGGTACCATTTTCGACACCCAGCGCGGGGCACTGATGGGCGAGCAACTTAACCCTGAAACCGGCTCAATGACCTCTATCAGCGGCGTACTTCTGCTGCAATCGGCCATTGTACTGATGATCGAGATAGGTGCCTTTGCCTGGATTTTCGGCCTGATCGTGAATAGCTATGTGTTGTGGCCCGCCCTGCAATGGCTGCCGCCTTTTTCTGACGATGCCTACACCCTGCTCAGCAGCGAGTTTTCGCTGATGGCGATGCGCTTTGTACTGTACGCCCTGCCACTCATGATGACCCTGCTCATTATCGAAATGATCTTCGCCCTCATCGGCCTGTATGCACCACAACTACAGGTGTATTTTTTGGCCATGCCCATCAAAAGCCTGTGCGGCATCATCATTCTCGTTTTGATGGCGGGACTGCTTTGGCAATATGGCACCGAGGAGTTTTTACGCTTTCAAGATGGCCACCACCTGCTGCAATCTCTGGCGCAGCCTTTTCTGAGCGAGGCCCCTTAACTCATGGAAAAGAAATTTGAAGCCTCGAAGCAGCGCATCAAACGCGCCCGACAAGAAGGACAGGTTTCTAAAAGTCAGGACGCGCTCAAACTGGCAGGACTCGTCGCCGCTTTCGAAATTGCCAACCTGTACTACATCGATTTACTGCACGCAATCGAGTACCTGTTTGTATTGCCCACGCACCTGCAACACCTGCCCTTTACCCAAGCACTCGAACGTGTGGCCATCTATGCGCTTGGTCTCACGTTTACATTATGCCTCGGCACCATGCTGATCATCGCGCTGGTCAAAATCGCCTTTACCTGGCTGCAAACCGGATTTGTTTTTTCTACCGCGCCGTTGAAAGGAGGTTTTTCGCGTCTTAGCCCGGCCAAGCAGATTGCACAGATGTTCAGTCTGAACAAGCTTTGGGACATCTTCGCAGCCCTACTCAAACTCAGCCTGCTCATACTACTTGGCCTGTTTTTATTCTGGGCGCATTTTGACGATTTACTGGGGCTAACACGTGCTCAGGCCCATCAGGTGTGGCTCGGCCTGCACGCCATTTTTCTGAGTTTCGAGCGCAGTCTGCTCATCGCTTTAATTGCCTTGGCGGTGCTCGACGTGGTGATGCAAAACCGCTTCTACCGTCGTCGCCTTAAAATGACCGAACAAGAAGTCAAACAGGAGCGCAAAGAGCGCGATGGCGACCCGCATATCAAGAGTAAGCGCCGCAGTCTCGCCCAGCAATTTCTGCTCGAACCCGATCCGCCCAATATCAAGCAGGTACTCAATGCCGATGCACTGGTGGTTAACCCGACCCATGTGGCCGTGGCCCTGTCCTACAAACCCGACGAATCGCCCCTGCCACTGGTGCTTTATACCGCCGCTGACGACGAGGCCCAGACCTGTATCAAACTGGCACAGGAGCACCATATTCCGGTGATTCGCTATCTCTGGCTCGCCCGCACGCTCTACGCCGAGTGCCAACCTGGCCAGTGTATCCCGCGCGAAACCATCCACGCCGCAGCCGCGTTATTTAAAACCATCAAAACCCTGCAACAGGAACCACCTGAGGGTGATGGTATTGTGGAAATGGACTAAGCCCCCACAACCGCCCCAAACATCACGCGACACAAATAACGCCAAACCCGACATACCACCCGTTCTTTGCGTTTGCCTCCATATCTAAACACTGTATAGTAAACGCTGTTTAGATATGGACCAAAGAGAATAAACGTGACATCAGACACACGCTACCACCATGGAAACCTAAAGCAGACGCTCATCGATCATGCTCTGGAGATTATTCATCGCGACGGGGTGGACCAACTCAGCTTGCGTAAACTGGCAACGGGCATTGGCGTTAACCAAACAGCGCTGTATAGCCATTTTAAAAACAAGAATGAGCTGCTCGCCGAACTCGCCCGACAGGGCTATGTCGAATTGACAGAGCGCTTGCAGCAATTGGCACAGAACGAATCAACACACGACAACATAATCACGGCTTTGGCGGAGCGCTATATCAGCTTTGCGCGCACACACCCCGAAGTGTTCAAACTGATGTTCAGCCCATCGTTTACGCAGCTTCATCAGAATGACGAAACCCTTTGGACCACGTCGCAACAGAGCTTTCACATATACGAACAGATCATCACGCGCTATCTGCAACAAAAACAGGCAAACACGTCACCCAAACTGGCCGCACTCGCCGCCTGGTCATTTATGCATGGCTTTTGCCATTTGATTATTGGCGACCGTTTATCCAGCGACACCCTGCAAACACTCAACGAAGGCGCCCTATTACCCGGGCTCGTTCACTTACTCGAAAACGGCATTGGCCACTAACACAGGTAGGCACACATGGCATTCACACTATGGAAGTTCGTACACCTTATTGGCGTGATCATCTTTTTGGGCAATATCAGTACGGGCTTTTTCTGGAAAGCCCACGCCGAAAAATACCGCGATCAGCGTATTCTCATGTCGGCATTCGAGGGCATTTACCTGAGTGACCGCTGGATTACCAACACCTGTGTCGTCATTATTATTCTGAGCGGCATTATGATGGCCTACGTCACCGATCTGGCACTGCTGACGCAAGGCTGGGTCATCGCAAGTTTTGTGGTGTTTCTGCTCGCCGGCGCGTTTTACAGCAAAGGCATTATTCCCCTCAACCGCAAAATAATTGCCCACCTGGCGCAAGAAAAGCCCTTTGGCGATCAGGAATGGCAAGAGTACGAACGCATGCGCAAACCCTGGTTTCTCATGGGATTAGCGGCCACCGCAACGCCATTTCTGGTATTGGCCATCATGTTTTTTAAGCCTCAGATATGAACGAGAGACGCGTTTGCGGGCGTAGCCGGGTCAGGCGTCTGAAGTCTGAAGTCTGAAGTCTGAAGTCTGAAGTCTGAAGTCTGAAGTCTGAAGTCTGAAGTCTGAAGTCTGAAGTCTGAAGTCTGAAGTCTGGCGGAAGCGTGAAGCTTGAAGTCTGAGGGGTGCAATAAAAATTTATGCGCCCCCTTTTGCTCCCACTCAACGCTTAACGTTTTTTTACCATACCCCCTGAGGGACATTGTCGGAATAAATTCCGATAAAAGTGTGGGGACGAATTAGAAGGGGGAGCAAACGCACAACCTGTTTGTGAGCCAAAAATGGTTCCCTTAAAGTGCGCTTAAGATTTACTTGGCAAGGTACCTTTTCCCCTCAACAAACAAGTCATCCATCTTTAAAGAAGCGCTGTCTTTCCGCTAGATCTTCAGCAACACCGAATTCTGAATGGCCTGATTAAGCGGCGACACACTTGGCCCTTTGGATTTGGCTTTGAGTGCCTTGGGTAGCTCGAAGCGATCCAACTCTTCCTGCGCACGTTGACTGCGCTGAATCAGCTTGCCCAGCCAGCTGTCAAACTCTTCAAAACTGCAGGTTTCAAGTTCGCGTTGCGCACTGAGGGTAAGTTGCTTGAGACGTTCGTCGAGCACGATGGTCGCACCATTGGATTGCTGTAATGACAGATTCATACTCAGGGCCTGCTCCAATGTTGCCACGCGCGTGGCCAGCGAATCGGGCAGGCGTTTGAGTGGGAAATACACCAGTACGGCCGTGCTGTTGGGAATCAGCTCGACAATACAACGCATGCCGTTAGTGCATTTAAAGCTGCAGCTGTCCCGCTCGTTTAGCACTAGTCTGGAGTCGCTCATACTCGCCAAAAAACGATTCAGTTTATGCCTGGCATGGATCGACACACCACTACTCCCAAAACAGTGAAATATGTGATGTAAGTGTCAGAAGACAACAAAATGTTCCCGTTACAAAGATTTTTTTGGGCTCCCCGGGAACCGCTTCAACGGTCGCCACACATACCCTTGGCAAACGCAACGAGAGCAGCATGCTGTCGCCCGTTGCCCACTCAACGCAAAAAAACAAGACGAACACATTGAGGAGAATGCAATGGAAATTGGTGGTGAAGCCCTCGCAGCATCCATGGCGGCCATGGAAAAAATGGACCAGACCGCAGCCATGACAACACGCGTAAATGCAGAATTCCAATCCCAGAAAATGGTCGCTGACACGGTGAATGCCATCGCCAACGGTCAGGTGGATTCCGCAAACAAAGCCATTAACGCAGCAACACAGTCTGGAAAATCCATCCAGTACTAAGCGCGTGGCGTAACTTTCGGGCCAGGCAGCGTCCCGATGCTTGCCATGATGACAAGCATCGGGAGGGT
>JAWWBW010000171.1:0-6651 GCA_033720775.1 Oleiphilaceae bacterium | reverse complement strand
TGCACGTAATTGCCTTTGACTGGCTACCTACGCTCACCGACGATACCATGCCGCCTAACGAGCAAGTAGAACGCCTGGTGCGCGGCCACATTTATTTGAGTGAGCGCCTGCGCCCCTGGTTTTATTTTGTCTTTATGGAAAGTAAAAACCTGCCCGAAGCCAACAAGGCCAGCGCGCGCAAAGTCGAGTTACGTTTTCAGGCCTTACTGCAAGCACAGATGGGGGGTGACTTGCTACCAGCCAGCCACGTGATGGCACTGGTGCAGGACTGGCACGTGAAGCACTGGAAATACCGCCAGCTTGATATCGACACCTTTGCCGACTCCGTGGTGCACATCAGCCTTACATGGTTGGCCCGCTGATTGGTTACGGTGACATAAGTGGTTATACTGCCGCACTCCTTTTTACACGCATAAGGGAACACGCTCACATGGCCGCAGATAATGCCCCGACGCAGGCAGACCTGCTCATTAAGGCACTCTGGATAGTGCCCGTGGTGCCGCGCAAACAGGTACTCGAACACCACGCACTGATCATTCATGAGGGAAAGATCATTGATCTCTTGCCCGCCAATGAAGCCCACAAAAAATACACCGCAAACGAAACCTGCACGCTGGATCAACACGTGTTATTACCGGGCTTAATCAACGCCCACGGCCATGCTGCCATGAGCCTGTTTCGCGGTCTGGCAGACGATCTGCCACTAATGACCTGGCTCAATGAACATATCTGGCCCGCAGAGGGGCGCTGGGTGAATCCCGAGTTTGTTAAAGACGGTGCAGAACTAGCCATGGCCGAGATGTTGCGTGGCGGCACCACCTGCTTCAGCGATATGTACTTTTTTCCTGAAGTCGTCGCCGACGCTGCTGATACTGTGGGCATGCGCGCCCAGGTATGCGGCCCTATTCTGGACTTCCCGACTGCTTGGGGTAGCGGGCCAGATGACTATCTCGACAAAAGTCTTCAGCTCGCCGAAAGTTATCGCGACAACGCACTGATCTCGGTGGCCTTGGGCCCGCACGCCCCCTATACCGTTTCCGATGCGCCACTGCAGGCCCTGCGTGAGCTCGCCATCGAACATAAACTCCCCGTGCAAATACATCTGCACGAGACGCAGTTTGAAGTCGACGACGCCTTGGCGAATAGCGGTAAACGCCCGATTGCACGCCTGAGCGAACTGGGCCTTATCAGTCAGGATATTGCCCTGCAATGTGTGCACATGACCGCCCTGAATGACGACGATATCGCACAGCTAAAAGACTCCAAAGCACAGGTTGTGCACTGTCCCGAATCCAACCTTAAGCTCGCCAGCGGTTTTTGCCCGGTACAGACCCTGCTGAATGCCGGCATCAACGTGGCGCTGGGTACAGACGGTGCAGCCAGCAACAACGATCTCGACATGTTTGGCGAAATGCGCACCGCGGCATTAATTGCCAAGCCCATTGCACAAGATGCGGCCGCAGTGGATGCCTACACGGCGCTGGAGATGGCGACGATCAACGGCGCTCGCGCGCTGGGTCTGCAAGACACTACCGGTTCACTCGAAGTAGGAAAAGCCGCCGACTGTATCGCTGTTAATCTCGATACCCTGCACGCGCAACCCTGCTACGACGTGGTCTCGAATCTGGTTTATTCTGCCGCATCCAACCAGGTCAGTGACGTTTGGGTGGCGGGCCGTCGCCAGCTTAAAGACGGTGATCTGCAGCAATTCGACTCCCGTAAACTCATTAACATGGCGCAAGATTGGGCCAAGAAAATTGGCGCTGCCGACCAAAGCAATGATTGAGACAAGCACTATGCCGACCAACACCGAATCACACGACACACAAGCACATTCCACCCAAAATCTGAATGTGGACCCACAGGAAATTGCCAAGTTTGAAGCCTTGGCCAATCGTTGGTGGGATAAGGAAAGCGAATTCAAACCCCTGCACGACATCAACCCCTTGCGCGTGAACTACATTGATGAGCGCGCACCACTACCCGGTAAACGCGTGGTGGATGTGGGCTGTGGCGGCGGCATTTTGTCTGAAGCCATGGCGCGCCGTGGCGCACACGTATTAGGGATAGATATGGGGGAAGCCCCACTGAACGTCGCCAAGTTGCACAGCCTCGAAACCGGCGTTGAAGTGGACTACCAGCAAATGCCCGTCGAGCAATTGGCCAGTGAACAACCCGGTAGTTTTGACATCGTCACCTGTCTCGAAATGCTGGAGCATGTGCCCGACCCGGCCGCCATCATTAAAGCCTGCGAAAAACTCCTTAAGCCCGGTGGTCATCTATTTTTGTCGACCATTAACCGCAATCCCAAGTCCTACCTGTTTGCCATTATCGGTGCGGAGCATGTGCTCAAGCTATTGCCCAAAGGCACCCACGACTTCAAGAAGTTCATCAAGCCGTCAGAACTCACCCGCTATGTGCGCGAGGCTGGATTGGAATTTGAGGATATTACGGGCATGACCTACAACCCGCTGCTCAAAACATACAAACTGGGCCGCGATGTAGATGTAAATTATCTCGTACACGCGACCAAGCCTGAATAATGACAGGCGCGGCACTGTTTGATCTGGACGGTACGCTGGTAGATACCGCGCCGGATTTTATCGTGGTGCTCAACGCCCAGCGCATGGCGCACGGCCAGGAACCTCTGCCTGAACAGGCCATTCGTGACACCGTGAGCGATGGCGCAAGAGCACTGATTCGTCTGGCTTTTGGCGGCGAACCGGGCGAACCCCGCTTTGAGCAACTCCGTCAGGAGCTGCTGGATCGCTACGAAGATGAAGTCGGAAAGGCCGCCACTTTGTTTGACGGGTTCGACGAGGTACTGCGAGAACTGGAACAGCGCCATATACCTTGGGGAATCGTGACTAACAAACCCCGCCTCTATACCGAGCTGCTACTGGAGCGCATGGGCCTGCAAGCGCGCTGCGCCGTGACTATTTGCCCCGACGATGTCGCCCAATCCAAACCCGACCCCGAGGGCTTATTGCTCGCCTGCCGGCACCTCAGCTGCAACCCTCGCCAAAGCATTTATCTAGGCGATCACGAGCGGGACATCGCCGCGGGTCGCGCAGCGGCCATGCGCACCATCGCCGCGCGCTACGGTTACATTGCCGACAAACGCAACGTGAGCACATGGCAGGCAGACCATATTATTGACCACGGTAGCGAATGCCGCCCACTCTTCGACGCACATCTGTTTCGTTAATGCATCATGCACCAAATTGGTCACCATGGTGATCTCTAAGCTGCTGAAAACATAAAAAATTAAGCATGGCGCACAGTTTTTGGATTAGTGACATCTAAAAGCTGTGCTTTCTCCGAAATCATCTATGCTTAGTATTAAAGATATGATCATGCCGCCCTCGCGACTGCCAACACTTCGCTTATCGCCAACGCCATGATCCTTATGCAAGCCAATCTTTGGGATACGTTTAGGAGAACGCATGCCAGTCGAAACAGCCCTGGTGGTGGATGACTCAAAATCCGCACGTATTATGCTTAGCCGCATGGTCCAGAAAGCCGGCCTTGAGGTCAGCATGGTCGAATCGGGAGAAGAAGCCATCGCCTATCTCGAGTCCAACCCGCATCCGGATGTGATTTTCATGGATCACATGATGCCTGGCATGGATGGTCTGCAAACGACCCAGCAAATTACCGGTAACAGCAGCACCGCTAATATCCCCATTTATATGTATACGTCTAAAGAAGGCGAGGAATACGAGGCCGAGCTATTGGCCTGTGGTGCAACCGGCATGCTTGGCAAACCAGCCAAACCAGACCGTCTCAAAGAAATTGTCGAAGAGCTGAACGCACGCAGCGAGGCAGTAGTAGAAGATGAGCCGGTAGTCGTAGAAGAAACCGTTCAGGGCACCACTGAAGAGCCGGTATCTGAGCCTCTGGAAGAAGCGGTTCCGGCGACACCTGTTGAGCCAGAGTCTGAAGAAACGATCACGGCACACAGCGAAGCAGAATCTGAATCCCCTGCACCAGAATATATGACACCAGAACACGATGCTCAGGAGCCATTACTGCCAGAAGTCGAGCAGCAACCAGAACAAGAACTCCAGCCTGAAGAGGAAGAGACCATGAGTAAGGAAATGATCGAAGAGGTTGCCAGCCCGATGATCGCACGCGCTATCGAAGAAGCGCTGCAACCCCTGCGTGATACCTTGAGTCGAATGGAAACCAACATTAGCGAGAACCAGAGTGAAATTCGCAAGCTCAATTCACGTCAAGCCAATAACGTCAACATGGTGACGCAGCCCGTTCTCGATGCCAGCCTCAAGCAGACTACCGTGCAACTGCAGAACCAGCTGACCAATGAACTCAAAGGTTTGCGAGATCTGATTGAAAGTCGCGCCGAATTGGCACCCGAGATTCTGCAGCAAATCAAAGACCTGGCGAGTCAGGCCGGCTCAGAAGCCGGTACGGCTACGGCAGAAAAGACCGCCAGCAGCGCTGCCGAAGCGGTTGCCGCCAAAGTGGGTGCAGCGCAGGCACAAGTACAAGTGCAGCAGGAACTCACGCCCGTGGCGGGACAGGTCGGTGCTGCCAAAGGCATTGCCATTGCAGCCCTGGTCGCCGCAGCCGTTGCCATTGCTCTACCCTTTATTCTATAGCTGCAAACAACAAGCAACTAAAAAGGGCGCCGGTTTGGCGCCCTTTTTAGTTGACCCCCACACTACGCCCTCCCCTATAATCGCTGCTTTCTTCGAACAGAACAGGACGCTTCGTGTGACTAAAGCCCTTATCGTAATTATAGTGATCGCCATCGCCATTTTTGTTGTTCACCGCATGCAGCTAAACAAAAAGCACGCTGCGGTAAACCAGCAAGAAGGGATTGCCTATCTGGAACAAAACAAAACCAAGGAGGGCGTACGCACGACGGACTCAGGACTACAGATCGAAACGCTGCGCGAAGGCGACAAGCAAACCTACCCCAAAGCTAACAGCCGCGTCGAAGTGCATTATCACGGCACGCTTACCGATGGCACTGTGTTCGATAGCTCTGTCGCGCGCGGTCAGCCAATAGAGTTTGGCTTGCATCAGGTGATTCCCGGCTGGACCGAGGGCCTTCAGTTAATGAGCAAGGGAGAAAAGGCTCGGTTAACCATTCCTTCTCATCTCGCCTACGGAGCACGAGCAGCCGGCGCGATTCCGCCTCACAGTACACTGATTTTTGAAGTTGAGCTGCTCAATATTCGCTAGGCCATGTTTGAACTTGAGTGGCTGGCAGGCTTTGTGGTGGCCTCCGGCTTGCTGATTCTGTCGCCGGGGCCAGACAACCTTTATGTTGTCGCCCAAAGTGCGCGCAACGGTTTGAGTAGCGGCATTTGGCTAACCTTGGGGCTTTGCTCTGGTCTATTGGGGCATACGCTTGCGGTCGTGATGGGCGTTGCGGTATTTATCCAAAGCAGCCCTCTCGCCTTTGTCGCGTTAAAAATGCTCGGAGCCGGTTACCTAATCTATCTGGCATGGCAGCTTTGGCGGTCCAACAACACGGAAAACCCGGCGCAACAAGCCCCCACCCTGCACGCTCGCCAACTTTATTGGCGTGGTGTTGTGATGAACCTGAGCAATCCCAAGGTCACACTGTTTTTTCTCGCGTTTCTGCCACAGTTCACCCAAGCAGATACGGCCCCCATTGGCGTACAGCTGACGCTATTGGGATTACTGTTTGCCCTGTTGGCATTGGTGATGTTCTCCAGCTTTGCCTGGCTGGCGTCACGCAGAGGACTACGTCATCTGCTGTCAGCGAAAAAACAGATACTCATGGAAAGGCTACTCGGCGTTATTTTTGTTGCGCTGGCTTTACGATTACTCTGGTTTGAGGCGCTGTAAATAAATGCGCAAGAATCGGGTCGCCATCGTAACCCCGTGCTGTCATGCTTGCGCACAATAGCATTCACGGAACAGGCCATGAGACACACTCAAACGCGTTGTTTTCCCACTTACGAAGCACATCCGCATTACGAGCGGATTGCTGCTGTGATTCGATATCTGCAAACCCAACGTCAGCAACAACCCGGGCTGGCGGAATTGGCACGCATTGCCAACATGAGCGAGCATCACTTGCAGCGCACCTTTAAAGCTTTTGTCGGACTTACCCCCAAGCAGTTTCTTCAGGTACTGAACAAAGAATTTGCCAAGCAACGCCTCAAACAACAAAGCGTCCTCGACACGGCCTTGGAAACCGGTCTGAGCGGAAGCGGGAGATTACACGACCTGATGTTGCGGTATGAGGCAGTAACGCCGGGCGAATTTAAATCAGGTGGTGCCGGCGTAAAAATTGTCACGGGGTGGCATGAGAGCGCATTCGGCCACCTGTTCGTCGCGCAAACTGCGCGTGGCATCGTACAGCTACAATTTGCCGATACGGCGGAAAGCCAACAACGCATCGAAGAAACGCTACGCCTTACCTGGCCAAATGCAGCGATCGAAACTAACGCAAAAATAACTGGCAAAACCATGGCACCACTGTTGGCCCCTTCAGCAGGAGAAGCCGCTGAGATCAAACTTTTATTGGCGGGTACGCCGTTTCAAATCAAGGTTTGGGAAGCCTTGTTAGCAAGTCCCTATGGCGCGGTGCGCAGCTACCAACAGGTCGCCACTACCATCGCGCAGCCTTCCGCCAGCCGAGCCGTTGCC
>JAWWBW010000170.1:0-6747 GCA_033720775.1 Oleiphilaceae bacterium | reverse complement strand
CAAAACAACCAAGCGCTTCCTGTAGATTCTTCGTAAGGTAAGACAGTAGCCTAAGCTTCTCCGAAGCGTTAGCTTTTGGTGCATATTGAAGCTGAATGCTCCCAAGGCAAATGCCCTGAGAGGCTGACTTGTCGCACCTAAGCAAAAGCTTACTAATCTCGTATAACCCTCTCTGATTGGAAAACATGGTGCGAGCATCCAGTGTATCCAGCTGTGGCAAAATAATCTCTCTGGTGGCCCACTCTGCCAGCTTGCAAACTAGTTTCGCGTTCTTGTCTGATAATTTATTGGGCTT
The DNA here is from genome assembly GCA_033720775.1 of Oleiphilaceae bacterium. Taxonomy (GTDB): domain Bacteria; phylum Pseudomonadota; class Gammaproteobacteria; order Pseudomonadales; family Oleiphilaceae; genus PZPK01. The sequence continues at coordinate 6,452 of JAWWBW010000170.1, read as the reverse complement.
GTGATCTGCCAGACACAGGGTCCCAACCGTGATACCCTCAACAATCAAGGGGTGTCCGGCATAGTAACGAATATTGATATCGCCAGTGACGAGAGGACTGTGGCAAAAACGTTGATCCACGTGTGAATCGGGCACTTCCATGAGTCCATGTTGAGTGATTGTATGCTGGCAAAAAGAGATGTCATGGTGCATCGAAGTCACGTCCAGGCCGACGCGGGATTTGAACCAGTGCCGATCTTTATCAATCAGGCTGACCAAAGCGATCGGCAGATCAAACATAATAGATGCCAAGCGGGTCAAACGATCGAATCGCTCCTCCGGTGCTGATTCCAACAAACCAAGTTCACGCTGCAACTGAATTCTCTGTATTGCATCTCGCCGCTGTTTCAGCATTGCCACACCCTCCTCCCGCAGCTTGCCTGCAGGGTTATACAACAAGACTGTAATATGACTTCAATTTAGCAAATCCGTAAGTCTACATAAAACCGTTGCCTATATTCTTTTAAGCCATAAAACAGACATTTATTGCCAAGAGGCATAAGAGCGGCGACCTGCCCCATCAACCTTCTGCCTTAGGGTCTTCCTGACGGATAGGTAAAGTCAGCCTGAAAGTAGTACCAACGCCAACCTCCGATGTAACACTCAGTTCACCACCATGTTTTTCGGCAATGGAGTAAGACAAAGATAACCCTAGCCCAGTTCCCTTACCCACCGGCTTGGTGGTAAAGAATGGATTGAAGATCTTGTTAAGGTTTTCTTGTGATATTCCCTTTCCTGTATCTGCCACTTCCAGACAGACCCGCTCCTCATCGAGCTTCTTGGCCCTAATGGTAATTGTGCCTCGTTCTTCGATGGCATGACCTGCATTCACCAGAAGATTCATGACCACCTGATTGACTTGCGAAGGCACACACTCAACTTGAGGAAGGTCTTCATATTCCTTGACGATTTCAGCTTTGTATTTCAGCTCGTTGTGCACAATATTGAGGGTGCTATCGACCCCTTTGATCAGGTCGGCCCACTGCCACTCGGCCTCGTCAACATGTGAAAAGTCTTTTAGATCCTTGACGATTTGTTTGACTCTCGACACCCCTTCTTTGGATTCGCTGATCAAATCACATACATCATCCTGTATAAACTCAAAGTCTATGTCCTGTTTCATTTCGCTGATTTCTTTGACTAATGCGTGATCAGAGGGCAGCTCCGCCTCTAGCTTGGCATATAAATCAAGCAGACCGAAAAGGTCATTCACGTAGTTTTCCATCGAATTGATATTGGAATTAACGTAGCCAACCGGGTTGTTAATTTCGTGAGCGACACCTGCGGCTAATTGACCTATAGAGGCCATTTTTTCCTGCTGCAATAGCTGATCCTGTGCTTCAGACAACTGATTGATCAGCTTCTGCTGCTCCTCTTTCTCCTGCTGCAAGGCCTCGTTTCTTTCTCTTATCTGGCGCAGCAGATAAACCCGTTCGGAAACATCACCTATGCCTTCGGCAAACAAACTCGCCACCATTTCTTCGTGCTCATCGAATTTTGAGTCGAGGTGCATGATGCAGTAAATGACGGCCAGCTTGTTATCGACAAATAAGGGGTAAAGCAAAACTTCGCCGGCGCCCAGCGCCTGAGTTTCCTCTTCACCCTGCATGCCCAACTTCAAGTGTACTCCAGGCCCAAAGCGATCGTCTGCGACCAGCCGTTTAACCATAGCTGAACAAGCAGCTTCCATGTTTTCGTCATCTTTGTCCTTCAGTACTTCCCACTGCTCTGCCTGAAACTGAAACGCAATAGTGAAGTCAGCACTAACCAATAACCGAATCTGGAACAAAGCCATGCGATAAAATTCTTCGAGTGCCTGATCATTAAATTCTTCATTACCTAACTCGTTCAACCAGGCCAAGGACTCTAGCCACACCATTTCTCGCTTGCGGTGCTTGCGCAGCTGTTCGGTCACTTCGTCTCCTCTGCCCTCCATCGCAGAGAGGCTGACCAGTTGTTCGAACATTGCATGCATGCTATTTACTGCATCGAGATCACTTTGCGTAAATGTGGATGCGGATTCAGTGCGAAATAAAACAAAGACCAACGACGTTTGATCCAATAACTCGACGGCAAAATAAACAGTTTCAACCATAGGCGTTGAAGGGGTGCTCTCAAATAGCATTGCAACCAGTCTCTCGGTTTCTTCTCGCCCCAGGTGCACACTCTCGTAGCTTTGGTACAGTAACGGAAGAATGTCGATTAAAGAGTCAGTTTGGCGCAACCAAATGCCATCCTGGCCCACAATACTCAGCTCGTCCTTGCCGGAATTAATAATCACCACCCCCAGGTCAGCCCCTGCTCTTTCCTTGAGCTGAGAAAGAAATGCCGGCGTTTCTTCCTGGAACCTGCATGCAGCAAAATAAGATTTAGCCTGCTCGTAAAATGCGAGCAGGCTCGACCAGCCTTCGCTCACTTTTGATTCAACTGTTTCCACCATAGTTGCCACCATTGCTTACTGCGTTATGCATTAAGATTACGAATTGAATGCGACTCTTGTTTCTGCTTGCGTTGCTTGCTTTCGAAGAGCAAAAAAGCGTCTTCGATATTCTCCAGCAATACATCATCGTCCCAGGGTTTTCCTAAAAACTTGTATACGGCACCATCATTCACGGCCTCCAGCACGGCATGTATATCTGCATAGCCCGATAGGATCATGCGGGTTGTCATGGGGTACATCACGCGCACCTTTTTCATCAGCTGCGTGCCCGTCATTTCTGGCATTCGCTGATCACTCAAGACCACCCCAACCTCATGTTTGGCCAGAAGTGTCAGCGCCTCTTTGCCGCTGCCCGCAGTCAACACGTTAAACCCTCGTGGACGCACCGAGCGATGCAGCGCCTTGAGCACACCCGGTTCATCATCCACCAACAGCAGGGTGCGTTGTTGTTGCGTGATGACGTGGGGCGCCACCAAGGGTTTACCGGCCTCGATGAGGGCGGCAAAGTCATCCGCTTTCACCGGGGGCGACCCCAGATACCCCTGAAACTCATCGCAACCCAGCCGCCTGAGCAAAGCTAACTGCTCTTCGGTTTCGATGCCCTCAGCCAATACCTTTAGCCCCAGATCATGCCCCAGCGACACGATCATTGAAGCAATCACCAAACTATCGGCATCGGTCGTGATGTCGGTCACGAAGGATCGGTCAATTTTGAGCAAGTCCATGGGTAAACGTTTAAGATAGCTCAGGCTGGAGTAGCCCGTACCAAAGTCGTCACCAGAAATGGAAATACCGAGCTCCTGAATCTGCGTCATGATCTCAATGGCCAGGGCTGGCGACTGCATCATCTCAGACTCGGTAAGCTCCATATCAAGGTAATCGGGGGTAAGCGAGAAGCGTTTGAGGCAATCACGTAAGTACTCCACCAGCGATTCATCCCGCAGCTGCTGTGCAGAGAGGTTAACCGAGATGCGCGGTACCGGTAGGCCGTCATTGAGCCAGGCACGTATCTGGCGACAGGCTTCATTGATCACCCAGCGACCCAGTTCGAGAATGTGCCCCGACTCTTCGGCCATAGGAATAAATTTATCCGGGCCAATCAGGCCTCTATCTGGATGAAGCCAACGGATCAAGGCTTCGGCACCAATGATTTTGCCTGAGGCCAGATCTATCTTGGGCTGATAGACCAAAAAGAATTCGCTCTCGCGCATGGCCTGCTTGATGGCTTGGCGGAACCAGTTACGCAGCGAAATCTGCTCGTCCATTTCCTCGGAGTAAAAGCCACAGGCATTGCCGCCCCGCTCTTTGATTTCATAGAGAGCGGTATCGGCTTGGCGATACAGCTCGTCGGGAATACTTTCGCCATCATTACAATAGGCGATACCAATACTGCAGTTCACCAATATGGGTTCGGACAAGAGCAAGAAGGGGTCGGCAAACAGGCTCTTAATGTTGTATGCCAGCTTTTTCGCCTGCATTTCAGACGGCAGATCGGACAAAATCACGATAAATTCGTCACCGCCCTGGCGCCCTACTGTATCACTGCCTCTAATCGCCTTTTTGATGCGCGAGGCCACCTCTTTCAAGAGGTTATCGCCAATGGAGTGTCCATGTTGCTCATTAATCAGTTTGAACAGATCGAGGTCGATCATGAGCAAAGCCGTGCCCGTGCTTGCGCGCTTGGCCCGGTGCAAGGTTTGCGACAGGCGGTCGAGCAGCAAGGTGCGGTTAGGCAGCCCCGTGAGTGAATCGTGGGTGGCAAGTTCAACCAATTGCGTTTCGATCTGCTTGCGCTGTTCAATGTTCTCGCGCACCGCCACATAGTGGCGAATGCCGGTCTCGGTGATAATGGGTGCAATCGTAATTGCCTCCCAGTAGTTCTCGCCTGCGCGTGTGCGATTAAGCAACTCGCCTCGCCACACGTTACCCTCATTAAGGGTTTTCCACATGAGTTTGTAGACGTCTTTTGGGGTTTCGCCGGCACTGAAGATGCGCGGGTTATGACCAATGACCTCTTCCGGCGTAAATCCTGTTAGCTGATAAATGGCCTGATTAGCGAACTCTATAACCCCGTTCTTATCAGTAATAATGACACCGGAGGGACTTTGGTGCACCGCCAGTGACAAGCAGTTCAGCAGCGCATGCTGGTAATGTTCATCCACCAGCATCGCGATCGCTTTTGGTAGCACCTGCTTGATTTCTTCACACTGCTCGGCATTGCGCTGCATCACCTCTCGCGGCCAAACCACCGCGCCTTCAAAGCGCTCATCGGTAAGGGGTAAACGCAACCACATACTGTTACTTTGCTCATGTTCCAGTGGCGGCTGTTGCAAACTCGAAGCGCCCTGCCAAAACGCCAGCACTTCACGCGCCATGGTTTTGCTGATGTCTAAATTAATGCTGCGAACGATCACAGCATTAATTTTATCGATCAGACAAATCGCACCGGCAATGCGCCCATCGATACGCAAGCCACTCAGCGACAGCATCGCCATCAACGCCTGGTCGAGCTTGGTTTCGATGGTTTCTTCACCGCGCGCCAGATTATTGATGGTCGCGACAACCGTTTGGGCTTCTACTACCTGTTTGAGTTGTTTTTGTGTTAGAGGCGAGGGCTGTTGAGAGCGAATAAACAACGTGGTGAATGGCTGTTTTTTATCTCGCCAGTAACCCGCCCGACAGACCACCTCTTGCAATACATCTCCCGCTTTTAAGGTTAACACCACCGTCTCGGAATCCTGCTGCTGGTGTGCCATTAGCGTTTCGAGCGCGGGCAGCGACGCCTTACTGAAATACTCATTAATGTGTGAGCCCGTCATGACACTTTGCGCGTGCCCAAACAGACGCCGGGCAGAGGTGCTGACAAACACAATCTTGCCTTGCTGATCGATCACAATAATCACATCTGATGCAGCCTGAGCAGCCTGATCGATCTGGCTGTCACTGGGGCGCTGCGAACGCCTGCGCCCCATGGCATAACGAATGCTGCGCACTAAATCGGCATAACTGTATTTACCTTTTACCAGATAATCTTCGGCCCCCAGTGTGATGGCGGCCTCACCGGCCTCCTCTTCACTGGTGGAGGAAATCACAACGACTGGCACCTGCGGCGCACGTCGCACTACGTGACGTACACCCTCCACGCCACGACTATCGGGCAAGTCCAGATCGAGCAGGATAAGATCGGGCATTTGCTGTTCGATATGAATCAGCCCTTCGCTCAAACTGGGGCAATCACTCAACTCAAGGGGTAAACCCTGTTTGTGCGCCCGTTGCAGCATCGCACGCACAACTTCAACATCCGATGTTGTATCTTCTATGTAGAGAATCTTGAGTGTTGCCATGGTGTCACATCCGTTGTTGGTCATAGGCATTGTGGTCCCAGCACACGCAATACTTCACTCACGGGTATCTCGCCTTTTTCGCATTTCAACCGTGCGTCATAGATCAGCGTTTGCAGACCTTCCTTTTGCGCTAGCTGTTTGAGTTTAAGCATGGAGGCATCCGCCGACATGGCATGCCGCAAGACATCACTGGGAATTAATACTTCATATAAAGCCGCCCGGCCAGACATACCGCTTTTATTGCATTTATCGCAACCACGGCCATGAAAAAACTTGAGATCGGGAGCGGTAAACAACGGGCCAAGCCGCTGCAGGGTTTCTTCGTCTGGCGTGTGCACTTCTTTGCAATGATTACAAATTTTGCGCACCAGTCGTTGCGCAATAATGGCCTCGATGGCGGAGGCCACCACATAAGGTTTAAGCCCCAGATCAAACAAACGCGCCAGCGTATCGATAGTGGAGTTAGTGTGCAGTGTTGAGAATACCTGATGCCCCGTTAAGGCCGCATGAAACGCCACCTCGGCGGTTTCCTTGTCACGAATCTCACCGATGAGTATGACATCCGGATCCTGACGCAAGATGGCTCGTAGCACCGACGCAAAGCTCAGGCCCACCTTATCTTTAATCAT
>JAWWBW010000169.1:0-6800 GCA_033720775.1 Oleiphilaceae bacterium | reverse complement strand
CGCCTGTGCCGAGGCGATACAAAGGTTGATACAGGCCAAAGTACCGTTAGAGCAAGTGACCTTAAGCTCTGATGCACACGCCAGTCTGCCACGCTTCAATGCGCAAGGTGTTTTGGAGGGCTTGCAGGTCGGTGACCCGGCTTCTTTGTGGCGCGCTGTGGTGAGCGCTGTCAGCGAGCACCATCTGCCGCTGGAGCGTGTGCTACCGCTCGTAACAAGTAATCCTGCACGTATTACCGGTCTGCGTGAGTCGGGAAGTTTGCACGTGGGGCGAAGTGCCGATTTGGTGATGGTGGACCGAGCGAGTCTCGATATTCACAGCGTCATGACGCAAGGTCAGTGGCGTCTGCGAGAGGGGATACTCACTGCCAAAGGGGCGTTTGAATGACACAGGCGCAGTTAACACACAAGCGGCACATTGCGTGTGTGGTGTTGCCGGATTTTTCGATGCTGGCCATATCTGCCTGCGTTGAGGCGTTCCAGGCGTGTAATCGTATTAGTGGCGAAACGCGCTACGAGCTGTTGCTTGTGTCCGTGACAGACACTGCGCAGGCGCGGAGCGACTCGGGTATCACCCTCGCGACAGATCGCACACTACAGCAAGTCGAAGCACAAGATATGCACGCGCTTATCATTTGTGGCGGCTCCAGTTTTGTTACTCTGAAATCCGATGTTCTCGACTGGTTAAAGGTCAATAACAGGCAGTTTGAATGGGTGGCAGGCATTGCTTCGGGCGGCAGTGTTTTGGCGCAATGTGGACTATTGGCCGGGCACAAGGCTTCTTTATTAAGCGGTGCACAGTCGATATCTGATGATACCGTCATGGTCGACATCCATTTGTCACAGGACGTGTTCAGTATTGATGGTCGTTTCGCCAGCTGTCGCGCCGGCACAGCGGCGATGGATTTAATGTTCGTGTTGATCGGTCGCGAACAGGGTAAGGACATGCTTGAAGCCTTGGCGCAGTTTTTTGTACGAGAGCGCATGGGTGTATCAAGAGTTGGTTCTGATCGGCAACTGCTCGATACGCACTTGCGTCAAGAGCAGCCCAAATTACAAACAGCAATAGAACTCATGGAAAGCAATATTGAAGAGCCTTTATCGACCGACGATCTGGCGCATCATGTGGGTCTTTCAAGGCGTCATCTGGAGCGTTTATTCAACAAATATCTCAGCGTCGTGCCATCGCGTTATTACTTGCAGGTGCGCCTGGAAAAAGCGCGTCAGCTTCTGCGTAGGGGCGGCATGAGCGTTACCGACGTGGCCGTTGCCTGTGGTTTTTCATCGGTGGCGCATTTCAGTACCGCGTATCGTAACCACCAGGGCCTAACCCCGAGTGAAGAAAGGCAACAGGCGCAGATCAGACTCGAAAATTATTCGGTCTAGCTGTCTTGCCACGCAAGCCTGAACTATGCTGTACAGGCATGTTGCTTTGACTTTCACTAGATCAATTCAGGAACGCATATGAGAGCTGCACCATTACCTCACAATGAGGACCAGCGCCTCAGGGAGCTGCTGTACTATGAAATCTTGGATTCTGAAGATGAGGGGGTATTTGATGAATTGACCGAACTCGCGAGTGCCATTTGTGGTACACAGATTTCTTTGATTAGTCTGGTGGACTCCAAGCGTCAATGGTTTAAATCACGTGTCGGACTCGATGCCCGTGAAACGCCTCGTGAGCTTGCTTTCTGCGCGCATGCTATTCATGACAGCCGTATATTTGAGGTGAATAATGCCTTGGAGGACGAGCGCTTTGCAGATAATCCTTTGGTGACTAGTGACCCCAATATTCGTTTTTATGCCGGCGCGCCGCTTGAAACCAAAGAGGGTATTCGCATCGGTACGCTTTGCGTTATAGATCCTCGCCCCATGACGTTGAGCAGTGATCAGCGGCGTGCTCTCGAAATTCTCTCAAACCAGGTGGTAACGCAACTCAATTTGCGTATTCAAAAGCGTCGTCTTGAACGGATGAACGCCGAAAGAGAAAAGTTTTACGCCATGTTGGCACACGATATACGCTCGCCATTCAATGGCATTCTGGGGCTTTCGCGCTTGCTAAAAGATTCTGCGGAGCATTTGGACCCGCAGCAGACGCGCCTGCTTGCCGGAGAGTTGCTCACATCGAGTCTCGATTTATATCAGCTGATTGATGAGATTCTGCAGTGGACGCAAAATCGTATGACACAAGGCGAGGCACAGATTGCAGCGGTGAGTTTAAGCAAGAGTTTTCAGGCGAGCCTGGGTATTTTGCGCGAGACCATATCGCAAAAACAGATTGCCTTAGAGAACACCATTGACCCGCAGCTGTATGTAGAGGCTGATGTCACGCTGCTGAAAACAGTGATGCGAAATTTGTTGGCCAACGCCATCAAGTATTCGAGTGAAGGTAAATCCATACGCGTCAGTGCGAGAAGCGAAAAGGGCCGTGTTATTATGCGCGTCGAAGATGACGGTCTGGGTGTACCTGATGAGGTGCGCAAGCACTTGTTCAAGCGCGGCGTTGCCAGTCAAACGGGTACCGCAGGAGAATTGGGTCATGGTTTGGGCTTGAGCCTTGCCTACGATTTTATGCACATGCAAGGCGGTGATATGTGGCTCGATGATGAATATCGCAATGGTGCCGCATTTGAGGTGAGTTTGCCCCAGGCCGATCCCAAGGCGAATTAATAAGAGGTAGCAGGAGAATGGCAAAATCGCTGCAGGAGCAGTTACTGGGAGCGGGTTTGGTTGACAAAAAAAAGGCCAAGGCAATCAAACAGGAACAACGCAAACAGAAGAAACAGCAAAAACAACAGCCCACACAGACAGATCCTCAAGCCGAGCGATTGGCACAAGAGCGAAAGGCCAAGCAGGAACACGACCGTGAGCTCAATCGTCAACTCCGCGAAAAAGCCAAAGAGAAAGAAATACAGGCGCAAATCGCGCAATTGATCCAACAGCATCGTATTGATCGTGACAGCGGCGAGCTCGCCTATCAATTTGTCGACGAGAAAAAGATCCGCAAACTATTCGTCACACCTGCGCAACAGGAACAACTGGCAAATGGCCGCATCGCGATTGTCAGACAGGGCGAACACTACGAGCTACTGCCACGTATTGTCGCCGAGAAAATAGCAGAACGAAATGCAGCGCTGGTGATCGTAATGAACGACAAACAGCAAGATAGCATCGACGATGACGATCCTTATGCGGATTATAAAATTCCCGATGATCTGATGTGGTAAAAAGCCTCGTTGCAGCTTTATATATGCCTAAGCCTCGTTTTTCGCTTCGGACGTCAGGCCTCGGACGTCCGACCAATTCATCCTCTTACATTGCCTTTTTACATCCCAGCAAATTAATCCACCAGCTCAATAGCCACCGCAGTGGCTTCTCCGCCGCCAATACACAAACTCGCAATACCGCGCTTGCCGCCTCGCTGTTTTAGCGCATGGAGCAGGGTCACGAGGATTCGTGCGCCTGAGGCGCCGATGGGATGCCCCAAGGCACAGGCGCCGCCGTGTGTATTCAAGCGTTCGTGAGGAAGTTTCAGTGCCCGCATGCTGGCCAGTGCAACCATGGCAAAGGCTTCATTAATTTCGAACAGGTCTACCTCATCCATGTTCCAGCCGGTTTTATCGAGAAGCTTATTGATGGCACCTATTGGCGCATGGGTAAAACGTCCGGGTTCTTCTGCATGTGAGCTGTGCGCTCTAATCACAGCCAGAGGCGTGGCAGACATTTCCTCAGCCCGCTGTGCGCTGGCGATGACCAGCGCGGCTGCACCGTCCGAAATAGAACTGGCATTGGCGGCTGTGACACGGCCGTCTTTTCCGAAGGCGGGTTTTAATTGCGGGATTTTTTCCGGGCGGGCCTGGCCTGGGAGTTCATCCGTTGTCACCAAGTGCTCGCCCTGGCGTGACGAAGTCTTTACGGGGCTGATTTCTGCTTCAAAGTGACCTTCGCTGATGGCCCTCTGCGCACGGGCCAAGGACTCGAGCGTATAGTCATCCATCTCTTTTCGACTAATGTGATCTTCGACCGAATTGGCATCGGCAAAGTGCCCCATCAGTTCGCCGCAATAGGCATCCTGCAAGCCATCAAAGAACATATGATCCAGGCATTCGGTGTGGCCAAGGCGCATACCGGCTCGGGCCTTGGGCAACAGATAGGGGGCATTGCTCATGCTTTCCATTCCGCCAGCAATCGCTACGTTCAAGCTGCCAGCTTTAATTTGATCCCACGCTAGCATCACGGTTTTCATGCCTGAGCCGCACACCTTACTGACGGTTGTGCAGGGTGTGGCGGTGGGTAGTCCTGCTTTCAGGGCAGCCTGGCGCGCGGGAGCCTGGCCGACGCCGGCACTGAGTACCTGCCCCATGAGCACTTCGTCGACCTGCGTCGCTTGCAGCTTGGCTGCCGACAACGCGGCAGCGATGGCCTTGGCACCGAGATCGCTGGCAGACAGTGAGGCAAATTGCCCCTGAAAACTGCCGATGGGGGTGCGCTGTGCGCTGAGAATAACAACATCTTTGGGGCTTAAAGCTGGCATGTGATTCACAAGTCTCTGGATTGTTAGAACATAGCAACAAGCAGTGTGCGTAATCTCACCGCGTGAGTAAAGTCTGGCGCAGTTGAGGGGCGCCTAGAGCAACCAGGCACCCATTGAGCCGCTGGCAATGACCACCAGCCAGGTTGGCAATTTGGCCCAATGCAAAGCCAGTAGCGCGAGCAACAGCCAGACAAAATCCTGCGGCCCATAGATGGCGCTGGTCCAGACCGGATCATAGAGTGCTGCCAGCAACAAGCCGACGACCGCCGCGTTGATGCCGTTAACCGCGGCTCTCGCGGGGGCAATATGCAGCACTTGCTGCCACCAGCGCAGTAAACCAAAAATGAGTAGAAAAGAGGGTAGAAAAATAGCACATACGGTGAGCAAGCCTGCGCTGATGGAGGCTTCGGGAGCGTGACTCAATGCACCCAGGTAGGCAGCAAAGGTAAACAGGGGGCCGGGCACCGCCTGTGCGGCACCATAACCGGCCATAAAGCGTTCGGCGTCCACCCAATGCGGTACTACCTCCGCTTGAAGTAGAGGCAGCACGACGTGTCCCCCACCAAAAACCAGCGACCCGGTGCGATAAAAACTTGAAAAGATTTCTGCCCAGTGCTCGCCGGTGCTGGCCAGCCAGGGTAGCAATACCAAGCCAGCAGCGAACAGGATTAACCAGCCCTTATGACCGGCGACCAGCAGCGGTTCAGGCCGCGGTTCTGCAGGAAGGGGGGCGCGCAGATACATCAACCCGAGTAGGGCACCGCCGGCGATGACCAGTAACTGGCCGCTAATGCCGCTAATCAAGGTGGCGCAGCAGGCTGCGAGCAGCATCCATATCTGCCGCTGTGTATCAGGGCAAAGTTGCCTTGCCATGCCCCAGCAAGCTTGTATCACCACGGCCACTGCTACAATTTTTAGACCCTGCAGCGCGCCCATATTGAGCCATTCACCGTAGCTTAGGCTCATGGCAAAGGCGATCAGTAACAGGGCAGAAGGCAGGGTGAAACCCAACCAGGCGAGCACGGCCCCTCGATAGCCCCCCATCGTCAGGCCTATCCCCATACCCACCTGTGAGCTGGCAGGACCGGGTAAAAACTGACACAAAGCCACCAGATCGGCATAGGCCTGATCAGTGAACCAGCGTCGGCGCTGAACAAACTCTTCGCGAAAGTAGGCAAGATGGGCAACCGGCCCGCCAAAGGACGTGCAGCCCAAGCGCAGAAAAATCCAGAACAAGTGCGTCAGGCTGGGAGCAGGATGTGTGGAAGTATTTTCGGCCATGGTCTTCAATCATCGAATTTTTGTAGCAGAGAGTAGCGATGCAGCATGACAGAAACAAGACAGACACGATCAGCAGATGATTGCGTCCGTCTTGACGCGACACTATGCGTCGCGCGCTAAGGCATTAAGTTTTGCCAGGCTTTTTCGGTGCGTTTCTCATGTGCGGTCATGGCCACTTTAAGTAGTGAACGATCTCGTTGCCAACGCACATAGGCAGCAGGATCCGCTGCTTCAAAGGTGGCATCAGAACTGGCAATAAGATGCGACAATTGGTGTCTTACACCGGCGAGTTGCAGGTGTGTCATGGGGGCTTTGTAGTCCAGTTGTGCCAGCTGTCTTAAACAGCCCAGTAAAGCCAAGTGTTCTTCGAGCAGCGCGGGAGACCACGCTTGTCGCAGGCCAAGACCCAGACGAAATGCCAACACCGCCCCCAGCACATGAATGTCTTCGGCTGTTCTGAAGGGTTTGACGAAGTCGCTGTAGCCATCACCTTCGAGCACCGCATCGGGTGTCACTTTTACGTTCTCGAACACGACCTTGCCGTGGCTGACTTCGGGAATAAAGCTCAATTCGGGCAGCGCATTGATGCATACCCCTTCATGGGGCAAATCTATCCGCACGATTTTGATGCGGGGGTTGCCCGAAGCGTTGCAACCTGTATTGCAGGCAACAAACAAACGTTGCGCATCCTCTGCGCCCGAAACAAACTGTTTGCTCCCCGACAGCAACCAATACTCGTGTTTCTGTTCTAGAAGGCTTTTGATAGCGCGAGGGTGGTTACCTTCTGCTTCGGTGACGCACAGAGAACTCAGGCGCTGATCCTTTTCACCAAACAGCTGTTCGATGGCTGACTGATACCCCGCCACAAATGCAAAGGCGACGCACTGACTGGTCACGCCACCCAGTGTGGCGCGATCAAATGCGAGTGTTTGCGATTGTGTCAGGCCACAAAATGCGTGGTACCACTGTTTCATGTCAGGCGCAT
>JAWWBW010000168.1:0-6804 GCA_033720775.1 Oleiphilaceae bacterium | reverse complement strand
CTCTTCTATCCGCGACTGGGTTAACTCGTGTGTGCGTATCGCACTATTGAGCAACTGCCATGAGCCAAGGCCAATGAGTGAGGTGATAACAATGGCAATTAATACTTCCAGCAGGGTAAAACCGGATTGGCGTGTACGCATATCCTAATACCGCCCTACAAATCCGGTCATCACGAACACGCGCTTTTTCTCATTTTCATCGAGCCAATACACCTCCATTTCAACACGATGAATATCAGGATTTTGCGTGGTTTTTACCTTGGATAGTAAATGCCATTCTAGATTGGCAAAGTTGAGATCTTCTTTGTACTCGCGCGCCTTAGGTAACGATTTGCTTAAATGCAATTCAGCAAACTTGTTTTCCGCAATCCACTGAGCAAACGTTTTTAATTCGATACGCCGATACTGATCTACGGTCGAGGCAGTCACCTGCTGCAAAACCAGGCCTATCAGCGCAAAAAATATGAGGGCCACCAACACTTCCAGCAGCGTAAATCCTGTTTGAGAGCCTGCAAGAAATGGACGCTTAGTCGGTAGCACGATCGCTCCCAAACACTATGTTGCCCTGTTCATCGGTCATTATTTCTATACGTGAATCGGATTGCCCCTGTATCTCGAGTCCAATCACAAATTCAGTCACTTCACCGCTTGAGAGCAGCATCAGATCGGGCGGGCGACTCGCATCGTCGGTAGATGGGTCACGATCGTCTTTTTTTTCTGGCTTGGGTAGCTCTCTTTTTTTGCCAACGCGTTGAAAATCCAGTTGTGCCCACTCTGGCAGCGGCCGGGCTTTAAGAAACTCAACGTCGGTGGGTGTCCATTGCCCTTCCGCCTCGTCGTAAACTACAAAGCTATATTGCTCTTTATCGAGGTAAACCCCAATTTCGTTATTTGAAACGATTGCTTCTTCAGCACCCAGTCGCAGCAGTGCATGCATACGATTGGCCTCGTTAAGTAATTCGCGCTGCAGGTTCCCCCCCCCAAGGTTGGCCACGCCTATTCCGGCAATTAGCCCCAGCACCACGAGCACCACCAACAACTCTATGAGGGTAAATCCCTTTGAGGACGAAAGCCGCATGCGCTACCAGTTTATTTCAGGTCGTGGACGCTGATATCCGCACCTTCATCCGAACCGCCCTCTTTTCCGTCCGGGCCGAATGAATAAAGGTCGTAAGGACCCTCTGAACCGGGGCTGATGTATTGGTATTCGTTACCCCACGGGTCGACTGGAACACTTGGCAAATAACCGTCTTTATTCCAGTTTTTTGCTTCTGGTGAGCCGGACGGTTGTGTTACCAGCGCCTCAAGCCCTTGCTCCGTACTGGGATAGTTGAAGTTATCGAGTTTGTATAGATCTAGCGCATTACTGATGTTACGAAGCTGTGTTTTGGCGACACCAATGCGCGCCTCTTCTCCACGACCGAGAATGTTTGGAGCCACAACGGCCACCAGCAGGCCCAGAATCACCATCACCACCATGATTTCGATCAAGGTGAAACCCGATTGTTTGCGTGTGCGCATTTTCATGTATTCACTTCCTTTAATAGTCGTTTTTATTGGTTCTGGACTAGCCGACCAGATTACTCATATTCAAGATGGGGAGCATAATGGCCAACACAATCACCAGCACTACCGCCCCCATAAACAGCAGCATGAGTGGCTCAAATAAACCCACAATTGTTTCGATTAGACCTTGCAGATCACTTTCCTGATGCCGCGCAGTGCGCTCTAGCATCTGATCGAGTTCGCCACTCGATTCACCGCTGGCAATCATATGAATCATCATTGGTGGAAAATAACCCGTTTGCTCCAGTGACTTATGCAGATTGGCTCCTTCACTTACCATCTGTGCGGCTTCAACCAGACGCGCTTTGAGGCAATCATTGCTAAGCACCTCAGACGATATTCGCATCGCGTCAACCAAGGGCACGCCACTGCTATTCAGAATGCTCAGAGTGCTGGCAAATTGCGAGGTGTTTGTCCCTCGAGAAATGCGCTTGATAAACGGCATATGCAGTAGGCGTTTATGGTAGGCAAATCGAAAGGCATCTTTCGTCAACAAAACACGAAACAACACAAATGCCGCAACCAGCGCAGCGGCAATTAACCACCCCCAATTACCCAGAAAATCACTGATTGTTAACAAGCCCTGCGTCAAGGGTGGCAATTCCTGCCCATTATTGATGAATACTTCGATGATATCGGGCACCACATAAGTGAGCAGAAACACAACAATCGCTATGGCAACTACACTTAAAATCACTGGATAAATGGCGGCTAATTGAATTTTTTGTCGGGCCTGTTGCCGCGCTTCGGTGTAATCGGCCAAGCGGTTTAGTACCAGATCAAGATGTCCCGCATGCTCACCTGCTGCCACCGTAGAACGGTACAATTTAGGAAACGCCGTAGGAAATTCCGCCAATGAATCCGCTAGCGTGTGCCCCTCGAGCACCTTGGCCCTGATGGCCAGCATCATGCTCCGAATAGAAGGTTTTTCGCTTTGGCTGGCCACGGCACTGAGTGTTTCTTCGACGGGAATACCGGATTGAATTAATGTCGCGATCTGGCGCGTCAACAGTGCGAGGTCTTTGATACTGATACGCTTACGGCCAGAGAACAAGCCCGCGTTCTTTTGCTGTTCTGCGGTTTGTTCAACCGATAGTGGGGCCCAGCCTTTGTCGCGAATTTGCTGGCGTACCTGTCTGGCGCTATCGGCTTCCAATACGCCTTTTTTCTGTCGGCCCCGTTCATCAAGAGCCTTATATTCAAACGCTGCCATGCTAGCCCTAGCCCCGGTGAGTGACGCGAAGAACTTCTTCCAGAGAGGTGATGCCCTGCATTATTTTGCTGATACCGTCCGCATGAATACTTGGGCCACACTCACGCGCGTAGTGCTCAAGCTCAAGCTCGCCCGCCCGATTATGAATTAGCTCCCTAAGCTGCTCATCAACCAATACCACCTCGTAAATGCCCAACCGGCCTCTATATCCCAGATGATTACATTCAGCGCATCCGGTAGCGCGATAGATAGTGGGAGGAGACGCGGGATCAGCTTGCAAAAACTCACAGGTCGTCGAGTCAGCCGTATAACCTTCTTTACAACTATTACAAAGAACGCGCACCAGGCGCTGTGCAACGATCCCAACAAGACTCGAACTAATCAGAAATGGTTCAACCCCCATATCGATCAATCGCGTGATGGAGCCCACCGCACTATTGGTGTGAAGCGTCGACAACACCAGATGCCCGGTCAAACTCGCCTGCACTGCGATCTCGGCGGTTTCTAGGTCGCGTATCTCACCGATCATCACCACATCAGGATCTTGACGCAAGATTGCCCTCAGGCCACGCGCAAACGTCATATCGACTTTGGTATTCACCTGCGTTTGGCCGATACCGGGCAAATTGTATTCGATGGGGTCTTCAACCGTGAGAATGTTGCGGCTGCGATCGTTTATCTGTGACAGTGCCGCATACAACGTAGTGGTCTTACCAGAACCTGTAGGCCCTGTGACGAGCATGATGCCATGTGGCCGTGCGATCACGGTTTTTATACCGTCTAAATCGCGCTTAGACATCCCCAAAAGATCGAGACTCAAGCGCCCGGCATTTTTGTCTAATAAACGCAATACGATTCGTTCGCCATTCGCTGATGGCATGGTAGAAACCCGTATATCTACCTCTCGTCCACCAACCCTGAGTGAAATACGTCCATCCTGAGGAATACGTTTTTCAGCAATGTCGAGCTTCGCCATTACCTTGATTCTGGAGACGAGTAAGGGCGCAAGCGCTCGCTTGGGTTTTACGATTTCTCGCAATACTCCATCGATACGGAAGCGCACAATTAACTGTTTTTCAAAAGTTTCGATATGTATATCTGAGGCGTTTGTTTTAACGGCTTCGGTGAGTATGGCGTTAATGAGCCGGATAATGGGTGCGTCGTCTTCCTGCTCCAGCAGATCTTCGGTTTCCGGCACGGAATTGGCCAGACTGGCAAGATCCAGATCATCACCCAAACCTTCTACCATCTGCATCGCTTCCGCAGAGTCGTTCTGATAGGCCAAGCCCAGAGCCGCTTCAAACTCAGCCTCATCTACCTGATGAAAGGTCAGACGACCATGGCTTAGCCGATTCACCTCGGCAAAGGCACTGGGACTAATTCCTGGTCGATAGACTACCCGCTGGCCGCGCTCATCAGAAACCACGACCACACCCTGTTTTTTGGCGAAAGAAAACGGTAAACGCTCAACAAACCGGGTTTCACCGGGCACGATTTTGTCTGGAAAATCATTACTACCCAGCGCATTAACTTCTGCATCGCCCATGGGTTCAGTTTGCTCTGCCTCGGACACCAAGACTCTCCCGTCTGCTCGATTTTTTATAATAGATTGGCACATCACTCAGCGGTCGCGGGATTAATCAGCGAAGGTCGCTGTTACACGCAACGGCCCGGAATTATCGTACGCCGCATTCCGGGGTCGCAAGTGCGCCATGCATTAAACAATCGTAACACCCTGCATAGCCGCAGAACACCCACCTAACGGGCGTTTTGTATGTGCGAATATGCATTATAGAGCTAAACTTAGTCACAAATATTACGATAACAGCATAATCCAGTGCGGCCTATTGCCGCAGCGAGCAAAAAATATACGTCTCGGGGGCCCCGTAGTGAGCATAATGAAACCGGCGATCAGCCTGATGAATCGCCTAACCTATAACTACAAATTCACTTTGATCAGTATATTATGGCTAGTGCCAATCGTCGGTGTAACGTACTTACTGGTCAGCCAACTCAATAAATCCATTGATCAGATTCAAAACGAAGTTAATGGCATTGAGGCTTACCGAAACATCTACACGCTCGCAGTAGATGCGCAGAAATACCGTGATTTTCGAAGCGTTTCTAAACAGCGCACCATGCCAGAGCTCGATCGCTCTTCGCTTTCTGTTAGAGAAGAGGTCAACGCGCAGATCGAAACACTTGAGGGGCTGATAGAGGCCGATACATTACCCGGCGATGTATTCAAAGACCAGGCAGAAGCGCTGATCAGTGACTGGCGTGCGCTGGTGGCGAACGACAATCAGGAAGCCGATTACTATACGCAATTTCGATACTTCAATGAGTTTTATGAAAAGGTCGAATCGCTAATGGCCACAACACTCCAGGTATCAGGACTATCACAAGACACCTCTAGCGAAGTCCATGTTTTACTCGAGCTAAGCAACAAATACACCCTCAGCGCCATCAATGAACTGGGGCATGCCAGAAGCATCGGCATTTATGCCCTGCAAACCGGAACGCTTGATTACGCTCTGGGTGATGCACTTAACGCCATTTACGACAGGCTAACCAATCTCGATACCCAGCTGGCTTCGGTATATGAAGTCGTTCTGGAATCAAGCCCCGCCATTAATGATGCACTCAGCAAGCACATCGAAAACCTGCGTGCGTCAATTCAAAATGTGCAGACAGTGATGGATCAAGACATTATCAACCCTATTCGTCTTGAAAAACCATGGCAGGAGTTTGCACCCATGGTGGGTGAAGAAATTGCGAAATTTATTTCACTGAACAACGCCACCATTGACCAGATCAGCAGCATGCTTGAGCAGCGCCTGGATGCCGAAACCGCTGCACGGCGCAACCTCTTCGTAACCTTGGCCGTAGTGCTCCTTGTGATCGCCTACCTGTATACGGGATTTTCCATATCTGTACGCACATCAATTGAAAGTTTTTCTCGTGCCGCAAGAAAAGTAGCCGATGGCGATCTAACCGTACGGGTGGAAAAAAACTCACACGATGAACTGGGACACTTAACGACTGAATTCAATGACATGACAGAGCAGATGAACCAGTTGATCAATGTGGTTAGTCAAACCGTCGAAGCGGTCTCACAACAAAGCCGACGGGTGAATGAATCAGCCGAAGCCAATGTTAACGCCGTCCAAAGGCAAATGAATGAAACCAACCAGATTTCCGATGCAATGACACAAATGGTGTCTGCCGTGGATGAAGTCGCAGACAACACGCAGAATACCGCCGATGCCGCCACCGCTGCCGAAAATGAGGCGTCGCAGGGTCAGCATGTGGTCGACGAAACACTTCAGGCCATACAAAAACTGGCTGATGAGATCAGGCACTCCGTTGACATGATTAATCAGGTCGATAAAGACAGCCAGGACATTAACCAGGTTCTGGTGGAAATCAAAGCAATCGCTGAACAAACCAACCTGCTCGCATTGAACGCAGCCATCGAAGCTGCCCGAGCGGGCGAACAGGGCCGTGGCTTTGCCGTGGTCGCCGATGAAGTGCGTACCCTATCGCAACGCACGCAGCGCTCAACAGAAGAAATAGAGAGCATGATTGAACGCCTGCAAAAAGGCGTATCCGGCGCCGTTACCTCTATGCATAACAGCCATGCGACAACAGAGATCACTGTCGAGCAAAGCCATAAGGTCGCTGAAGCCCTGACTAAAATCGTCGCCAGCGTAAGCGAGATCGTTAACATGAGTCATCAGATTGCCGGTGCGGCAGAAGAACAGAGTGCTGTCGCCAAAAATATCGAAGCGAATGTTGGTCAAATCTTAGAGCTGGGCAAAGAAACCGAAGCCAATGCCAAGCGATCTCTCGACGTAAGTGATGCACTTGGTAGCGACACCAATGCATTAAGGGATATCGTGCGGCGCTTTAAGGTATAAATTCGAGGTATTTGGTCGCAGAACACCTGGACAAGGTGTGCTATGTTAGTTCCATTAATGCATTGCATAGATGTGCAAGCACCGTGAACACTAGAACTTTCCTAT
>JAWWBW010000167.1:0-6816 GCA_033720775.1 Oleiphilaceae bacterium | reverse complement strand
CATTGCGCAAGGCCGTGCGCGAGGGCGACGAAGCGAGCTACCAGCAGCTCGCCAAAGAACTACTGACACAAAGCCAGGAAGCCCGAGATCAACGCCCTCTGCTGGTGAGCGAAAAGCAGCGCAAAATGGCCAACTACCAAAAGGAAATGGACAAACTCATCGGTTTGCTGGAGCAACTCAGTCAAAGCCCGGCAGAAAGCGCCAAGGACCTGCTGGACCAAATTCAACAACTGCGCAAACAGGGCCACAAAAAGTTTCGCAAAGACTGCGACTAGCGCACCGACGGCTCCCTAGCCCTAACCAAGTCACATTTTTGCCGTCGCACACAACCGCGTCGGCACAACTTGCAGTACACTAGCGGCTCTACGTGCACCGACGGCAACCAACAACCATAACAGGGACAACTATGCACAGGCCTCGCATTCTGGCAGTCATGCTCGCCGCGATTCTATTCAGCGGCTGTGCAGCAGTGACCATTACCGAAAGCGGACAACCAGACTTTCGCTACCGCCCTCATTACGAACAAACCAAGCATTTCTTTCTCTGGGGGCTGATCGGCGAGCACACCGTCAATACTCGTAAAGTTTGCGGCAAAACCCCTGTCGCCCAGATGCAAACAAAGTTCAAAGGTTACGACGTACTGTTTGCGACGCTGACCGGCGGCCTTTACCTGCCGCGCACCGCCATGGTCTGGTGCAAACGGGAGGACGTAGAATGAAGCAACTTGCCCTTATTATTACGCTGGTGTTGATGCAAGGCTGTGCCGTGATTCACTTCGAAAACGGCGAAGCCATTCCCGACCCCGAAGGTGGTTTTTCCTGGACCTTCGGCTTATTCGAAGACGATGAACAGCGTGCATACGATGCCGGCAGCGGTTTTCGTTTTCGCAAATGGTATCACCACAGCGTTTTCCAACTCGCAGAAATCAGTAACCCGCTTCAAACCGAAGAAGAATGCATTGGTCTGGAATGGAATCAGGTGACCACCGAAGTCACCCCTTTTGATGCGGTAGTGGGCTTGCTCGACAACGCCCTGTTTTTTAATGCCGGTTCCGCCTGGCTTGATTTATGGTCGCCCTGGAGTATTGAATATTCTTGTCGTGATCCCAAACCACGGCGCTAAGCAAGCCCAAGCACAGAGCGTAAGAGACAGATAAACCATCGGTTCTCTGTCTCTTTGACACCCCCCCCATCACCACTTAATTTTTGCCTAATCAACCTCGTCATCATGTTTATACGAACACTGCTGGCAGTACTGCTACTATCGGCAAGCCTATGCAATGCAGAGGTATACAACCTTTTGTCCTTTCAGGTGAGCGACGGCCTCAACAACCTGCGCCGCTCCACCTCAGCCCTAATCAACATCGGCCTTGGCGCAGAATGGAACAACGGTTTGTTTGCCGAATGGTCGGCAGGCATGAACGCCGAGGTAGTAGGTGAAGCCATCCTCGATCGAGACTTTCTTGATCAACACCAGCAAGCATTACAAATGGAGCTCGTCGCCGGCTACGCACTCAAAGTCGGCCAATCCGGCTATCTGCAGGCAGGTATTGGACTTGAGTCGGCCCTTTTTCACGAAAACTGCGCTTACAGCTATACGGAGCGTAAAACGCTGTGCCAGAACAAACTGGAACACGGGCCAACCTATAAACTAGGCTACTTTTTCCGCGAAACCCGTCATTTTCACTGGGGGTTTGAACTTAGCCGGGACGAGCTATCAGATAGCAGGCGATACAATGGAATTAGTTTCGTGGTGCGCAGTACCCACTAGACCTATACTGAAACACTATTATCTTATCTTCCAGATTGCGACATGCCTTATTCTCTGACTTGGTCCGACCGTGGTGTCGACGTCACTTTTTCCGGTTTAATCAGTGCCAGTGACATACTGCAATCTGGTATTGAGCTGAGAGAATCGGAACGATTTGCGAGGTGCCGCTATCAGGTATTCAACTTTGCACCCGCTGATCTATCCAAACTAGATCTCGCATCATTACGCGACATCGCCTTCGAGGATACCCAAACGTCTTTGGCACAACCGGAACCCGCACTAGCCATTGTCTCGACAAGCGCTATCGCCGACGCCCTAGCCTTTCACTACAAACAAATGGCGGAACACTACAAAATGACGTGGCCGGTAGTCCTTTTTTCTACCGTCAAAGAAGCACGCGCGTGGACAAATACGCTTTAGCGCTCAGACCGAAAAATAGCCCTTACTGCGTTTCAAGGTGAAGGCGAACAACACACCAAGCAGCAAAGCACTCGCCCCAAGACCAATTCCCACACCGGCCCACACGCCTGCGGCTCCGTATGATTCGAGCAGAAAATATGCGACCGGGAACCCCACTCCCCAATAGGTGAATATGGTGATAATGGTGGGGGATGCGCCCAGCTTAAAACCGCGCAAGGCCCCCATAATAATGACCTGCCAGGCATCTACAAACTGGAACAAGGCCACCACAAACAAAATAGCCACCGCAATATCGAGAATTTCATCGAAGTTATTCGCGGTTTGCGCATCAATAAACAGACTCACCAGCCATTCAGGCAACAGCCAGAACAACATAGCCGCGCACAGGGCACTTGAGGTACCCAGCACCAGTCCGGCACGGGCAGCCCGCAGCAGCGCTTTTCGCTGACGACTACCATACAGCTCCCCCACTTTGACCGAGACAGCCTGCGAAATACCCAAGGGAATCATAAACGTAATGGCACTACACTGCAGTGCCACCTGATGCGCGGCCAAGGCCTGCACCCCTAACCAGCCAATCAGAATAGCGGCCGCCGAGAACAAGCCGATTTCCATCGCATGCGCCATGGCAATTGGCACTCCCAAGCGCAAGGTCTCACCCAATTGATGCGCACTGAAGCTCTGCCAACCGCGCCAGAATGGGTAGGGTTTGAACAAGGGTTTGCGATAAACCAGCCAGGCCAGACTGATGAACATGCCAAATGAAATAATGCAGGTACCTAAAGCAATCCCCTGCAAACCCAGCGCTGGCAGGCCAAACTGCCCCGTCATCAACACGTAACTCACGGGATAATTCAACGCTGCGGCAATCACACTAATCGGCAAGATCAGCGCCGGGTCACCAATGCCCAGTATTAAACTGCGCAGCAAGATAAACCCAAAAGCGGGCAACAGCGACCAGACCACGACCCGCAAATAGGTTTCGGCCATGTTGACGACGACCTGTTCTTGCCCCATCCACAGCAAGACTGGCGCGGCGTACCAGATCAGCAAACCGGTGATCGCAAAGAGTAAGAACACAATCACCACGCCCGATAGCAATGCACGGTGTATTTCAGTTTCGTTCTTTTCACCGCGCGCGAAAGCAATCAGGTTGGCGGTCGCGACCAAAACACCAATACCCACGACAAAGAAAAACTGATAGACCACCGAACCCAGGCCGCCACCAGCAATTTCCGCCACACCAAGCTGCCCCATTAACAGCGTGTCGATAAAGGTCATCGAGGCGAAGGCCAACTGACCCACCACCATGGGAATGCTGAGTTTGAGAATGGACTGAAACACGAAAGCGCTCTGCTATCCGTTAAGTTGAAGCGTCACGTACGCTGGCGTACCAGGCGGCCGGGTCGATGATTTCGCCATCTTCTTCCCGAACAGGCGGATAAGCCAAGCCTTTTTCATGGCAGTATTGCGCCACCTTGGGATGCGCCCAACGAAAAAAGGTCTGCCAGTATTCCTCTTCCGGCAACCGAACCTGATCATACAAGCCTGCCTCACTGCGCTGACGCTGGGCTTCAGCCAATATAATGGCCGCCGCCACCGAGACATTAAACGATTCCACCATACCCATCATCGGAATCACCACATGAGCATCAACAGCGGCCGCGGTTTCGTCACTCACGCCCTGTTTTTCGTTACCCAAGAGCACGGCACAGGGCTGTGTGTAATCAACGTCGCGATAGTCGACTGCCTCAGCCGAAAAGTGCGCCGCATAGATACGGTAATCCCGTTGTCTGAGATGATTAATCGCATCGGCCATACAGGTATGACGCTCTATGTTCACCCAACGGTCGCTGCCCATGGCGGTACCACTGTAGGCACGGTGTTTATCCCAGGGCCAGACCATGTGAACCTCGTGCATGCCGACCGCATCACCGGTACGCACCAAGGCCGCAATATTGCGCGGCTTATGAATTTGCTCCGTGAGCAAAGTCAGATCAGGTTGACGGCGATCCAGAGTCTCACGCAGTTTGCGGTAACGCTCGGGAGTCATGATTTACCGCGTGAATACAATCAAAAGATTCACTGCTGCCATCGCCGCCATGCACAACCAGGTAATGGCGGTACCATAAAAGCGCCCGGGAGAGGGCCCGTTAGCGCGCGACAATCCCCAGGCATGGGCGACACGCGAAGCCAGCAGCACGATACCGAATACGTTAAGTAACCAGGGGGTAAGATGATTCAATTCGAGCATCAGTAATAACACCAATGCTACCGGTATGTTTTCCACCGCGTTGGCATGCGCCCGCACCGCACTCTTCATCGCCCTGGAGCCCTTCTCGTCACCTAAGGCAATGCCCTCGCCACGCCGGAACGTGACGACGCGATAAGCCAAAACAGAATCAGCGTCACCAACAAGGCTGCGTAAACAGGGCTGTAAACTAACATGCGGACTCCTCTTTATCGTGGTTATTATTAAGCGTTTTGAATGCTCTATGAGCCCTTACCGGGCCCTTTACCGGGAGCAGGACCACCCGGAAAATTAGTCACAGAGCTAGTTGCTTTTACTTTGGGTGTGCCGCTCTGTTCCACTTCGTCTATTCGCACAATCGCGTTCATCGGAATGTAAGTGCGTTTTACGCCATTGAATTCTGTTTTTAATCGCTCCTCGCCCGGATCAACCAATAACTGGGAACGTTCGCCAAACAATAATTGCTCAACCTCTACAAAGCCATACATGTCCGACGGATACACATGTGTGGCGTAGATTTCGTAGATGTCTTCGTGATTGTAGAAAATAACCTTAAAGGTACTCTTGGGTTTCATGTTCCGTTTTGCACTGACTACTCATTTTGGGGGAGCGCATCATAGCATGAATGATTTATAGTCGCGCCTGCTTTAACCCGGTAATCATTGGAGAACGGACACAATTTTTTGCTACAACTCACGCCACTCAGAGGCTATAATTCGCGGTCATTTTTTCAACAGGTGTAGCAGGATTAATGGCTAAAAAGCTTTTCATCAAAACCCATGGTTGCCAGATGAACGAGTACGACTCGGCCCGCATGGCAGATTTGTTGCGCGCGGAGCAAGAAGTAGAAGTAACCGACAATGCCGATGAGGCAGACATTCTTCTGCTCAACACCTGCTCCATTCGCGAAAAAGCGCAAGAAAAAGTGTTTCACCAACTGGGTCGCTGGAAAAAGCTGAAAGAAGCCAAGCCCGAGCTCACTATTGGTGTGGGCGGTTGTGTCGCGAGTCAGGAAGGTGATGCGATTCGGGAACGCGCGCCCTTTGTAGATGTGGTATTTGGCCCGCAAACGTTACACCGCTTACCCGAAATGATCGATGCCTCCAAAAAAGGTGAAGTGGGCATTGTTGATATCAGCTTCCCTGAAATTGAAAAGTTCGACCATTTGCCAGCGCCCGGTGTTGAAGGGCCCTCGGCCTTTGTGTCAATTATGGAAGGCTGCAGCAAGTACTGTACCTTTTGTGTTGTCCCCTACACCCGTGGCGAAGAAGTCAGCCGCCCGGTAGCCGACGTACTTAAAGAAATTGCACATCTGGCGCATGAAGGCGTGCGCGAAGTCAATCTGCTCGGTCAGAATGTGAACGCCTATCAGGGCGAAGACGAAAACGGTGATCTGGTAGATCTGGCTGAATTGATCACACTGGTCGCTGCGATTGATGGCATCGATCGCATTCGCTTTACTACCTCCCACCCGGTGGAGTTTTCTGACAGTCTGATTGACGTCTATGCTGAGGTACCTGAATTGGTCAGCCATCTCCACTTGCCTGTTCAGAGTGGTTCAGACCGCATTCTCGCCGCCATGAAGCGAGGCCACATGGCGCTGGAATACAAATCCAAAATTC
Source organism: Oleiphilaceae bacterium (assembly GCA_033720775.1). Taxonomy (GTDB): domain Bacteria; phylum Pseudomonadota; class Gammaproteobacteria; order Pseudomonadales; family Oleiphilaceae; genus PZPK01. The sequence continues at coordinate 753 of JAWWBW010000167.1, read as the reverse complement.
GCCGCCTGCGCCAACATCGCCCAGACATCAGCATTTCTTCCGACTTTATCGTGGGTTTTCCCGGCGAGACCGAAGCCGATTTTGAAGCCACCATGAAGCTGATTGCCGATATCGGCTTCGATACTTCCTTCAGCTTTGTCTACAGCGCCCGCCCGGGCACACCCGCTGCTGACCTGCACGATGACACCCCGGAAGACCTTAAAAAACAGCGTCTGGCGATATTGCAGCAACGCATCAACCAGCAAGCGCAGGATATTTCGCGCAAAATGGTCGGCACAACGCAGCGCATTCTCGTCACCGGTTTTTCTAAAAAAGACCCCGGCGAATTGCAGGGCCGCACCGAAAACAATCGCGTGGTTAACTTCAAAGCCTGGCGCGACCGCCGTGACGCTCAACTGATCGGCCGTTTTGTGGATGTGACCATTACCGCTGCTCTGCCCAACTCCTTGCGCGGCGAGCGCATCGACGAAGCCGACTATTAAGCGGATTTGCGTACATGAGCAAAGAGCGCAACAGCGCGAGCAAGCAGATCAGCCTGGAGCCTGATAACAACCAGCGGCTGGCATTGCTGTGTGGCCAATTTGACGAAAACCTTAAACTGATTGAACGCCGCACCGGTGCGCGCCTTGGTTATCGAGGCAATATTTTTAAGATACAGGGCGAGAACGACGAGGTCGTACAATCCGTCGCGGAATTACTCAAGCACCTGTATCGCGAAACCGAAGCAGGCAACGCGATTCCACCCGATACCGT
>JAWWBW010000166.1:0-6887 GCA_033720775.1 Oleiphilaceae bacterium | reverse complement strand
GGGCTCGTGTGGTCTATCGCCCCAACATCAATGAGTTTCGTGGCGAGAAAAAAGTACAGCTGTTGGTGGATTACCTTGAGCCAGCGTAACGGTATAGCGCTTGTTCTATGTGTTCTGTGTTGGCTGAATGGGTGCAGTGCCCCCCAGTTTCACCCCGTTTCGGATCAAAAAGTTGCGCCATCCATTGTCGGTAATGCTTTTGTTATGTCCGATGGTTATCTTTTGCCATTCAATACGTATGTCCCCGAAACACCCAAGGCCGTAGTCGTCGCACTGCATGGCTTCAATGATTACCGAAAAGCTTTTGATGATTTTTGTAGTGCAATGAAGGCGAGAGAGATCGCCTGTTTTGCCTTTGACCAGCGGGGCTTTGGGGAAACTGCATATCATGGTTACTGGTCACAACCGGGTCAATTGCAAAGTGATTTCTTGACCGTGGTGGGCCTGCTGGCAAAACGTTTTCCCGAACTCCCTGTGTTTGCTGCAGGTGAAAGTATGGGGGGAGCTGTGATTTTAACGGCCTTGAGAGGGAAAGCTAATTCAGATGCTATCAGTTTGAAAGGCGCGATATTGATGGCTCCTGCGGTTTGGGCGCGCCACACCCAGCCATGGTATCAGCGGCTCGCACTTTGGCTGACGGTTCATACTTTTCCTGGGTGGCGACCGACAGGCGAGGGGCTGGAAATACAGGCCACCGACAATATTGAAGCGTTGCGCGAGATGGGGCGCGACCCCTTAGTAATCAAAGGTACGCGTATTGATGCCATCTATGGGCTGACCAACTTGATGGACCAGGCCCTTGCCAGCGTTGAAGAGCAACACTTTCCTTTACTGGTGCTATACGGCGAAAGGGATGAAGTGATACCCCAAAAGCCGACTTGTGAAATGTTACGGCGCATGGTGACAGCTGAGGTGTCATTTGACTTTGCCTTGTATGAAAACGGATATCACATGCTAACGCGAGACCTTCAGGCTCAGCACATGTTCGCTGATGTGGTTGATTGGATACGCGGGCAGCGAGTCGGCGACCATGCGGCTGAGAAGGTGAAAGACTATTGTGAATAAGTAGAGGGTGCTTCGCTTAGGAGTTTAAGAGTGTAAAGAGTCAGCCAACATTGCCCGTGTTGTCGCTAACAGATTTATGGATGACCAGGTTGCTGTGCTGGTCAAAAATGTGGGCGCGTTCAATGCGTCTTCGGGGAGAACAGAGCACGAGGGTGCCTTGCCACTGCACGCCGAGCTCCTTCGCTTTGATACTCAGATAATGTTGGTAGGATTCGCCTGCGGTCATCTTATCGAGCCAAGAGGCGCGAGGGTTACGGGCAAAATGCAGACCCGAGAGGCAATCAAATAGGACGCTGAGTGACTTGTAATCACCCTCTAAAATGACCTGCTTATTTAAAATCAACTGCCAGCTCATATCCCATTCAGCCACGTGCGACCATACATATTTCCTTCTACTCCAGCATAGTAGAGTATTTGCGAGGTGGTTAAAAACCAAACTCGCACTTTCGTGACTGTTTTGGCAGTCACGACGACAACTCCGTTGGCAAGTCGATTTTTGCCGAGAGTAGAATATGCGTACAAAAATCAACCTGCTTTGTGCGTCTGCTTTGGCTATAATCCGCGCCCCATGTACTAATTAGCGCAACAGGACTGAATTGTTTATGAGTCAAAACCAGCACGAATTGAGCAATGCCGAAAGGGAAAACCCAGTCAGTGGCAATCGCGTAGGCTTTGTGAGTCTGGGTTGCCCCAAGGCGCTGGTGGATTCCGAGCGCATCCTGACGCAACTTAAGCTCGATGGATATGAGGTGGTGCCGAGTTACGATGATGCCGATGTGGTTGTTGTGAATACCTGCGGCTTTATTGATTCTGCCAAGCAGGAATCACTAGACGCCATTAATGAAGCCATGCGCGAGAATGGAAAAGTGATTGTCACCGGGTGCATGGGTAAGGGAAGCGACGCTGAACTGATCAAAGAGAAGAACCCAGATGTGCTGGCCGTCACCGGGCCGCAAGCCTACGAAGAAGTTGTAGGAGCCGTGCACCAATGGCTGCCTGCGACAACGGAGCATAACCCCTATGTTGATTTGGTGCCGCCACAAGGCGTTAAGCTGACACCTCGCCACTACTCCTATTTAAAGATTTCGGAAGGCTGCAATCACAAATGTACCTTCTGCATCATTCCCGATATGCGCGGCAAGCTGGTGAGTCGCCCCTCCGGTGAGGTGCTGGATGAGGCGGAGCGTCTCGTGGCAGCAGGGACCAAAGAGTTGTTGGTAATCTCGCAGGATACCAGCGCATATGGCGTCGACACCAAGTATCGCACGGCCTTTTGGCAAGGTCGGCCAGTGAAAACCCGTATGTTGGAGCTGTGTCAGGCATTGGGTGAAATGGGGGTTTGGGTGCGCTTGCATTATGTGTATCCCTACAAGCATGTCGACGAAGTGATTCCCCTAATGGCGGAAGGCAAAATTCTGCCGTATCTCGATATTCCGTTTCAGCACGCCAGCGCGCGTATTCTTAAAGCCATGAAGCGTCCGGCCGCGACCGAGAATACCCTCGAAAGAATCAAGGCCTGGCGTGCAATCTGTCCAGAATTGACCATTCGCAGTACCTTTATTGTGGGCTTCCCGGGCGAAACCGAAGAAGATTTTCAAGAGCTTTTGGATTTTCTGGATGAAGCGCAGTTGGATCGCGTCGGCTGTTTCACTTATTCACCAGTCGAGGGTGCTCGTGCCAATGCTTTGGATGACCATGTTCCTGAAGAGGTTAAACTGGAACGGCAACAGCGCTTTATGGAAAAACAGGCTGAAATCAGCGCTAAACGTTTGCAGGCTAAAGTGGGTACGCGGCAAGTTGTGTTAGTGGACGAAGTCACGCCGGAAGGTGCGGTTGCGCGCACTAAAGGCGATGCGCCCGAAATAGATGGTAATGTGTTCATCGATGGTGCGACACACCTCGAACCGGGTATGTTGGTGGAGGTCGAGATTGAAGAGGCAGACGCTTACGATCTTTGGGGGCATCTCGTGTAAGCTATTTACCGCAATAGCAACGCGTCAAATAGAAAGGGGGCTCATTGGCCCCCTTTGTTTTTCTCTTTTTTCTATCTGAGCCAACGCATATTAATCAGCACTAAATACCGTTTGGGTATTGTCGTTAAAGGGATTGCCTGTTGTTTCATTGAGTCCCAGGTTGCGCAGCAGGTTAACGCATTCCGGGTCATCCTCAGAGGAGTCACAGCCGCGATTGGCGTCGTTATCAATATCAATCTGTGCCAGTAAGTCCTGAATATTTAAAACAATATTGTCACGTTCGATGTCGAGATCGCTCAGGCGAATTCGGGGGCGATTACTGCGTTCACAGCTCACGGACTCGCCAATACTTGGGTCGCCGGTACAGCCGGTGCTCGACAACTCAAACAGCCATTCTGAACTGTTTTCGGGGTCTAGCTTGAGGCGCAGAAACTTGTAGCCCTGGGTGCGGTCGATATGCATGCTGGTGTCATCAAGCGGCGCGGCCGCGCTGGCAGGGTCGTTATGATTCAGACTCGACGGTACGCCAATTCTGAATTCGATACTGGTGTATACCACGCCTTCGTGCGACAGCACTGAGCCAAGAATTTCATTGTGATCTTCTTTGGCGACACCCTGGCACTCAGCATCCAGATTAGTAAAGTCGACCATCGCGACGCGGCTGGATTGGTAATCGTTGGTGAATGGGGTAAAAGAGAAACGTTCACCTGCTACGTTGCGCAGCACGATATCATGAATATAAAAGCGTAAGTCGCGCACCGAAGCGTTGACATTCTCGCTGCCAAGATTGCTAAGGTCCGAACAGGCTACGCGTTGCGTGTCAGTCTCAGCAAAAAAGATCAGGCGTAAGGTTTGGGGAGAAGGATCGCCACCACTGGTACAGGCATTTAGCATGGCGGTCAGGCTTAAGGCCAGCAAGCCTTTGAAAATGTGTCTCATGTTATCTTCCTGGATAAAGTAAGGGTGGCTTGCGCCACCCAAATTGCTTCAGTGCTTAATTGTCCAGTTTCTTTTGCAGAATTTCGTTGAACAGTTTGGGATTTCCCTGACCTTTTGATGCTTTCATCAGCGGACCCATAAAACCACCCAGTAGCTTCTTGCGTTTTTTCTCGTCAGCGGCCTGATATTGGGCAATTTGATCAGGCATGCCGGCGAGTACTTCGTCGACCATTGCCTCGAGCGCGCCGGTATCGGACACCTGCTTGAGCCCCTGCGCGTCGATGATCTGGTCGACATCGCTACCTTGCTGTTTCCATAGCAGATCGAACACTTTTTTGGCGCCGGAAGAACTTAAGGTGCCATCCTTGATGCGTTGTACCAGCAAGGCCAGCGCGTCGGTGCCAACCGGGCACTGTTTCATGCTTAGGTCTTCTGCGTTCAGGCGTGCAGAAACTTCGCCCATCATCCAATTGGCTGAAAGTTTGGCGTCGCCTGAGGCCTTGGCCACCGCTTCAAAATAACGGGCGGTATCGGCGTCTGCAGCAAGCAGGCCAGCATCATAATCAGACAGGCTGTATTCCGAGACAAAGCGATCGCGGCGCGCATCGGGAAGTTCCGGCATGGTAGCGCGCAGGGCTTCAATGGTTGCGTCATCGAATTCAACTGGCAGCAGATCGGGGCAGGGGAAGTAGCGATAGTCATTCGCTTCTTCCTTGCTGCGCATAGAGCGGGAGATATCCTTGTCGCCATCATACAAGCGGGTTTCCTGTACGATCTCACCACCATCTTCCAACACGTCGATTTGACGCTCTACTTCAAGCTTGATGGCGCGCTCCATAAAACGGAAAGAGTTGAGGTTTTTGGTCTCGGTCCGTGTGCCGAGTTTTTCTTCGCCTTTCGGACGGATTGAAATATTGACGTCGAAGCGCATGGAGCCCTGAGACATTTCTCCATCGCAGATGCCCAGCGAGGTCACAATGGAGTGGAGCTTTTTGGCAAAGGCAACGGCTTCTTCCGCTGTGCGCATATCCGGTTCCGAAACGATTTCGATCAGAGGCGTTCCGGCTCGGTTCAGGTCGATGCCGGACATACCATGAAAATCTTCGTGTAAGGATTTACCTGCGTCTTCTTCAAGATGGGCATGGTGAATGCGGACGGTTTTCGTGTTGCCATCAGCCAGACTGATTTCTACTTTTCCGGGCCCGACAATAGGTTGCTCCAGCTGTGTGGTCTGGTAGCCCTTGGGCAAGTCAGGATAAAAGTAGTTCTTTCGCTCAAATACCGAGCGCTTGTTAATCTCGGCATCAATCGCCAGGCCAAACATAATGGCATAGCGAAATGCGTTTTCGTTGGGTACAGGCAGTGTGCCGGGCAGAGCCAGATCGACGGCACTGGCTTGTGTGTTGGGCTCGGCACCGAAGGCGGTAGACGAACCCGAAAAGATTTTGCTATTTGTTGCGAGCTGAACGTGTACTTCAAGCCCGATCACGGTTTCCCATTGCATGATTGTCTTCTCCTACCTTCGGGCTTACAGGTTATCTGGAATGGCTTTGTGCCAATCGCTGTGTTGCTGGAACTGGTGCGCCAGATTCAACAGGCGCGCTTCGTCAAAATGACGACCCAGTAACTGCAGGCCTACAGGCAGCCCCTGTACCTTGCCCGCCGGAATTGATATACCCGGAATGCCGGCGAGATTGGCTGAAATCGTGAAAATGTCTTCAAGATACATTTGTACCGGATCGTCACCTTTGGCGCCAAAAGCAAAGGCCGGTGAGGGGGTTGTGGGTGCAAGGATCGCATCCACTTCATCGAAGGCGTTCATGAAGTCATTCTTCACCAGGCGGCGCACCTGTTGTGCTTTACGATAATACGCATCGTAATAGCCGGCCGACAGCGCGTAGGTGCCAATCAGTATGCGGCGCTTCACTTCAGTGCCGAATCCTTCCGAGCGCGAGCGCTCATACAGGTCCATCAAATCTTGCGGCTCATCGCAGCGGTAGCCATAACGCACGCCATCAAAACGCGACAGGTTGGCCGAGGCCTCTGCCGGTGCGATAACGTAGTAAGCGGGAATCGAAAGGGCTGCGTTGGGTAGTGACACTTCCTTGATCGTGGCGCCGAGCTGACGATAAATGTCGATGGCGGCTTCAAGTGTTGCTGCCATGTCGCTGTCGAGCTGGTCGTTAAAGTATTCCTTGGGCAAGCCGAGTGTGACGCCTTTGAGGCTGTCATTCAGCGAGGCGGAATAGTCGGGCACTTCGCGTCGCATGCTGGTGGAATCTTTGGGGTCATGCCCGGCCATTACCTGCAGCATTAGCGCTGCGTCTTCGGCAGATCGGGCCATGGGGCCGCCCTGATCCAGACTCGAGGCGTAGGCGATCATGCCATAGCGCGAGACGCGGCCATAGGTCGGTTTGAGGCCGGTAAGATTGCAAAATGCAGCAGGTTGGCGAATGGAGCCCCCTGTGTCGGTGCCGGTTGCCGCAGGTGCCATGCGGGCCGCCACTGCCGCGGCAGAACCGCCCGACGAACCACCCGGAACCAGTTCGGTGTCGCCACTCCATGGGTTAATGGCTTTGCCGTAGTAGCTATGTTCATTGGATGAGCCCATGGCGAATTCGTCAAGATTGGTCTTACCCAGACAAACCGCCCCTTCCTCTTTGAAGCGAGTGACGACAGTGGCGTCGTAGGGGGGAACAAAATTATGCAGCATTTTGGAGCCGCAGGTGGTCAGGGTACCTTCGGTACAGAAGATATCTTTGTGCGCAAAAGGAATACCCGTCCACGTGGTGGCTTCACCTTTCGCCAGACGCGCATCGGCATCACGTGCGGCAGCGAGCGCCTGCTCTTCGTCGATGGTAATAAAGGCATTGAAACGGGGATTAAGTGTGTTGATGCGATCCAGATAGC
>JAWWBW010000165.1:0-7043 GCA_033720775.1 Oleiphilaceae bacterium | reverse complement strand
GTACAAACAATATACGGAGTTATGTAATCCCGGAGGAGCGCTTTTCCATGGCTTTAACATTGACCCGGATTTTAACGACTGCGTGGATGGCTTGGTGGTAGTGGATATCGATCAGTTAGCGCCATACAAGCGCAAGCGTTACGGGGTGATTCAGCACCGCGCCAGTGCAAGCGCGCAAAACGAAGCCGATGCAACAGGGAATCTCTTGTTGTTGCCTGAGCGTCATGTAAAGGAAGTGTGACAAGCCCGCCGGTGTTTGTGTGTTTTCGACTCTAAAAACGGCTGGCCTCGCGTTATAATCCCGACTGTTTAGCCCATTAAGAGTTCAGCCCATTTATGCAGGATGATTACAATTTCCGTTTTGGAGGCGTTGCTCGCCTTTACGGTCAGGCTGCGGCTGAATACTTCAGTAAGGCACACATTGCCGTGATCGGTATTGGTGGCGTGGGTTCCTGGGCCGCTGAAGCTCTGGCCCGGTCCGGTATCGGTAAAATCACGTTGTTTGATCTTGATGATATTTGCGTCTCCAACATCAATCGGCAGATCCACGCCACACAGAGTACGATTGGCCAATTAAAGGTTGAGATTATGGCTCAGCGTCTTCGCCAGATTTCGCCCGGTATTGAGGTCGATGAACAGCATTGTTTTGTGACGCCATCGAATGTTGCTCAGGTATTGAGTAATGAATACGACTACGTGTTTGATGCGACCGATAGTGTGAAAGCCAAAACGGCAATCATTGCGCATTGCCGGCGCCACAAGATACCCATCATTACTTCTGGTGGTGCCGGAGGACAAACTGACCCGACCCAAATTCACATCGCCGATTTGAGTCGCACGACGCAAGATCCATTGCTGGCCAAAATCCGTAACAACCTGAGACGTTTGCATGGCTTCTCGCGCAACCCGAAACGTAAGTTTTCGGTGGACGCGGTCTACTCGACCGAAAATCTGGTCTATGACCAGGGGGATGGTACGGTGTGCCAAAGCAGGCCGGAACAGGGTGGACCTGCGCGACTGGACTGTGCTTCCGGTTTTGGTGCCGTGACGCATGTAACGGCATGCTTTGGAATGGTAGCTGTTAGCCATATTCTAAAAAAGCTTGCCATGCGCGCTGTGCAATGAAGCTTTACGTTTAGCCTAGCAATCCGCTCAGAATGATCTTTAATTGTTAAGACCTGTGCCGGACGATTACGTCCTCATTCGCCTCATTCAAAACTACTCGTTGCATATTACATGGTCGAAATCACAATCATTTCTCTCGCCAGTATTGGTGTTGTCTCGCTCGTTTGCCAGTGGATAGCTTGGCGCTTGCGCTTACCGGCAATTCTTTTTCTGCTTATTGCGGGCATTGTCATGGGCCCGGTTATTGGTTTTCTTGAGCCCAACGCCTTGTTCGGTGACATGCTATTTCCCATCGTTTCGCTGGCGGTTGCGGTGATTCTGTTTGAAGGTAGTTTGACGCTCAAGTTCAGTGAAATGCGTGAGCACGGCAAGATGGTGCGCAACTTGCTGTCCACCGGGGTCTTGGTCACCTGGGTGATTGCGACGCTCGCCGCCAAGCTGTTTGTGGATTTGAGTTGGGGCGTTGCCACGCTTTTTGGTGCCATCGTGGTCGTGAGTGGGCCAACGGTGATTATGCCTCTTTTGCGCGCGGTCAGACCGAATGCGCGCATTAGCAATATTCTCAAATGGGAAGGCATTGTGATCGACCCCATTGGTGCGCTGCTAGCGGTACTGGTGTTCGAGTTTATTATTTCAAGCGGTGGTCAGGTGCAGGCGTTTGAGCAAACCCTCATGACGTTTGGTGCCACATTGCTGTTGGGTACAACATTAGGGTGTGCGACGGCCTATCTTCTTGGGCAGGCTCTGCGCAACCACTGGCTGCCAGAGTTTCTGAATAATGCTGGCACGCTGACATTCATGTTGGGTGTCTATGCATTTTCTAACTTTCTGGTACATGAATCCGGTTTGTTGACCGTGACGATCATGGGTATCTGGTTGGCGAACATGAAGGGTGTGCCAGTCGAAGACATACTGGAATTTAAAGAAAGCCTGAGTGTTCTGTTGATCTCCGCACTCTTTATTATTCTTGCAGCACGTATGGATCTGGATGCGCTGACCGTGTTGGGTTGGGGGCCGGTGTGGGTCATTGTCTGCCTGATGCTCGTCGCACGCCCCCTGGCGGTGTGGCTCTCCTCCATTGGTACAGATTTAAGCTGGCAGGAACGTAGTTTCTTAAGCTGGATTGCGCCACGGGGTATTGTGGCTGCGGCAGTATCTGCCTTATTTGCGTTTAAGTTGGAAGCTGCCGGTATCAGTGATGCGGCAGCTTTGGTTCCCATGGTCTTTCTGGTGATTGTGGTGACCGTCATCGTACAGAGTATCACCTCCGCACCCTTGGCCACATTGCTTAAAGTGAAAGAGCAGGGTGATCATGGTTTCCTGTTTATTGGAGCCAATGCTGTTGCACGTCAATTGGCTAAGGCCTTTGTATCGAAAGGAATACCGGTGATTCTTACTGATACAAGTTGGGAGCACGTACGTGCTGCGCGTATGGAGAATCTCAATGTTTACTATGGCAACCCGGTTTCAGAACATGCCGAAAACAACCTGAATCTGGCGGGCATCGGCAATATGCTGGCCATCTCACCCTACAAACACCTAAACACACTCTCGACTTATCACTACCTGGATTTGATGGGCAACGGTAAGGTGCTGGGTTTGCCCGATGGCGATCAGGATTTGCGAGCCAGTCATCAAATGGCTGAAAAGTATGTGAATACGCGAAATCGTTTTGACGAAACGGCGACCTTCGCACGATTGGCGAGTCTGGTATCGAAAGGGGCGACGGTAAAAGTGACCCAGCTATCGGGTGAGTTTGATTTTGAGGCTTATCGTAAGAAACACGGCAACAGACTTACACTCTTATTCGCGATTCGACCGGATGGCGAAGTGCTGCCCGTTTCCAGCAAGGGCGGCGTCACTCCCGAGAGTGGCTGGGAACTGGTGAGCCTGATAAAACCGGCCGATGACGTGGCTGAGACAGCGACGGACAAACCTGTCTCAGCCTAGTCGCTATTGCCCCCTGAGGGTGTGCTGATGATATGACTAGTTATTGCCGTGGTGAGGATGATCGATGGTGTGGATTAATGCGCGGCCAAAGTCCTTGCGGGTAATAATGCCTACCAGCTTTTCGCCGTCCAGCACGGGAAGGCGTCGACGGCCTCTTAAAAACAAATCCCCTGCACGGATGATATCGTCACTTTGTTGCACTGAATCCGGGTTGCTGGTCATATGATCGGCAACGCGATCTCCTGCTTCTTGATAGTAGCCACCCATTAGCGCTTCTTTCAGGCAGTCTATTTCTGAGAGGATGCCTACGAGACGCCCCTCATTGTCGACCACCGGGGCGCCGGAGCGGCCAGACTTGATTAGCTTGCGCAAGGCGTCAATCACGCTGTCTTCCGGTTTGAAGGTCATTACATTGGAGCTCATGTAGTCGCTGACTTTTATAGAATCCACGTTTTTATTCCCCTGTGGTTGTAGCGGTCTGAGGAGGAGTTATCCCGTAAGAATGGCACGAAAATGCCGGTTCTACCACTATGAAACTAGGGAAATTAATCAAGCGCGTTTACACATGGCAACGAGCAGTTTTCCCTGCGCATGGTAGCGTTGAAGTCGTGTGCTAATGGTTGGAGGAATAGTTGTTTCGTCGTGTTCGGAGAAGCCCGCAGTTTGATATAGCGACACGAGGTGTACAAAGGGCAGGCACCAGCAATCTTTGGTTGAGATATAGGGTGCGACAGCGTTGAGCAGCTGGCTTGCCAAGCCTTGTCGTCTGTAATTTTTGGCGACCACCATGGCGCGTAAAAAATAATAGTTGTGCTCGCGATCTATTTGTACGCAGGCAATCATCTTTTGCTTTAAATACAGCGCGTAAATCTGGCTGTTTCGGTCAAAGCGACAGCGATACTGTTGCTCGCTATAAAATCGTTTCGCGAGAGGCAGCAGTTGCGGAGGTAAAATGCGGAGTTCAGCTTGAATGACGTTTCTGTTCCCACTGCTGTTTGCGTTGCGTGTCGCTTTCTTTAGCTTCGACCCAGTCTGCCGCGTGGTCTCGAATTTCTTTTTTCCACAACGGCGCTTCAGATTTGAGGTAGTCCATAATGTATTCGCAGGCGGCAAATGCATCACCGCGATGTTCCGAACTCACGCCTACCAGTACGATCTGTTCATCACATTTAAGTCGACCCACGCGATGCACCACGGCATAACTGTTTATACACCAGCGTTCGCTGGCCTGATTAACAATGTGTTGCAGACTTTTTTCGGTCATACCCGGGTAGTGTTCCAACTCGATTGCCGTTACATCGCTGTGATCGCCAAAGTCTCTCACCAGCCCTGTAAATAAGACGATAGCGCCTGTCTTGCCCGGTTGTGCCTGCCGCAGATAACGGTATATGTCTGCGGTATCAAAGTCATCATATTGAATGCGGATCATCTCAGCCACCGGTTACAGGGGGGAAAAAGGCGATTTCATCCTGCGCACTGACGGCGTCGTCAAAAAGTGCCATTTGTTGATTGATGGCGATACACAGCCGGTCACTTTGCAGCAACTCCTGCCACAGTTCACCCCGGTGCTGCAGATGTTCAATAAGATCGCGTGCATTTTGGATATGGCTATCGTGCGGCACCTCCAGCTCGGCTAATCCCAAACGTTCGCGCAGACTGGCGAAAAATAACACTTTCATACTTCTGGTGCTCCTTGATATGGGGGGAACATGAGGTTGGCAAAGCTATAAAATTCGACCCGGTCGCCGGCTTTGAGTTCACTGTGTTCAGGAATAACCGCCAAGCCATCGGCCCAACAAGCCGAACTTAACATGCCAGAGCTTTGGTTGGGATGGGCAATCAGGCGACCATCGGCTTGCTTTTGCACGCGTTTAAACTCGCGGCGTTTGCCATTATGGCCCGGTGAAAAAGCCAGTTCCGTCAGTTCTGCCGCAGGGTATAAGGTATCGCAACCCATGCGTTTAAGCAGCGCCGGACGGGCCAGCAGGCAAAAAGTTACCAGTACGGCGCCCGGGTTGCCAGGTAACCCCAAGATCGGCGTGCCCTGAATCTGGCCAAACATGAAAGGTTTGCCTGGTTTAAGCGCGATGCGCCACAGATTAAGCTCGCCCAATCGTTGCAGGGCGGATTTTACATGATCTTCTTCTCCTACTGATGCTCCGCCGGTAGTAAGAATGACATCGGCTTTTTGATGGGCAGTTTCGAGCGCGGCACAGGTCGCATCGAGTGAATCGGGGATGCAGCCCAGGTCTATGGCTTCACAACCAAAGTTGCTAAGCATGGCCGACAACAGATAACGATTAGAGTTGTAAATCTGCCCCGGCTGCAAGGGCGTCCCCGGTTCGACCAGTTCGTCTCCAGTGGAAAAATACGCAACTTTGAGTGGAGCAAAAACGGGTAGCATTCGGACACCTGATGAGGCGGCCAGGCCAATTGCCTGCGGGCTCAGTATCTGACCACGCTGCAAAATGGTGGCGCCTTGTTTGAGGTCTTGCCCCCGCGCCCGAATATTTTGGGAGGGTTTAAAGGCGCTGAGAATGCTTACTTTATCGGGGGTTGTGTCGGTATCTTCCTGCATGACGACACAATCGGCGCCCTCGGGAACGGTTGCTCCGGTAAAAATGCGCGCGGCCGTACCGGGTGCTAAACGTTTAGGTGCCGTCCCCGCAGGAATACGTTGCGAGACGTTTATCCAGTCTCCCTGTTTCACCTCTTGTGTGTTGATGGCATAACCATCCACCGCACTGTTATCCTGGGGGGGCACATCTACACTCGACCTTAGATCTAAGGCAAGAATACGATTCACTGCTTGTGCCAAATCTACAGTTGTTTGTCGCTCGATAGCCTGAATTGATGACACGACTCTACTCAGAGCCGTTTCCAAAGGAATAAGATCCTGCTTGGCCGAGCAATCAGTGCCCGATTTTTGATGTGTCGACATGCCAGTGGTCCCAGAGTCGTAGGGTGCATTTTGGGTTGGCGTCAGCTGCTTAAACGCCAAGATTGAACAATACCGCGCATTTTTGCTTTGGCGAATGATAGCGGTCAAGTCGGTGCCAAAATCTCATGCGCCTTTCGAAGAGAATAAAAAAATAGCAAAGCACTGGAATCTGGGTATAATGTGGTCTATCTTTGATTTGCGTCCAACGAAAGATGCAGCGCCCCCTGCTGTGTCAAACTCCAATTATTGATCCTTAATATCCTCAACAAACAGCGCTCCCGCTTCGTACGTTTTATAAATAGTTGACCTATGAATCTCACAGAACTTAAGAAAAAAACCGTTCCCGAATTACTCGAAATCGCCGCCGAAATGGGCCTTGATAATCTGGCCCGCTCTCGTAAACAAGATGTTATCTTCACGATTCTCAAGCGCCATGCAAAAAGTGGTGAAGACATATACGGTGATGGTGTACTTGAAATTTTGCAGGACGGCTTTGGATTCCTGCGTTCAGCGGACAGCTCCTATTTGGCAGGGCCGGACGATATTTACGTATCACCAAGTCAGATTCGCCGCTTTAATTTACGTACCGGCGATACGATATCGGGCAAGATACGGCCGCCTAAAGATGGCGAACGTTATTTCGCATTACTCAAGGTGAGTCAGATCAATTTTGATAAACCTGAAAGCTCCAAGAATAAAATTCTGTTCGAAAACCTCACACCCCTTTTCCCGCAAGATCGCCTGATTCTGGAAGCCGGTAACGGCAGTACTGAAGATTTGTCTGCCCGTATTCTGGATTTGGTTGCACCGATTGGTAAAGGTCAGCGCGGGCTGGTGGTTTCACCTCCCAAAGCGGGTAAAACCTTAATGATGCAGAATATTGCGCAGTCGATTACGCGCAATAATCCAGAGTGTCATTTAATGGTACTGTTGATTGACGAACGTCCTGAAGAAGTAACAGAAATGCAGCGTTCGGTGCGTGGCGAAGTGGTTGCCAGTACCTTCGATGAGCCGCCTGCGCGCCACG
>JAWWBW010000164.1:0-7045 GCA_033720775.1 Oleiphilaceae bacterium | reverse complement strand
GCCAAATGACGTAATAACCTCTTACTTAAAGTCCGCTCTTTGCGGAATAACCGTTTATTGCCCAGGCACCGTCCACCATTTTCGCCCTGAGCATATAGATATTGCCATCGAGTTGCATTTGTACAAGCTCATTATCAGAGCCCGAGAATTTGAAACTTTTCAGTGACAAATCGCCTACTTTGTTTCTTTTAAACGCATTATTGGTGTGCGCCCTGTTTGCTGCCGTGCCGCTGACGGTTAAAGAGGCAATCTTGCTAGCATCTTTGGCATCAATCGCTGTGGCGAAGTCTTGCGCAAGTTTTTGGAATAGCTCAGTATCAGCTTCCCGCTTATCGTTTTGAGCTTTCAGCATTTTGCTGCTTAAAGCCAAGTACTTTTCATCGACTTCGTTGTAGTGCTCGCTGTCCATGTGTCGATGCCTAAAAACTTCATAGTAAGATTTTAGGCGATGCTCTTCGGTTCCGTTTTCTTCGTGCCACAACAATGCTTGATAATCAGCTTCAGCAAGGCGCTGTCGGATTTTTACATTACGCTCGTTCTTTGGGTCTTTGCTCGGAGGGTCGAAGTAAAGCTGTGTTTTTCTTCTTCGCCACTCCTTGCCGTCTTTGCGAGTGATCCTTATCTTCCCGTCTGCAGGTTTCTCAAGAGTAGAAAGGTCATCAAACAGGCTATCTGAAAGATAAATCAGTTCTTTGTTTTCCGTAGCCCAATCTGCAACGTCTGTAATTTGGAATTTAAAAGCAATAGTTTTTATTTCTACACCGCGGATCGCGCCTTCGTCTTCGACTTGAGCATTGACCGTTTCGAATCGCCCGTAACAAAGTTGGTTAGTGCTACTTCTCAGAACCTCGCCTTTTTCGGTAAGTGAATAAGCTCTTGCATTCACCCAAACATCCTCTTTTTGGGGTGAATGGTTAATATTAACCTTCTTTTCTGTGTGAGTGACGTATCCAAACTTTTCAAGCTCGTCTAGGAGAGGGGCATACTCGGAGTAGTATCGCTCGTCCATTGTGAAAGGAAACTTTGAGAAGGTTTTTATGCAGGGTTTGCGCTTGTCCCAGTAAGCATCGAGTATTTCGTTAGCTAATTTATCATTTGAGCATGCTGTAAGGGGAATAGCCGTCAACAGAGCAAGAAAGATCTTTCGCATTTTATATCCTTATAGAGCTAGACTTGGGATTCCATCCCAAGTTGATTAAAGCAAGAAGCTTACAATGAATTGTCACTAATTTTTAAGTCGATTCTAGCGAGAACTTCAAATATCCGCGGTCGCAGCGATATTCGAAGTGATTTTGAGTGAAGGCAAGGTGGGCCGACGTCTGCTTTCCTACCGTGTTTTTGCGATTGTCGATTCGATAGACTCAATGACTCTATGCTGTCTTTTTTTCAATCACGGGAGGCTTTATCAAATTTGCGGTCGTTAACTTGTGTCCAGCAATGGGTGTGCACTCCCTTAATACGCTAATACAGACCTGCGCGTCAGAGGTTATGATTCGAACGCCCAACGCCAGCATGCAATGGAGCCTGCGTCACCACTACGAGATAACACAACAACAAGCCCAATACATTGGTTGTGACAGGATTGAAGGCTTCACCCAACAAATGTGGCGCGACAAACGCCACATCAATCAGCAAGCCAAAGAGTAAAGCTGCCGCAATATAAACCGGCACGATAGTGGCGTGGTACAAGCCAATCAGTAGCGCCAGCACTATCTCCAACACTCCCGCCACATTTGAAACCAGCGACACCGGCAAGCTGAGGTTATGCAGCTCGACCAAGTACACCTCCGTACGGCTCATACCGAGCAACTTTGGCACGAGGCCGTGGTAGAAGAATAAAAACGCGAGCCCGAACCGAGCCACCCGATGAATATGTAAACGGCTATACCTCATCTAAAAAACGCGCCTTATGGTCAGGAGTGGGCAACAGACATTGATCGTATTTGCCAAAGAGCGTGTAACGATTAAGTGCGATGCGATCATAAAGCCAATCCCTTATTCCCAAAGGAATCACTTTAAACACGTGAAGCCCCTTCCAGGGCCAACCAAGGTAAGATACGACGCGCAAAAAGGCCTCACTTTTTTGATAGCACACGCCCTGATCAATGAACAACATGGTTTCAAAGGTGTGCTCCGGGTAGTCATACGCCCTCAGTATTTGCCGACCGATCGCTGACTGCACACTGCACAATTTAAAACATCGCTGACGGTCATAACGCATAATAAACCGGCTCCAGCCATGGCATAGACGACAGACGCCATCGAACAAAATCACCCTTTGCTCTAGCAAGGTATTGTTCAATGCAGGAGCGTGTTCTTGGCGTTCAACGAAACGTTTGGCCATAACGGTAGCACCTCAAACCTCTATCAACGGCAAACCTATACAGAGAAGTATTGCACGACTGGCATGCCAAACAAATGGCCATGAAAGTGAAGCAGCAAAACATAGAGCAAGACACTTGCCGCAATCACTCCCACATCGTACTTAAGGGGCTGTTTGGCGGGTTTAACCCAGGCACCGCGTCGATTACTGATCACCACAGCCAATATCGAAAACAGCAAAAAGCTCACAAACAGAATCATTGATCGCAAATCGCCATTCGCCAAAAGGTGCCCGATTGCCCACAACTTCATGCCCGTAAGCATGGGGTGGCGGACTACCCGCTTGAGATTATTTGGCACCTCTGCCGCGACCCATAAGTACACAACAGGCAGCATTAGCGCGATATGCAGGTGCTTGAGATAAAGCGGCGGCTCATAAAAATAAACGTTCGGGAAGTCGGACCATCCATACACTCCCATCACGACGATCAGGATGATCACAATGCGAAACATGGCGCGGTATCGGCGCTCTCCCCATTGCGCTACAAATCGTTCCCGCCAGAGGCGATTAAGTGGAATCAAATGCACCAGAAAAAATAAAAGCAGCGCCGCTGGATAAAGCATGGGAAGTCCCTCTACCGGATAAGGTCTAGTCCAAAGCAGCAAAGCTTAACATGTGATAAGCGCCAAACTCCGCCATCAATGCGCGTCGAGAAACACTTTTGCTAATTTGCGCAGCACTTCTAACATGACCCGGTTCAAAGCTTTATGAGGGTGACTAAGATAAACTTTGAATAGGGGTTCACTTTTTAACCCAATAACAAGAATAAAAACGAGCACCAATGCGTGCTCTCGCAGGCAAGCCGGCACCATGATGACAAGAATACTATGGGTAATGTTGCTCCTCGTGAGCAGTGCAAGCACGCATGCTGCAGCAAGCATCGATTTGCGTGAAGCCCAATGGCAACAGGGCGCAGCCTATGATCTCTCGGGCCCGTGGGATTTTTTCTGGCAACAATGGGTAACGGCAGACAGCCTCGCTTTGCCGACCAGCCAAATAACAGTGCCGGGGGCCTGGCACCTTCCCAATCAGGCCAAAAGCCAAGACAATAGCGATATCACGCCGCTCGGCTATGGCACCTACCGCCTAACGATATTACTACCTGTCGATCATCCCGGCCCTTTTCATTTGTATATGCCGGATATGGCCAGCGCGTATCAACTGTGGGTAAATGGCCGCCTGCGTGGAGGAAACGGTACCATTGCCACCGAGTCCAGCGAAGAACGACCGGCTTACCTGCCACGCGTATACGAAATCCAGCCTGACGCGCAAGGTATCGTCAACCTAGTGATTCACACCTCAAATTTCCACTATCAATGGGGCGGTATTTGGTATGCCCCTAAAATTACGGATGACAGCGGCGTCTTTGCCCTGCGTGAGAAGCCACTAATACAAGCGGGCGTTGTTGGCAGCCTACTGCTGGCTACCGGCCTGCTAAGTCTGTTGATGTTCCTATCGCGGCGACAGGATAAAAAAGTACTGTTTTTCAGCTTGCTCTGTTTTGCCATTGGATTGCGCCGCCTGCTAATCGATGAACGTGTGTTCTACCTGTTTGGCCTTGGCGACTGGAGCACCCTGCAAGCGCTCGAGAACCTGACTATTTACCTGAGCCTGCCGTTCTTCCTCAGCTATTTTTACTATCTGTTCATTGAAGACACGCCCAAATGGCTAATCTACAGCGGCTGGCTCATTGCAAGCCCCTTTGTCGCCCTGGCTCTATTCACACCGGTTGCCTTTTACACTGCCTTTAATGTGCCATTTCAGTTGGCCTGTGGTGCGATTATTCCAGTGGTGCTCTGGCATTACGGTAAAGCCCTGAAGGCACGCCGACGGGGTAGTCGCATGTTTGGCGTCAGCCTCGCGGTGTTTGTACTGGCTGCGGTGAATGACTCACTCAACTACAGCTACATTATCGACACACCCAATCTGATGCACGTAGGTGCGCTTGCCTTTGTATTATTTCAGCTAAGCGCCATGATTCGACGCTATTTTTCCAACTTTAAAACCATTGAGCAGATGTCGCAGGAGCTGAGTCGTCGCAACCTTGAGCTCGAAAAGCTCGATAGCTTTAAAGATGAATTTCTCGCCACCACCTCACACGAATTGCGCACCCCCCTACATGGTATTTATGGCTTGGCGCAACGCCTGAGGGACAACAGCGATAATATGCGCTCAGATCAGGTTCACCAGGTAGAACTAATCGAAACCACCAGCCAACGCCTGACCGCATTGGTGAACGACATTCTGGACTTTTCGAGTATCAAACACGGCAAGCTGAGCCTGCAAACAAGCACCCTTAATCTGCCCACGCTACTCAATAACACCGCGAACACCCTGCGACCACTGCTGCATGGCAAAGATGTGACGCTACAGCTCAACATCGATTCCGAGACAGACAAAGTAATCGCCGACCCCCATCGAATCCAGCAGGTGCTGTTCAACCTATTGGGCAATGCGATTAAATTCACATCGCAAGGCACCATCGTCCTGAGCACCAGACACCAGAATGAGCGCGTTCATATATGCATTCAAGACACGGGCTCAGGCTTACCCGATGACCTCCACGACGTGTTGTTCGAGCCCTTTGCACGCGGCAGTAATGGCGACACACCCAAACAGGGAGCAGGCCTGGGGTTGGCGATCACCCGCCAACTTTTGCAATTGCATGGCAGTGATTTGGAGCTGGCCGCTGTTCCGGAAGGCGGCACTCGTGCCTGCTTTAGTCTCGCCGTATGCGAGACAAGCACCACTGAGACCAGCTCGACGTTGCAACCCGATATTGCCCCCCTCCAAAAGGAGGGCATTGCAGAACAACACGCAGGGATTACAGCTCACAACGAAACAAATAAACCCGCATTGTCCACTCACCAACACAGCGATGGGGGCAAGCAGTTTTATGTGCCTTATGGTGAAGCCGCGCGCGTGTTTTATGCCGATGATGAAGAGGTTAACCGCGAACTGGTACGCAGCCTGCTGGAACAGGCGGGTTACAAGGTAGAAACCTTTGCCGATGCCCATGCCCTTATTCACCGACTGGAGGACACCAGGCCTGAGCTGATTCTTCTCGATCTGATGATGCCCGGACTGAGTGGCACGCAAGCCTGCCGCATCATTCGTCAGCACTACGATCACTATGAACTCCCCATCATGATGCTCACTGCCCGCTATCAAATTAGCGACATCGTCGAGGCCCTTGGTGCGGGTGCTAATGATTATCTGATCAAGCCCTACCATGAGCAGGAACTCCTGGCCCGCATGTTCAGTCAACTCAGCGTCACACGGCTGTGGCAGGCCAGCGCCGAAAACGAGCGGCTACAAAATGAAATCGCGCAAAAGGCAATTCTGGAGCGCGAACTGCAATGTGCGAATAAACAGCTGCAGAGCGTGCTCGACAAAGCCGATGAGTCGCTACTGTTACTCAATGAACACGGTGACATTCGCCATGTGAACGAAGCCGGCAGAACACAGCTTGGCCTTACCGCCGACCCGATCGAAACCACCGATCTTTCTGCATGCCTATCCCAGACTCTGCACCGACACTTTATCAAACAGGTCGCTGCCGGCAAACATGAGTTTACGCTCACTGCAGAGCTTACCGGCGGGACGACTTTCAAACTGGAAGTGCGCCGCTATGAGCACGATGGAACTGGCTACTACGCCGCACTGATTCAGGACGAAACACAATCGCGAAACAAGCCAGAACAACTGCTGGGCCGACTAAGCGAAGAACTGGCCGCAAGCAGACAACGCATCGAACAAATTGAAGCGGCCCTCAGCTGGGCAACACAAAGCGGTTCACTGCAGGAAGCAAGCGACAGCGAGTTAGCCGTCGCGCACACCGATGTCCCTTGCGCCAAAGAGCTAGTCGTCAAAACATTGCGTACCGCCCTATTGACCTGGGAGCGTTACACTCACCAGACCAAGGCCGATCTTGCCGAAAAAAGCCGGTGCTGGCGCGTTTATATTGATGGCACCACAGCCAAGACTCGCACCCTCGACAAATATTTAAGCGTCAAAACACTTCCCGCCAAGCCCCGTTGGCGGGCAGTAATTAAAACCGCAAATTTCGTACTCGATCACTGCGACCTGAATGAGCAGGACTATCAGGAATTGAACGAACTGGTTGATGCCGTAGATCGCGCCTATTCGTAATCGCTGTCGTATAAGCAAATGCGCAAAACTGCGAAATCACACAGGTTTTTATCTGAAGTTCTCCCTCTTTCAACACGTTTTAACCTGATTTTGTACTGCGAGTTCAGGTGCCCTCACGCCAAACTAATCCCGTGTTTTCACTTCGGCCTGAATGGAAAGCATGGGAGCCAGGCAAGCAAACATCTTTGCCGAACTCTCCCTGTTCTAACGCAATCGTGAACAGAAAAAACTAACAATAAATGGAGACTCAACATGAAACTCAAACATCAGCTATGGGCAGCCCTGCTTGCCGTAGTGTCGGTCACAGTATCATTCGCCAGTTATGCCGACGACAAAATCAAAGTCATGTCACGCAATATCTATCTGGGAGCCGATATTTTCCCTGTACTGGATGCAGCCAATGATCCCAACCCCATTGCCGTACCGCTCGCGGTCACGAAAGTATTTCAAGACGTGCAAGCGACTAATTTCCCTGAGCGCGCTGAAGCGCTGGCCGACGAAATCTATCGT
>JAWWBW010000163.1:0-7049 GCA_033720775.1 Oleiphilaceae bacterium | reverse complement strand
CATTATCTATCGCATGACCAACGAGACCGATCACTACACCTTTGTGATTCCCGAATGGCATCACCTCGCCGGCTTCTCGGTACCCATTTCGGTCAAGATGCCTTTTACCGGGACCAACCTGATCGATGAACAAGCCGTCGAACAGATCAAGCATTACATTAACCAATTGCCTGAATGAATCTGCGCTACCGCACCTTGACCGGTGTGGTGCAGTACCACTCAGGCACACTAACCAAAACGGAGCCCGGCATGAGCAAAAAGCTACTCTTTATTGAATCATCACCACGTAAAACCGAATCCATTACCACCGACATTTGCCGGCGGTTTATTCAACGCTTACAGGAGCATAATGAGCCTGGCGAATCCTGGGAGATCGAGGTACTGGACCTCTGGCACACCAAGCTCCCCCAGATGAACGGCACCACAATGGATGCCAAATACGCGGCATTTTCGGGCAACCCTCTAAATGAGGAACAGGCAGCATGCTGGAGCGCACTCAAGTCTTATGTGGAGCAGTTTGCCGCTGCAGATATGATCGTGATTGCCTTACCAACCTGGAACTGGGGCGTCCCCTATGTGTTGAAGCACTACGTGGATGTCGTGACGCAACCCGGGCTTACTTTCAACTGGCACCCAGAGCAAGGCTATATACCGGTTCTGCCTCCGCGTGATGCGGTAGTGGTGACCAGCAGCGGGGGCGATTACACCGAAGGCTCGGGCAACGAACACGAAGACTATGCCTATCGCTATATCAAGATGTGGTTAAGCAGTTGCATGGGGTGCCGCGTGAATGCCTTACACATGACATCCACTGCAGCCGGCCCCGAGGCGCTTGATGCCGCCTACGCCAAAGCCGAAGCTGGTATCAACGCACTGGCTGGGGAGCTGGCTAGATACCGCTTTGCCTCCGCCTGACTTCAAACAAAAAACCGCAGCACGTGCTGCGGTTCTTATCGACCGAAAAGTGAAAGGTAAAAAAGCTGAATCAGACAGTCATTCGCTTACGCGCGACCGCCAGACCAATCAACCCCAAACCCAGCAAGAACATGCTGGCAGGCTCTGTAACCTGAGTCACACTGCCACGCACATACACACTCATGTGCGAAATTTGCTTGGCATTGCCATTATTGCTGTTAATAAAGGGTGTTGTGTATTGACCGCTGGTTTCACCATTTACCAATAGGTAACCAATATACTCACCTGGATCAGTGTTATTGCTGCTTCCGCCTTTGGCGACAATCATCACCTCCGACCAGGTAGACCAGATGTTATTGATAGCCCAGGAGCCCGACTGTGTGTTTCCTGTGATAGTAAAGCCTACATCAATCGATGTTTCTTCTGTCCCGTCCAGTTCGTCATCCTTTTGCGCGAACAGCCAGTCATTGAAACCAAACATAGTATCAATATTGACCTGCGTCGGATTTAAGGTGTCATTGTTTGTTGAGCCAATTTCACAGCCAGCATTATTGGTGAAAGCAACCACCTGTGCAGGGCCACAGATCAGACCAGCAGAAACCGCTTGAGAGAGTGTGAGAGTGGTAAGTGCTACCAGTTTTATGAGTGTTTTCATATGACAAGTTCCTACAGCAATTAGGGCGACGACCAAGCCACAACCTTATTAGCAGGAATAGTGCCAAAATAAAAACACATATATTAACAATGAGTTACAAAATAATGGATTTGACGGACGCAAAAAAGTGGAAACATTCCTGACACTCAATCCTCATTTTCCCAGCCTTTCCGGCATTGATCAAAGCAAACCTCCCTATTAATGCGCCCATTTTCGAGCACTCTCAGCACGAGCGATAGATCATAAAAAAACCCGACACTATAGATATCGGGCTTCTTACTATTACAAACAGTTTAACCTACATACATCCAAACCAAATCAGGCAAGAAACTGTTTATTCTCAAGCTGGTGTGTGAATACATGCCAGGCATGATTGAGCACAGACTCGGCAAGCTTGGCAGTATTGGTCCAGTCAGGGATCAACCAACCACCAAAATCGGCCTGTTTATTCACCCCCTGCAACCAGTGGGCCTCACCATACTGCTTGGTTTCAGGCACGATCCCCCCCAAACCACTTCCAATGGTTTCGTCATCCTGTCTGCCATTGGCATCGGTTACAAAGCTACCCTGAACATTGAAGTTAGTGATCTTGTCGGCATGGGAGACATCCAGATTATTCTGATCGATAGTACCCTGCGACAATCCGGCAGCATCAAACACAATGGCCTCTTTGCCAGTGGCGAGGGCCGATGCTGTGGCTAAGCCACCACCCAGACTATGCCCGGTAAACGACAATTGCTTGTCTGTACCGTTGGCAGCGTTGTAGGCATCTACCTGCGCCGCCAGATCACGCGCCATATTCACAGCTTGCTCGTACTGCTCCGAATCACCAAACACCTGTTCGGCATCCTCTACCCAGTCTTCAGCAGACAAGGGCTCAGATCCGCGATAGGAGACCACCAGATCACCGGTTTCGGTATTCTCAAATACGGTGTAGTCCAGCCCTTGATCACGGCCACCCCACCAGTCGATGGCGTTACCAACATTACCGCCTACTTCGCGGTAATTGGGTGTAGAAAAGTCTTGATTACGAATATCCCCTATACCTTTAAACAATGCCATTCCAGCTTCAGCAGTGGCGTAGTCATCCCAATCGTAGACCTGAGATGAGAGTTTGGCATAATCCACCGCCTTATCGAATTCGGCCTGGGTCATACCCGCAGGCAAACCTTCAACCGAGGCATCATTCGCCGCCGCCACACTGGTTGAGGCTGTTGCGGTCATTTCTGCACTGTCGGTATTCGCTTCCAGCGAGGCAGACAACCCGGCTTCGGGCTGATTCTGTATCGGTTCTGCAATTTGGTTACCCGCGGACCCGGTGGAGCGCGACGCTTCCTCCAGGGCAACATTGTTATCAATGGCCAACGCGGCATTATCAACGTGCATAACTTTCTCCTTTTAAACCGTGCTGCGCATGCACCGCAGCACGGTAATTGATCTCTTGTTAGATTTGTTGCATCAATGTTGGAGGTGATAGGCAGGAAAACTTGTTTTGAATAAGACTTGCAAATGAAGGTCACCTGGCGAGTGTAGATGACGCGAACACCCGGCATTCAATCATTTACCACTTCAAAAACAACCTACGCGAGATGAGTGTCGCGAGGCCAAAAGAAGTTCAATGGACAGGAAAAAACGGTGACACAGTGTGCCACCGCAAACCTAAAGCGAGTGCATTAGCTGTACAGATGCCCGTAGCCGGCAGCCTCAGCCAAGGATGGCAAGGTGGCAGTCATCATATGAGCATCAACGCGTTTTCCTACATTAAACAGGGTATCAAACCAGTTGAAGCTGTTATTGTTGAGAAACACCAGGTTCTGTTCGCCTATGTGCTCGGCATTGGTCCCCCAGGTTTCATCATTGTAGCGACCACCATAGTTGGTAAGGGGGTCGTACTCGTCGTTAATCACATTACCCGTGCGACTGTAACCATCGACTTTATCGCCCAACTCATTCACCGTATGCTGCGCCAGACCGGCGGCATTAAACACGTTGTAGTCGAGGTTGTGTTCGATCGCGGCATAATTGGCCATGCCACCACCCAGACTGTGCCCGGTAAGCATCACGTCATCGCCAAAAGCCTGTTTCATCTGGCCCGCCAGATCAGCCGCCTGACGGTAAGATTCTGGGATATTAAAGAATGCCTGCCCCACATCGCTTACCAGCCAGTCTTCACGAATATCGTTCCAGTCGCCTGACTCACTGCCCCGGTAAGACACCGTGATGTTGCCATCGGCACCTTGATAAACGGCTGCATTAAAGCCCGTGTCCGGATCGTCCAACACCACCTCTTCACCCAACACACCGCTCAGTTGTTCGGCACTCAAGCGTGAATAGCCCAAGGCACTGGCGTTTTCTCCGATGGTGTCGTCGTAGGCATCAAAGGCTAGTACGGCTTCATCAAAGACTTCGCGCGCCAATTCATAAGTCAGGGCATCACCGCGGGCATCAGCCAGCCCCGTATCACCGGTGGGCAGACCATCGTTTGCTGCCTCGGCACTGAACAGCGCGCTGGCCGACGCCTGAGTATCAAAAGACGCGCTCTGCTCCTGTAAATTCATGGATAAACCCGCCTCACTCGCCATATTGGCTTCGCCTTCGATCAGTGGGGCACTGTGTGAAATGTCTGCTTCAATAGCGTGTTCGACCTGTACCGCTGCGGCATTGTTATCTATCTGCATGTTTGCTACCTGTATGGTTTTGCATAGGGTGAGTGGATACTAAACTCCCTCTCGCTACAGCTTGGTTTTAAAAACGGACAACAAAGAAGTTGCAGATGTCTTGTACTTTTTGATGATCTGCCCCCATTAAGTGTCACAGAGATGCAGATGGTTCAATGAAAAAAGGAATGATAAAAAGCACACTTCAGATGGAGGCCCAACACCACACACGTTATGGGTCAGATAAGGAATAAACATGGGTGAATTAAGCAAACTCAAGGGGCTTGGCCCCAAGTCGGAACAACAACTCAACGCCATTGGTATTCATACCGAAGCGCAGTTACGTGAGCTGGGTGCGGTAGGCGCGTTTATGCGTTTACGCGAGCAAGGCGGGTTCAAACCGAGTTTAAATTTTTTATATGCCCTTGTTGGCGCATTGAATGACCAACACTGGATTGATGTGGCGCAGCAGGAGCGCGAGCGCCTGCTGGCCGATCTTGAAGGCTATGAAGAGCTCAAGGCCCTGTTCAAGGCCGAAGGCATTGAATTTGATTAGCACGGCACAACGCGCAAGTGCGCGCTGCGCCACACTCAGCCCCTTACGCGTTCGTCATTAATAACGCGCATAGCGCAAATTAAAGTGGAAGGGATTAAACCCGGCTCCTAACTCATACGCCCCCTGGGTATGAATCTCGTTCAGCCCCGAAAAATAACCGAAGGGTCGAGACTGTTGCTGCACGAGCGACAATAGGCTATCGAGCCGTTGCAACAAGGGCTCAGCCGTGCTCCCGCTGTCGTGGCTGCGAAACTGTTCCAACCACCCCGTCAGATCAGACAGCGTAGACTGTAACGATGCCCCCAAGAGAAATGCCGCCAGCGGACTGTCGGGCAAAAAACCGTCTAGCGCGCTCAACCAATCATTCATGCCCAGGCGTTCCGGCGCCCCTTCGATAAAGTTCATCACGCTCTGGTCCACCTCGGCCCAGCCATCCTGCCCGACCGCAATAAACCCCGAACCTTCCGGGTTTTCATGCACGTAATTGCCATCGTCAATCATCGAATCGAGAAACTGACCAAGATTGCGCGTTTCTTCAAAGGTCAGATCGCCGCTGTGGTAATCATCAACACCTTTGATGTGCACACCATAATTGCTCTGGCCGTCAATGATCGACACCTCTGAAGAAATGGTCTGACCATTGTTGCCGCGCCACGGCGTGGTCTGAATGGTGATCTTGGTGCCATCATCCAGAATGAAACTGGTATCACCCTTAAAGTCGAAAGCTCGCTGACCATCCACATCCACATGGGGGTCACCCCAAATACGGTAGTGTTCTCCGGTGTGCTTGTTATGCACATTGATCTCACCATGATCCGACACGTTAATGTCGTAATGATCATTGGCGAAGTGCACCTTGCCCCCTTCCATCCGGGTGCTGGCCGCCGTCGGGTTCAATGCATTGATCATGGCATTGGCCGTGCCGGATAAACTGCCCGACATACCAAAGGAAATTGGCCCGCCCTGCCCCAGCAATGACAACGAACCATTGCCGCGACCCTGCCATCCACCATGTGCATTGGGGTTTGCCGACCCGCAACAGCCACCGCTACCCTGAGCAAAGGCGGTGTGCGTCATCGAGAGTTGACTGGAAAGTTGGCTGGAAAGTTGAGTGGGTTCCATCTGCGTTCTCCGCGCTAGTTCTAATATGCAGTGGGTGAGTGTCGCCACCTCAAAAAGAGTTCAAAGCCACCAATAAAACCCACTGACAAAACTGCTTCTCGGGTAACGTTTGCGGTTACGATGCCAAGGCTTTGATCTTGTCCCGCGCACGCGCCAGACGTGAGCGCACAGTACCCGTTGGCAAGCCCAAAGAACGCGCCACCTCCTGATAGCTTTTGCTCTCCAGCACCACCGCCTTGAACACCTGCGACATTTCGCCGGGCAGCTTTTCGATCGCGCGACTGACGCGCTGCAGCACTTCCTTGTTGCCCACCAGGTCACAGGGACTACGCGCCACTTCGATATAATCTGACTGATCATGACCGAAGTTTTCTTCCCACATGCGGGCCCGGTTCTTTTCCTTCTTACGATGGTTTCGCACCAGATTCAGCGCAATACCGAATAACCACACATCGGGGCGCGACAGCCCCTTGTAGCTCTCGGCTTTTTTTAAGGCTTCGAGATAGGTGTTTTGTGCAATATCCTCGGCATCCTGTTCATCATGAACACGCTTTCGAATAAAGCTCTTTAACTGCTTGTATCGAGACCGGAACAAGTACTCTACATCGAGCGCGGCACAGAAGGGCTCGATCTTGACATCGAGGGTTGGCTCAGCCGTTTCACACCCTTCTTCGCAGACGTAGATAAACTCGTCATCCAGCTCAATCGATTCGGCACGATTGGCATTTTTTGACATGTTGAAGCTCTCATTATTTTTAACCGGGTAACGCTGTATTTTTTAACTTCTTGACTGCGCAACGAAGAAGAGAACTTCACTAAGGCGTACCGGTTTTTTTTATTGTTGACGCCTAAAAATTTATGAGTCAGCCCCCGCCATCAGCAATCACCCAAATGGGGGATTGAAAAAGTTCTGCCGCAAGCAGTTTTTACAAAATGCTTTTTTTATCCATTTATTCAATAACTTATAGATTGACTTCAGGCGCCATATTTAAACACACCTGCCTTAACGGAATAACAAAACTGTGAACTCACGCCAGAACAAAGCGCTTGCTCGGGACACTCACTTAATCCACATAGCGCCATTTTCACTTCCGTGCATGCGCTGTAGACACACACAAAAATGACAGCAAAACAGTAAAGGGTG
>JAWWBW010000162.1:0-7053 GCA_033720775.1 Oleiphilaceae bacterium | reverse complement strand
TATCGCCGTACACTCCATGAAAGATGTGCCCATGGAGTTCCCTCCGAGGCTTGAGCTTGCAGCCATTTGCCAGCGGGAAAGCCCCTTTGATGCCTTTATCAGTAACCAATACTCAGATTTGATGGCGCTGCCACAGGGCGCGATAGTTGGCACTGCCAGCTTGCGTCGACAATGTCAGAGTGCTGCACTACGGCCCGACCTGGAAATCAAAACGCTACGCGGTAACGTTAACACCCGCTTAGCAAAACTCGATCGGGGCGAATACGACGCCATTGTGCTCGCCGAAAGCGGCATGCGTCGGCTGGGCTTCGACCAACGTGTGCGCAGCGTTCTAAGTAATGAATGTCTACCCGCAGTCGGCCAGGGCGCTCTGGGCATAGAATGTCGGACCGACGATTCCGATATAAAAGCTCTGATTGCCCCCCTTATTGATGAAGACAGCAGCCTGTGCGTGCGCGCCGAACGCGCGATGAATCATCGCCTACATGGCGGTTGCCAGGTACCCATTGCAGGCTTCGCCCAGCGCAGTGGTGAGCAACTGGTGTTGCGCGGTCTCGTAGGGGCCATTGATGGCACGCAAATTCTGCGCGCAGAAGCGACCGGATCAATTGATAACCCAGAAGCGTTGGGCCGCAAGGTGGCAGAACAGTTGCTGGAACAAGGCGCCGATAAACTGCTGGCTATTTTGCATGAGTGAGTCGCTACCCCAATTATTCACGGGCACACGCATTCTGGTATGTCGCCCCCACGCCGATGCCGAGCCTTTGGCAAACGCTTTGAGCGCAACGGGGGCCTCGGTCCACTGCTTACCCTGTCTGGAGATTGTGCCCATCGAACCTGACAGTACCCAGCGACAATACATTATCGATCTGGATCAATATAGCCACGTGCTGGTCACCAGCCAGTATGCCGCGCAGCCCATGCTGGAGTGGATCGACACTTACTGGCCGCAATTACCGGTCGGGCAACAATGGTTTGGCATTGGCCGCAAAACCTCAGCCGTACTTGAACAGTTTGGTCTAAGCGTGCATAAAAACAGGCGTGATTTAGACTCTGAAGCTCTTTTAAAACTGCCCGAATTGCAGGATCTGCGGGAGAAGAAAGTACTGTTGGTGAAGGGGAAAAACGGTAGACAGGTATTACAACAAGAATTATCCAACCGCAGCGCACGTGTCGATACGCTGGAGCTTTATGAGCGCAGACGACCAAGCTACGGTAAAGAGCAACTACGACAGGCATTGAACGAGTTTCGACCTAACTGGGTAATTTGTCTCAGCGCCGAAACCATCGAAAACCTGCACGGCTATGCCCGTGAAATAGACTATGATATTCAAGTAGCAAAGGTGATCGTGCCCAGTAAGCGCGTCGCCCAAGTTGCCAAGTCGCTGGGTTTCAAATTAACCTACGTGACGGACAAGCTAATGCCCATCGATATTATTCGCTGCCTCAAAAACGCTCGCGACTGAATGCGTCGCGAATATCGACAGCACGCGGCTGGGATTTCGTAAGCAATAACGACAACAGGACGACTTGTGACTGAGCTTGACGCATCACTTCCTTCACCGGCAACCGCTCCGCCCCGTAAAACCAGTAAACTGGGTATATTGGTTGCGATACTGCTGTTAATTACCATGCTTACGCTGGCTGCTCTGAGCTTCTATTTTTGGAGCGCACTGCAACAGCAAGATACCAAACTAGCGCTTGGCAGCGATTACAAGCGGGTGATAGAACAACGCATGGATAGCCTGGAACGCAACCTGTTACGGCTTAACGAAACGCAGACAGCACGGCAAGCAGCCACTCAAAAAGCGCTCGAGGAACTGGCTCAACGTAGCGAATACACCAGCCAACAGCTGCTGGAATTAAATGCCAGCAGTCGCTCCGACTGGTTATTGGCCGAAGCCGAATACTTGTTACGCCTGGCAAATCAGCGCCTCAACATTGAGCGCGACGTGCGCGGGGCCGAGGCCATTCTTATCGCAGCAGACAAAGTATTATCTGAGGTAGATGATCCGGGTTTATTGCCGGTGCGCGTGAAGTTAGCCGAAGACATTTTTGCCTTGCAAAGTATCAAAAGTCTGGATCGCGATGGTCTATACAGCCGACTGGACGCAGCTATTGCTGGCCTACAAAGCCTGGACGATAACAGCCTACTGGATGCCTCACTAAAACCCCTCATTGCGGATGAACCCAGCACCGAAGCAACAGAACAAGACACCTGGTCGGCCTTTGGGCGGCAGTTATTGCGTGATCTCAAGCAGGCCTTTGTCATCCGTCGACTCGACAGACCGGTGGAACCCCTACTTGCACCGGAGCAAAGTTATTACCTTCGTCAAAACCTGCGGCTGATGCTGGAACAGGCCAGCCTTGCCTTGCTGGAAGGCAAACAGGAAGCCTACCACCGTAATTTGGAGAAAGCCGATGACTGGCTAAACCGCTATTTTGATGGCAGTCATGGAAGAGTCGTTGCTCTGCGTGAAAGCATTGGCTACCTGCAACTGCAGCGAATTGAACAATCCTTGCCCGACATATCCGGTTCGCTCAAGTTATTAAAGAACAAGCTCGAAGCCATGTATCGTCACCATCAACTCGACAAGCACACGACAGTCAAACAGCAACAGGAGAATGCGCAGTGAAGCGTTTATTTCTGCTGATTATTATCGCGCTGGCGCTGGCTCTTGGGCTGACTTACGCCCTTTCGATGGATCCGGGTTATGTCCGAATTTCTGTCGGACACTGGTTGGTCGAGACCAATTTACTGGTCATGGGCGTGCTTAACATCCTGTTTCTATTGCTGCTTCATCTGTCATTCGGCATATTGCGAAGAACCTTTCGAGTCCGGCGTACGGTTGGCAGCTGGCTGGGCGAAAGCAATGCCCGCCGAGCACACAATCTGACACAGCAGGGCCTGCTGGCTTATCTTGAGGGTAACTGGACCGACGCCAGACGCTTACTGGTAAAAGCGGCTAATCGTGGCGACACGCCCTTGGTCAATTATCTCGCAGCGGCACACGCGGCCAGCGAACAAGGCATGAACAAAGAAGCCGAAGCGCTGCTCAAAAAAGCCTATGAAAGTGGTGAGCAATCCGAATTCGCGGTCGGCCTGGCTCAAGCCCAGATTCAACTTGAATCACAGCAGCTTGAGCCCTGCCTCGCGACACTATTGCGCCTCAAAAAGCAGAAGCCTAATCATCCACTGGTCCTACGTCTGTTGCGCAGTGTTTATTTAAAACTGGAAGACTGGCAACACCTGATAGAAATCTTACCCGCTCTCAAACAACTACCCAAAGCGGAAAAAGACGATTTGTCGCGTCTGGAAACAACTGCATGGAAAGGTTTGTTACAACGACGCCTTGAAGAATTGCAGCGCGAACATAAACTCGATAAAGCCGCCGACGAACTAGCCGAGCTGTGGAAAGAAATGCCCGATAGCGCGCGCTACGAAGAATCTCTTATTGACCAATATGCCACCTATCTGAGTCACGCAAAACGCGATCAGGAAGCAGAAACGCTTCTGCGTAAAATGCTCAAAAAGCAATGGAGCGACTCCCTCGTTTGGCGATATGGCCTTGTCGAGGGCAAAAGTCCATCCGAGCAGCTCATTACGGCAGAAAACTGGTTGAAGGAAAAACCCAATAACGCTGTGCTGTTATTAACGCTTGGTCGCCTAGCACTGCGTAATGAGTTGTGGGGCAAAGCCATGGAATACTTTGAAGCCAGTTATAAATTACAACCCACTCAGGAAAGTCTGGGTGAACTGTATCGCCTGCATAGACATATCAGTGAAGACCGGCAACAAGCTACACGTTACGGCGAAGCCTTAATTCAAAGCCTTAAGCTGCCTGAGCTACCGATGCCGCGTTAGCCATTTATTTGAGGTCGAAGCTGCGCGTTAAGGGCGCTCGGCATATTCCATTACGTCGGAAAAGAAATGCGACTCAGGCAATCCGGCCTGCTCCAATAAATCCAATGCAGAAAACACCAGACGTGGCGAGCCGGCGACAAAAACCAGGCTACGCGCCAAATCGTGCCCATGCGCTAGAACGGCTTCAGCCATCTGCTCGTGATGCTCCAGTCCTTGGACGTTATCAATATCAGCGATGAGTGAGGTGAAATGAAAGTGACCCGTGCGTGCCGACCATGCTTCGGTAAACTCTTTCAAATACATATCCTGCGGCTGACGCACGCCCCAGTACAGGTGAATCTGATGCTCAAATTCCGAAGCCAACAAATACTCAATAATACTCTTCATCTGTGCAAACCCGGTACCGGCAGCCAGCAGGATGACGTCATGATCCGGTACCTTCGCAAGGCAAGCTCGACCATGTGGCAGCGAGGCTTTTACCGTATTGTTGTTCTGTAGGTAGGTGATGACTTCGTTAGCCGAAGCCAGATGTGGGTCAGCTTGGATATGAAGCTCTAATATCGTGGAACCGGGCGCCGATGCAATCGAATAAAAACAGGGCCCCTCTTTGTCGGGCAAATGCAACGCGAGGTATTGGCCGGCAAAAAACTCCGGAGCCTTTCCAGCAGGCAAACGCAAGGCCACACGATAAACATGGGCAAGAATCGGCTCTACGCCTTCAATCTGACAAACAACATTCTTCAAGGGTAACTCACCTGGTCCATACACATTAGCGATTTCTATCTCGCAATCCTCAAGAGCCCAACATCGACATAACAGAATCGTGGTATTTCCTGCGGCCTCAATCGTTTGACGGCTTGCTCCAGCACTCACAGAACCCTTGGTGAGATAGCCTTCACATAGCTCGCATACGCCATTGCGACAACTAATGGGTAAGCGAATACCATGTCGCGCCGCGGCATCACTGATGGTTTCACCTGCGTCCGCATCAAATTCCAGCCCTTTCGGCTGCAGTAGTATACGCGTCACGTTTCAAGAATCCAGAATAGCCAGACTATCCCAGATCGCATCGACGCGCTTGATCACGTCTTCGTCCATTGTAATGGGCTTACCCCATTCTCGATCCGTCTCCCCGGGCCACTTATTGGTGGCATCCAATCCCATCTTGGAACCAAGCCCCGATACCGGCGAAGCAAAATCCAGGTAATCTATCGGCGTATTGTCCACTAATGTGGTATCACGACTAGGGTCCATGCGCGTCGTAATCGCCCAGATAACATCTTTCCAGTCACGCGCATTCACGTCATCGTCGGTCACAATGACAAACTTGGTATACATAAACTGACGCAGAAATGACCAGACTCCCATCATCACGCGTTTTGCGTGCCCCGGATACTGCTTCTTCATGGTCACTACCGCCAAGCGATAGGAACAGCCTTCGGGCGGCAAATAAAAATCGACAATCTCAGGAAACTGCTTCTGCAGGATAGGAATAAACACTTCATTGAGTGCAACACCCAGCACAGCGGGTTCATCGGGCGGTCGCCCGGTATAGGTACTGTGATAGATGGCATCACGACGACGGCTGACCCTTTCTACCGTGAATACGGGAAAGTGGTCTACTTCGTTGTAGTAACCGGTATGGTCACCAAACGGCCCTTCCGGCGCCATGTCTTCGGGGTGGATCACACCTTCAAGTACGATTTCAGCGCTGGCGGGTATGTGCAAACCACTTTTGTCAGACAGCACGAGTTCGGTTTTACTGCCCCTCAACAATCCCGCGAACGCATATTCCGACAAGGAATCGGGCACAGGCGTTACCGCCCCCAAAATAGTTGCCGGATCAGCACCCAGCGCCACCGCGACAGGAAAAGGCTTGCCCGGATGAGCCTGCTGCCATTCTCTAAAATCCAGCGCCCCACCACGATGTGAGAGCCAACGCATGATCAGGCGATTTTTACCGATCACCTGCTGGCGGTAGATACCCAGGTTTTGGCGTTCTTTGTGCGGCCCTTTGGTAATCACCAGCGGCCAGGTGATCAACGGCCCCGCATCTCCGGGCCAGCAGGTCTGCACCGGCAACTGCGTCAAATCGACTTGATCACCCTCTTGTACCTTCTCTTGCCAAGAAGACTTGCGCACTTCTTTTGGCCCCATATTCATGACTTGCTTGAATATAGGCAACTTCTGCCAGGCATCTTTAAAGCCCTTGGGTGGTTCAGGCTCTTTAAGAAAAGCAAGAAGTTCGCCGATTTCCCGCAAAGCCGCTACGTTTTCCTGCCCCATACCTAGTGCAACACGCCGGGGGGTGCCAAACAGATTGGCCAAAACGGGCATGTCGTAGCCCTTTGGGTTTTCAAACAACAGGGCAGGCCCCTCCGCCCGCAAAGTACGATCACAGATCTCAGTCATTTCAAGATGGGGATCAACACGGTGAGTAATTCGCTTGAGTTCACCGGCCTTTTCTAACTGATCAATAAAGTCACGCAGGTCGCGATATTTCATATGTCCTAATATCTCATTACTCACCAAGGTTGATGGTATACGTCAAAACGAAAAAGCCGGTTCTAAAAACCGGCTCTTCGATGTATTCAACTGGTACGTTAACGCTTCTTCATTGCCAGGAAGAATTCATCATTGGTTTTGGTGTCCTTCAGCTTATCGAGCAGAAATTCAATCGCTGCAACATCGTCATCCATATTGTGCAGAAGTTTTCGCAAAATCCAGACGCGCTGCAAGGCCTCTTCAGTCATCAGCAAATCTTCTCGACGCGTGCCCGAGCGACGAATATTAATGGCAGGATATGTGCGTTTTTCAGCGATGCGTCGGTCCAGATGCACTTCCATATTACCAGTACCCTTGAACTCCTCGTAAATCACTTCGTCCATCTTGGAACCGGTATCGACCAGCGCCGTGGCAATGATCGTCAAACTGCCACCTTCTTCAACGTTTCGGGCAGCACCAAAAAAGCGTTTGGGTCGTTCCAGAGCGTGTGCATCGACACCACCAGTCAGTACTTTACCCGATGAAGGAATGATCGTGTTGTAAGCACGTGCCAGACGCGTAATCGAGTCGAGGATAATCACCACATCCTGCTTGTGTTCCACCAGTCGCGTGGGTTTTTATATAACCAAATAGGCCACCAGTAACTGGCGCGCACGCGGCTCAACGCAGGTAATGGCAACCAC
>JAWWBW010000161.1:0-7067 GCA_033720775.1 Oleiphilaceae bacterium | reverse complement strand
TGCTTGATCACGAAACCTATTCTACTGCGGCAGCAGAACCGTTACTTGCGTGGTTGCAACAACACCAGATCCCCGTTATTCCAGTCACCAGTAAAACCCGCGCTGAAGTACTCACACTGCGCCAAGCGTTGCAACTGGATCATCCCTTTGTGGTTGAGAACGGTGCCGCGATATTTATTCCACAAGCCTTATTAAGCAGCGGCCGAGCCAAGCAAGAAGGCCTTACTCTGGCCGAAGGATTTTGGATTAAAGCCTTCGCCCCACCGCGCTCCCAATGGCTGCGCTGGTTGGAACATGTGGCCGAACAGTTGCCGGGAGCCTTTACCTGTTTTAGCTGGCTCGAGAACACCGGTGTGGCAGAAGCGACCGGCTTAAGCCTTGAACAGGCGGCACTGGCCAACCAGCGCGATTATTCAGAACCCCTGTTATGGCAAGGCAGCGAATTTGATAAACAGCGCTTTGAGCGCTTGGCCGATGCTCAGGGCTACAACGTAATAGAAGGCGGCCGCTTTGTGCATGTGACCAGCGGTTACGATAAGGGCCACGCCTTGCGTTGGCTGTGTCGACTGTATGCCGGCATTCAGCCACGGCCGGTGGTGTCAGTCGCTCTTGGCGATAGTGGCAACGATGTTGAGATGCTCGAGGCCGCCGATTATGCCGTGGTGATTCGTTCACCGGTAAAGGACTTTCCGATGACCACACAAGGCGAGCACATACAGTACAGTTCACAATGCGGTCCCGCCGGCTGGCAGGAATGCCTGGGGCCGCTTTTAGGCTGGCAGGCCCCATCAACTCCCCCCAAATAAACAAGGTGCAACATGGCAGACTTTTACCAGAACGGCATTATTACCACCCTTCATAATCTTACTTGTCGCAGTGCCGAAGACATGGAAGCAGAACTGTTGCAGTTTTCCAAAGCACGCCCCATGTCGCTGATATTGCCTTCGCTGTATTCCGAACTCGAGGGTGAGGCCTTACCGGCCATCATCAAACAAATTTGCGAGGTCAATTATTTAAGTGAGATTGTGATTGGGCTGGATCGCGCCACCGAAGCACAGTACCGCGATGCCCTGTCATTCTTCGGCCAGCTGCCACAACGCCATCGTGTGCTCTGGAATGAAGGCCCGCGCTTGCAGGCTCTCGATGCCGAATTACAAAAACTGGGGGTGGCTCCCAAAGAGCTCGGCAAGGGCCGTAACGTCTGGTACTGCATGGGCTACACGCTGGCTTCCAACCGCAGCGAATCCATCGCTCTGCATGACTGCGACATCACCACCTACGACCGTTCACTACTGGCCCGCCTGATTTATCCCGTCGCCAACCCCCATTTTAATTACGAATTCTGCAAGGGCTTTTATGCCCGCGTGGCCAACAACAAAATGAATGGTCGCGTGAGTCGCCTATTGGTCACGCCTTTACTGCGGGCGTTTAAAACGGTACTGGGCTATCGCGACTATCTGGAATATATGGATAGCTTTCGCTACCCGCTCGCCGGTGAGTTTTCGTTTCGGCGTGACGTGCTAAAGGATATCCGCATTCCCAGCGACTGGGGGCTCGAAATAGGCGTGCTTTCCGAAATGTATCGCAACTATGCGCATAACCGTTTGTGCCAGGTCGATATTGCCGACAACTATGATCATAAGCATCAGGATTTGTCGCTCAACAATGACCAGGGCGGCTTATCAAAGATGAGCATCGACATCAGCAAGGCCCTGTTTCGCAAACTGGCCACGCAGGGCGAAAGCTTCTCGACCGAAAATATTCGCACCATCAAGGCCACCTACTATCGTATCGCCCTCGACTTTATCGAAACCTATTACAACGATGCCATGATGAATGGCCTTAAACTCGATATTCATCAAGAAGAAAAGGCCGTAGAAATGTTCGCTTCAAACATTATGAAGGCCGGCCAGCAGTTCCTCGAAAAACCCATGGAAAGACCGTTTATTCCAAGCTGGAACCGAGTGATCAGTGCCATGCCCGATGTATTGGAACGACTTGAAGCCGCCGTCGAAGCCGACCATGAGGAGTTCGGGGCATGATCGAACACGATACCCCCACGTTGCCGAATGCCTATGCAGCACTGGAGCAGCGCATTGATGAGCAGCTTAAGGTGATCTACGCAGACGTCCCCCTCGCGCGCTCTTTACAGCATATTCGCAACGATTTGCTTAGTGCCATGCGGCTTGAGCAGCACAGTGTTCATGAAGAGCCCAAGCCCTACGCCAATCACTGGTCGCAGCAGGATGTGGTGCTCATAACCTATGGCGACTCGCTCGAGTTGCATACCGAGCCACACGAAGGTGAACACGACAAGGTCTTGCGCGAAAAACCGCTGCACACGCTGAAACGCTTTTTGGATGCGCGCTGCCGTGGTGTCATTAATTCAGTGCATATTCTGCCTTTTTATCCCTTCAGTTCCGACGACGGCTTTGCCGTCATGAATTACGTCGCAGTGAATGAATCGCTTGGTGACTGGCCCGACATTCAGGCCATCGCACAAGACTACCGCCTCATGGCCGATCTTGTGATTAACCATTGTTCCAGCCGCAGTTTGTGGTTTGAAAATTTTATTAAAGGAGAAGGCCCCGGCCATGACTTCTTCTTTACCGCTGCGCCTGATGCCGATCTTAGCCAGGTGGTGCGCCCACGCACCTCGCCTCTGCTGCGCCCCACCGAGACGGCCAATGGCTTGCAACATGTGTGGTGTACCTTTAGCCATGATCAGGTCGATTTTGATTTTCGCAACCCCGACGTGCTAATCGAGTTTGCCCGTATCGTGCGGCACTATCTGGATAATGGCGTGCGTATCTTTCGACTCGATGCCATCGCCTTTTTGTGGAAGGTGGTCGGCACCTCCTGTTTGAACCTGGAGCAGACGCATGAGGTGGTGCGGCTGCTGCGCACACTGGTGGAATACGCGCAAAGCGACGCCATACTCATCACCGAAACCAACATTCCCAATCGCGAAAATTTATCGTATTTCGGTAATGCCAACGAAGCCCATTGCGTGTACAACTTTTCGCTTCCACCCCTACTGGTGAACACACTGGTGACCGGCAGCTGCCGCTATCTTAAACAATGGATGATGAGCATGCCGCCACCACAACATGGCACAGCCTACTTCAACTTTATCGCCTCGCACGATGGTATTGGCTTACGCCCGGCAGAGGGATTGTTAGAAGAAGAAGAGCTGCAAACACTCATCGATACCATGCAGGCCTTTGGAGGTAAGGTATCGATGCGAGCGCTCGACGATGGTCAGAACAAGCCCTACGAAATCAATATTGCCCTGTTTGATGCGCTGAAAGGCACCACCAAAGGTGAAGATCATTTGGGCATCGAACGGTTTGTTTGTGCCCATGCCATTATGTTTGCGCTGGAGGGGATTCCGGGGCTGTACATCCACAGTCTATTGGGCACGCGCAACGATTACCTAAAACTCGAACATACCCAGCATAACCGTTCCATTAATCGCCACCGCTGGGATGTCGAAGCACTCGAAGCCGCACTGGACGATCCACAAACCAGCCATGCTGAAGTGTTCAAACGCCTCTCTCATCTCTTGCAGATACGTACGCAACAAGCCGCGTTTCATCCCAATGCCGTGCAATTTACCTTGCACCTTGGCGACTGCCTGTTTGGATTCTGGCGCCAAAGTATGGACCGCAAGCAGAGCATTTTCTGCATCTACAACATTAGCGACAGCGACCAGGTGTTGAATTTGGCCGAAGTCAACCTGATTGAACTCGACACTTGGTGCGATCTGATTAGCGGCCGTGAAATCCAGGACACACGCGCGGCAGTCACCCTCGCCCCCTATGAAGGCCTGTGGTTGAGCAACCGGTGACCATAGGCCGCATTCACGTCGGTGCGCGCGCTCTGCTATCTTGCACTATATTGGAGGAGATACGCCGCATTGCGTGCAGTACCTAAACGGAGATGACGCAACATGAGCTCGCCACAAAAAAGCACTCTCTGGCTATACCTGTTTACCGCGCTGTTATTTTGTCGTCCCGCTTTATCTGAAGAGATACTGGTGTTTTACAACGAATCCCTGCCATTTTGCGGCACGATTGACCAGCAGGAAACGGGGATTGCCGTAGAAATACTCAAACAAATCACAGCGCATGGCGGCCCGGAGTTCCGCTTCAGATCGGTCTTATGGCCAGAGGCCCAGCGCCTGATTCACGAAGTGCCAAACTCAGCACTCATTCCTTTTACCCGCACCGCGACACGCGAACCGAACCACGCCTGGATCGTTAAACTTTTCTCACACCAACCCAGTGTCACCACCACACAGGCGCAGTTTGCGCAGGCAAAGTTGCCATCGCCGCTCGCGCTCCACGACATCAAGTATCTCAAACTGGGCGTCATCGCCGGTTCAGCTTTTATTCCGGAGCTGGAACAGCAAGGGTTTTCACGTTTTATGGAAGTGAAAAACGCGCTGCTCAATACCAACATGCTGCAACGTGGCCGTATCAACGGCATCATTGAATCTGAAGTAGTCACGCGCTACTTTTGGAAAAAGGCCGGACTCAATCCCCAAGAACTTAGAGTGCTGGTCAAGCTGGGCGAGCCACAAGATATTTACCTGGCTTCTGGTTTGCACTTCTCCGCAGAAACAACACAATCCATTCGATCAGCCATGGCCATCATGTTCAAGAACAAAGCGGTAGAGCGTATTATCGCTCGCTGGCAATAAAGCCCGCATCAAGCAAATCGCGCTCTGAGAATATCAAGCTGACAGGCAAGCGCTTCAAGCTTTTGTGCGTCTTCAGCGCTTTCCGCTATCTGCTCTGCCATCGTGTGTGAAGACTCAACAATCATGGCGATGTTGTTGGATATCTCACTGGTCACGGTACTCTGCTCTTGGGCTGAAGAAGCAATCAACTGATTCATGGCATCAATATTTTCGACCGCAGCAGTCACTTCAACCATGAGTGCCAAGTTACGTTTGGTGTGACCCACGGCTTCTTCCACAAGTTGGCGGCTGTCTTCTATTGCACCAACTGCTGATTTACTTCCGTTTTGCAAATTGACGATCATGCGGTCAATTTCTTCTGTCGATTGCTGCGTGCGCTGTGCCAGCGTTCTGACCTCATCGGCCACCACCGCAAAGCCCCGGCCCTGCTCCCCCGCTCTGGCCGCTTCGATCGCCGCATTGAGCGCCAATAGATTGGTCTGGTCGGCAATATCTCGGATCACATCAAGCAAGGTACCGATTTGTTTGGTTTCGTCATCCAGCGAGCTGATCGTACTGGCGGCTTTCATCACCTGCTTTTCTAGATTTCTAATGCTGTTTTCACTGTCTTCTGATGAGCGTTTGCAATCCAGCGCATACCGGTTTGCCTCATCCGCCGCCTTTGCTGCGTCCGAGGCGTTACCCGCCACTTCTTTCGCAGAAGCGGTCATCTCTTCGACTGCGGAAGAAATCATGTCTGTCTGTTCGCGCTGCGAACTGGACTGCTGCTTCACCGTATCGGTAACCACAACAAGATCGCCGCTGGTTTCGTGCAGCAATTGCGTATTATCGGATACTTCATTGACCAGCGAAGCCACGGTGGCTGTGTAGGCATCAAACCGTGCCAGCAACTCGCTGTCGCCCGAAGTGCGATAGCTAAGATCGATTTTTTCTCCCTGCAAGATATGCTCGGTGGCCTGCTGTAGTTCGCTCGTGATGACAAACTCCTTTCTCAGATCGTGAGCCATCCAGACCACGATGCTGGTTTCGACCACCACATAGGCCGCATGGACAAAAATAATCCACCATGCGTTATCGCGATCAGGCAATACTCTGAGTTCGCTACCCTGCGTTTGCAGGTAATAGAACAGCACGTGGTGCACCGCAATCACTGCGGCAGCCACTACCACGGGAATCCAGTCTCGGTAGTAAAGAAGCAGTGCAAGCAGTACGAACACCCCAAAGTGAAACTCGATCATGCCTTGTGATTGCTGAATATGCAGCGCCGTCATCACCATAAAGCCGGTCGCAAAACTCACTCTCGAGACAACTTGACCTGGCGCGATAAAAAACACAGCTGCAACCAGCAGCAAGGTACCGCCACCAATTGTTAGCGCCGCAGACCACGTCTCATACATTGGAGCCAAACACAGCGATACCAAAAATAAACCGACACTGAGCATTAACATCAGCCGGTCAGCCTTTTTGTAGTGTGTTTGCAACGCATTATTCGCTGGCATGGGAACACCTCATTGTAAGGATTAAATACTATGCCCGTTCAGGCGCTTAGATTGTGGCCAAGGACAAAAGCAGCCAAATTGCATGATGTTGATGGTAGTACTTATCTGCGATCCTTCGAGTTGCTTTAATGCACCAGAGAGAAAATCGCTCCCCTCACCACAAAGAGCCCCCGACGTATAAGGGCCGAAGTAGCGCACATTGCCGTTAAGATCGATCAGCGCCACCGCAGGGCTACTGAGATAGCTACCCGTGCGCGACCTAAACGCCGATGCCGCCTCATCCCCTGGCCGCACAAACTGGTGTTCAATAAGCGGATATTTCTGCTGCAACGATTCAATATAAGCGCGACTGGACCGTGAGCAGGAGCAAGATTCATCGATAAAGTGCAGCACTCTCAGTTGAGGGGCCGAATCAAAACGGGGTAAGGCATCAGGGAATTCATTGCCCCCTTCGA
Source organism: Oleiphilaceae bacterium (assembly GCA_033720775.1). Classification (GTDB taxonomy): domain Bacteria; phylum Pseudomonadota; class Gammaproteobacteria; order Pseudomonadales; family Oleiphilaceae; genus PZPK01. The sequence goes on along the minus strand of JAWWBW010000161.1, from coordinate 408 downwards.
AGAACCAGCGATGGTCCTGATAAAAATAAGCGTAAAAAAACACAGGGACAAGCGCGAGCCAAACGACGACCAGCAGCCAGGCTAGCCTACCTTGCCATTGGCTTGTTTCCCTTTTTTGTATGTGAGCGCTGGAATCCTTGATAGCCAAACTAGAGTCATTCGGCAATATCATTCTTCAGTAGATTAACAAATGAAACATCATTGGCACCCTTAACGCGAGACACCCACCAGTATGGACGGTGTTGGTGTAACTTCAACGTAATCGAGCCCTGATCAGATCACATTGGACACTGGACGCTGGACGCTGGACGCTGGACGCTGGACGCTGGACGCTGGACGCTGGACGCTGGACGCTGGACGCTGGACGCTGGACGCTGGACGCTGGACGCTGGACGCTGGACGCTGGAC
>JAWWBW010000160.1:0-7081 GCA_033720775.1 Oleiphilaceae bacterium | reverse complement strand
TGCTTCATGATCTTTTACGGGATTATTTACGCCCTGTTGGAAAATGATGCCCGCCGTATACTGGCTTACAGCATCGTCAATCAGGTTGGCTTTATGGTGACCGGAATTGGCATTGGAACCGAAATGGCATTGAATGGCGCGGCTGCCCATGCCTTCGCACATATTGTTTACAAGGCCCTGCTGCTCATGTCGGCAGGCGCCGTGCTGTACCAAACCGGAAAGCGTCGTTGCACAGAATTAGGTGGCCTTTACCAGAGCATGCCCCTCACCACACTTTGCGGCACAATTGGCGCGCTGGCCATCTCCTCGTTTCCCTTTACCTCTGGCTTTATTTCCAAATCGATGATTTCTCAATCGGCCGCCTACGAGCATTTAACCTGGGTCTGGTTTTTACTGGCCGCCGCCTCGGCCGGTGTATTCCTGCACGCGGGTATTAAATACCCCTGGTTTGTTTTCTTTCAGAAAGATTCGGGCCTCAGACCCTCAGACCCACCCAAAAACATGCAACTCGCTATGGTGCTGTTCGCTTTTGTCTGTATTGCTCTGGGTATTTTTCCGCAACCGCTTTACGAGATGTTGCCCTACCCCGTCGACTATGAACCCTATACGGCAGATCATTTGGTGACGCAGTTTCAATTGCTCCTTTTCGCCGGTTTAGCGTTTTTTGTGCTGTTACCCATGATGAAACGTACAGAAACCATCAGCCTCGATTTGGACTGGTTCTATCGCAAACTCTTCCCCGCCTGCTACAGGCAAATCGAACGAATATCAGGGCTAGTGTACGGCACATGCCAACACTTTATTTCTTCGACGGTGACCGCCCTGTTACAGGCACAGTATGATCAGGAGCAACAGCAACCAAAAGGATACTTCGCCAGACTATGGCCGACTGAAACCATGGTGCTTTGGGTTGTGGTCATACTGGCAGGCTATTTGCTGATTTCTTATGTTTGAGGCCAAGGAGGCTGAGAACGTTGTCTGCTGACTGCCCCCCTGAAAACAAAAAAGCCCCGTGCAATGCACGAGGCTTTGTTTGTTCTTGGTAGCAAGGGGCGGATTCGAACCGCCGACCCCAGCATTATGAGTGCTGTGCTCTAACCAACTGAGCTACCTTGCCAAAGAGGCGCGTATTTTGTTGTTTTTGCCTTTGGGTGTCAAGGGTTGCTATGGCGCTTTTTGATAATTTTAGCCCCGCTTTATGTGCCCTCGCTTGCCTTCCGGTACCAAAGCCGCTTACCGGCCTCTTTAACGCGTTCGGCGCAGCCGTTCTACCGTTGCAGATCAAGGGCTTGCCGGCAATAATCGCGTTGTAACCATCATCTTGGAGCGCTTTGCTTGTGCAGCTATCACCGCTAATAAACCAGGCTCATGCTTTAGTCTCTCAACCAAAGTCTGGCTTTCCGGTGCAGGTATTTCACTGCCGCGAACAACAAACTCTGCATCGGGTGCATTTTTTTCAGCCCACTGTATTGCTGATTCTGCGCGGCACCAAGCAGCTTTCGGGCGGCACACATCAACAGTGCGAAGAAGGAAACATGTTAGCGGTTGCGGCCGGTCACGAGTTTCCCTTTGCCAATGTGCCGCGCGATTTCTACATGGCGCTGGCAATTGCTTTTGAAGCCGAAGACTTTCCTGTACGCGCCGCGCAAAGCAGCACTCCCAAATTAACGATGCACGCTATTTCTGAGGCCGTGCTCACCCTCACCCATCAACTCATGGCCTTGGCCCCGGCTGACCTGCCCCCGCAAATTCTCGCTTCACGTCGCAAGGAGATCGCCAGCCTGCTCACGCAACAGGAGCTGGACGCCGCCCTGCGCTGCCCCAGCCAGCCCACCTGGCGACAACGCGTGGTGTCGCTGTTGCAAAACGACATTGCGCGCGACTGGCGTCTCGAAGAAGTGTGTCGCGCACTGGCCACCAGCGAATCCAACCTGCGCCGCCATCTTGCGCGCGAAGGCTGTGGCTTCAGAGATCTGTTGGAGGATTTACGACTTACTTATGGACTGGGCATGATTCAAACCACCGCCTTGCCCATCAATCAGGTTGCCCTGGCCTGCGGATATCAATCTGCCTCGCGTTTTAGTGAACGTTTTAAACAACGTTTTGAGACCACGCCTAGCGAATTGCGTAGCGCCCTGTAAGGTAGTTTGGCGCTTTCAGGCGCAAAGTTGAGCGTTACGGGCGAACGGCTACTGATGCCACTCATTACACTCTCCTCACGCACTTGATTACCTCGTCACACAAGGAGACCAAACCATGCACGCATTGCTTAAACCCTCTGTTTTAGTTGGCCTGACCGCCCTGTTCGCGGGCCTTGCTAACGCCGATATGACACTTACCAGTAGCGATATTCAGGCCGGTATGGCCATGTCGAAGACGCACGAATTTAACGGATTTGGATGCACCGGCGAGAACGTATCGCCACAGCTCAGTTGGCATGACGCGCCTGAAGGCACCAAAAGTTTTGCGATCACGGCCTACGACCCTGACGCCCCAACCGGCAGTGGTTGGTGGCACTGGGTTGTTGCCAACATACCAGCCAAGGTCACAAGCCTACCGACCGGCGCCGGGTCGGCAGACAGTAGCGCCATGCCTCGCGGCAGCCAGACCTTCAAATCGGATTATGGAAGTCAGGCCTTCGGAGGTGCCTGCCCGCCCAAAGGCGACAATGCGCATCGTTATCAGTTCAAAGTATTCGCCTTGAATGTGGAGCGGTTGGAATTGGACGAAAACAGCAGCGCAGCTCTGGTGGGGTATTTTTTACATGCCCACGCTATCGAAACCGCAACCCTTGAGGCCACCTACGCCCGCCCATAACATGTCGCTTAAAGCGAAAGGCGCAATGCACTAACTTAGGGGCAAAGCGCAGCAGTGATGTCGGTGATCAATAAGCTTGTTTTCTGAGCACCGGCATCCCCTACTTTAACGTTCAAACCACCCGCATTAATATCCAACCCCGTCGCACCTTGAATGGAGCCGTTCAAGTCGAAATTCTGCATGCCGTTTGTGGTGCTATAGGTAAAATCGAGAGTATTCACACCGCTGGTGATGGTGTACACGTCAGTCGTCGTGTTGACCGAGAGTGTACCGCCATTCAAGGTAGAGTTAATCTGGGTGCTTGCCGTCGACACGGTGTAACAGTTATCACCGGTCCCCACTGCATCTTGCTGGTAATCATAGGCGGTCACATTTCCATTACTCGCCAAATACAAATAGGCGGTATCGTTGGCGCGTGATGTTTCATAGATACCCGCCACCAGATTGATCGCCACTTGCTGTTCGGTAGACGACTGAATCGGTGTTCCTGAGCCTCCACAGCCAATCAGTATTGTGGTACCCGCCATCATCACGATAGCGGTGACGCGATTCATCAACATTCCATTGCTCCTTGGGTTGGTGATTGATTCGTGGCGTCCCGAGCAGGGGCCACCGTCTCTATGGCTCCTAAGTGTATTCCGTTTTTCAGTGCTTGTAAGCAGCAATCGGCTTGCCCAGTAAAACATGCTTGGCTATGTTCGTAACCACACACAACCGATTTTGTTCCGTCACCATTTTGGAGACCATCATGCTCCCGGAGCTTCGCGACATTGCCCGTTTTTTGGCCGAGCACCCGCCGTTCAAAGATTTACCCATGGCCGCACTGGAACGGCTGGCAGAACAGATTGAAGTGAGTTATGTAAAAGCCGGCACGCACATACTGGAATACGGCGCGCCCATCGCCGACCTATATATCGTGCGCTCCGGCTCAGTCGAACTCACCCGCCGCAGTGGCGAGCTCTACAATCGCATCGCGGAAGGCGGCATCTTTGGGCAAATGGGGCTCATGATGAATCGACGGGTGCGCTTTCCGGCAATCGCCATCGAAGACACCCTGCTCTATTGCATTCCGGTGGATTACTACCAGGCCTATTGCGACGAGTACACAGCCTTCTCAGACTATTTTGAAGCGGAACAGGAAGGCGTATTGCGACATGCCGTCAACGCCCAGATTGAGCATAGCGATCTGAGCACGGTAAAAATAAACACCTGCCTGCATCGCCCACCGGTGTTGATCGATCAACATCAGAACATTCAGCAAGCCGCCCAACTCATGACCAATGAGCAGGTCTCCGCAATGCTGGTCACACAAAGCGCGATAGAACAAACGGCTGTGGACTTCAGTGAAATCATTGGCATTGTCACCGACAGTGATTTTCGCGCGCGGGCGCTGGCTGAAGGCCTGCCCCATACGACGCCGATTACACACGTCATGACGCCCAAACCCTGCGAGCTGGACGCCGACAGCTACCTGTTTGAAGCCTTACTGGCCATGCTGCGCGACAACGTGCACCATTTGCCCATTGTCGATCATGGCAAGGTGTGTGGCGTGCTCTCGATGTCAGACCTCTTGCAACATCAATCGCATAACAGCCTGCTCTATGTGCGCCAGATATTCACCGCCAGCGCGATCGAACAGCTAGAGCAACACGCGCGGCTCTTGCCTGATGTATTCCAACGACTGGTGAATGAAGACGCTAACTCTCAAATGATAGGTAGTGCCATGTCGTCGATTGCCCGCAGCTTCTGCCAACAGCTGATTCATCTGGCAGAAACAGAATTAGGCCCGCCCCCGGTGCCCTACTGTTTTATCGTTCTGGGTTCGGTGGCACGCGAAGAACAAAGTCTGGTGAGTGATCAGGATAACGCCTTGGTGCTCGATAACGCCTATAACGAAACCAAGCATGGTGACTACTTCAAACAGCTCAGCGAGCGTGTTTGTCAGAACCTGGCACGCTGCGGATACCCTTTGTGCTCGGGCGACATCATGGCGCAAAACCCGCGCTGGCGCATGAAGCTGGACGACTGGCAAACCCAGTTCAGCGACTGGCTTGAAAAACCCGAACCCGAAGCCCTGCTGCACAGCAATATCTTTTTTGATTTAGAGGCTGTGGCTGGGGAGCTTGCATTAGCGACAACACTACAGACCTTTATCGCGGACAAGGCACCTGACTATCGCCGCTTTTTGGCTTGCATGGCGCGTAACGCACTCAACCGCACCCCGCCTCTCGGTTTTTTTAAGGATTTTGTGGTGGAGCCCGATGGCGAATACCGCGACACCATCAACTTAAAACGCCGGGGCACCGCGCCCTTGACCGACTTGATTCGCGTTCACGCTTTGGCAGTGGGCTCAAAGGCACGCAACTCCTTTGAACGCCTGCAAGATATCGACGCGGCGGGCATCTTACCTGAGGGCAAAGTCGCCGAACTCAGTGACGCGCTGGAATACCTGTCGATCGTGCGTATGCGGCATCAGGCCCGGGCAGTAGCCAACAATCGCCCACCCGACAGCCAACTCAACCCCAAACACCTCTCGGCATTCGAGCGGCGTTCGCTCAAGGCGGCGTTTCAGGTACTCGATAACGCACAGAAATTCATCAAGTTTCGCTACACGGCCCAACAGGCCATCCGCTAATGGCCAAGGCCCCTTATCGCCTGCCTCGAAACTGGCAAAAATACGCCGCCAAAGGCAGTACCAGTTCGATTCCATGGCTTGCCGACTTTTACGCGCAAATGCCCACAGACCCGGCACAAACCATTGGCCAAACCCGCTTTGTCGCCATGGACTTTGAAACCACCGGGCTGGATGCCGCGCGTTGCAGTATTGTGAGCGTGGGTTTGGTGCCCTTTTCGTGGCAGCGCATTTATTGCCGTCAGGCCAAGCATTTTTTGATACAGCCGGAGCAGCCACTCACTTCTGAGTCGGTGGTGATTCATGGCATTACCCACAGCGATCTGGCACAAGCGCCGACGATGACACAGATGTTGCCCAAATTGCTTGGCTACCTGCGTGGCTATATACCCGTCGTGCATTACCGACAAATAGAGCGCGATTTTCTGTGGCATGCCTGCCAACAGCAAACGGGTGAAGCGCTGTTGTTCCCACTCATTGATACCATGCACTTGGAACACGAATTACAACGAACCCGCCGCTTTTGGCCCGGCACACGCGGTGAGAGTTTACGGCTGGCAGACTGCCGGACTCGCTACCACCTGCCGCATTATCCGCTGCACAATGCGCTCAGCGACGCCTTGGCCACGGCAGAATTACTGCAAGCGCAATTGCAACATCACTTTATGGAAGGAACGCCCATCAGCAAGCTCTGGTGCTGATGGGCGCAGGGACTTACTGACGCGGTTCCGTGCGTAAACCCAGCAAGAGGCTGACACACATCAACAACAATACCAGCGTGAAAGGCAAGCCACTGGAGATGGCTCCAGCCTGCAAAGCCTGAATGGCCTCGGTGCCACCTATCCACAACAAGGCTGCGGCAATGGCACCTTCGACACTGGCCCAGAATACGCGCTGGGGTACCGGCGCATCGATTTTGCCACCAGCAGTAATACTGTCGATGACCAGAGAACCGGAGTCGGATGACGTGATGAAGAACACCAACACCAGAATGATCGCGATACTCGAAAGAATCAGCCCCATGGGCAATTCATCAAACATCTGGAACATGGCCAGCGGCACGTCGGTAAGGCCTTTCTCACCTAATGCACCAACCCCCTGAAACACCTGATCGATGGCAATACCACCATACACCGACATCCAGATGACCGTTACCAGCGTTGGCACCAGCATCACACCAATCAAAAACTCACGAATGGTGCGCCCCTTGGAAACCCGTGCGATGAACATACCAACAAATGGCGACCACGAAATCCACCAGGCCCAGTAGAACACCGTCCAGCCCTGGAACCATGCGGTATCTTCACGCCCATGTGGATTACTCAGCGGAATAATATTCTCGATATAGGCGCCGATCGTGCGAGGAATATTACCGAGTGACACCCCCAGCGCCATGAGGGCAACAAACAGTAAGAGCCCAAAGGCGATAATCATGTTGATCTTACTCAGCACCTTAACGCCGCCTTCAAGCCCACGCACGACCGAGACAATAGCGAGTGCGGTAACGCCAACAATCACGGCGATCTCGAGCCCGACACCCGCTTAGATACCAAACACATGCTGAATACCTGCCGACGCCTGCTGCGCCCCCAAACCCAACGACGTAGCGAGACAAAACATCGTGGCGAGCAC
>JAWWBW010000159.1:0-7101 GCA_033720775.1 Oleiphilaceae bacterium | reverse complement strand
GTCGACTCGTTTCTCTACAGGTAAAAGTAGGGGATAAGCTTTCGGAAGGTGATGTCATTGGCAAACTAGAAGTTAACTCAGATGCGAGTGAAGCGTCATCGACAGACTCCGGTGCAAGCGCAAAAAATAAAGAGGCCAAATCCAGTAAATCTGAGCCCAAGTCTTCGTCGCAAAATGCCGCGAACAAGTCTGATCGCCCGTCACAAGATGTGTTATCTGAGCAAGCGGTGAATCAAACTGCCGCCAAGGTCCATGCGGGCCCTGCGGTACGAAAGCTTGCTCGCGAGCTTGGCGCAAATTTATCCCATGTGGCGGGGAGTGGTCCGAAAGGACGCATCCTCAAAGATGACCTGAAGAAGTACGTCAAAACTCAGGTGGCACGAGCTCAGGACGGCGGTGGCGCTGGTGGCGCTTTGCCTGCGTACAAACTGCCGGACTTTAGCCAGTTTGGTGATGTGGAATTTGAGGCGATGGATAAGATCCAGCGCATCACTGCCAGCAATATGGTCACCAGCTGGCTTAATGTACCTCATGTGACGCAATTTGATGAGGCCGATATCACTGAGCTGGAAGCATTCCGCAAAGCACAAAAGGCGGAGGCAGAAAAGCGAGACCTGAAACTGACCCCCATGCCGTTTTTGCTAAAGGCCTGTGCTCGGGTGTTGGTCGAATTGCCGCAATTCAATGTGTCTCTCGACATGGAGCAGCAGCGTGTCGTCAAGAAAAAATATGTGCATATCGGTATGGCGGTGGATACACCAAATGGTTTGGTGGTGCCAGTCATTAGAGATGTAGATCAGAAATCCATCTGGCAGTTGGCGCAAGAGTGTATGGAGCTTGCTGATCGCGCCAAGAACAGAAAGCTGTCACCGGCAGAAATGCAAGGCGGGTGTTTCACTATCTCAAGCTTGGGTGGTATTGGTGGAACTGCGTTCACGCCCATCGTAAATGTGCCCGAGGTCGCAATTTTGGGTGTTTCAAAAGCTGAGATGAAACCCAGGTTCAATGGTAATGATTTTGATGCACGACTGATGCTGCCCTTGTCATTATCTTACGATCACCGCGCCATCAATGGTGCAGATGCCGCAAGGTTTACCGGCCTGTTAGGAAATATGTTAGGAGATATCCGTCTGTTGCTGATGTAAAGTGGCGCTCTATGGTGCTTGGCGTGCTCGATACGATTTGGAATAATGGCTAGTTACGATATCTAACGAGTTCTGCTGTCATTGTGACGTGCATTTTTTGGGCGAAGTATGGAATTTAAAACGCAGTTTATTAGTCGCGAAGACCGACGAATAGCACGTCAGGCTTTAACCGGTCGACATGGTTTCAAAGCAAATGTAGAGCATCATGGCCAGCTTCATGAAGTGTCGCTGAGTGACTTCTCGAGTTTGGGGTTTGCAATCACTGCAAGTGAGGATGTTGCAGGCAGTTATAAGGTTGGCGACAGTATTGAAGTAAAGCTTAGCCCGTTGATCAATCATCTGTATGAAATTCGCGGTGTGATTATCGACAAGCAGTCGGCGCGCGCAGGGGCGATCAAACTGTCGGCGGTCATTGAACACCAGCAGCGCTGCATGCACGATGAGTATCAGCCAATACATCTCAGCCCGGAGCAAAGCCTGAAAGGGCAATTTATTCATCCGTTTTTCTACAAGCAAAATAGTTATTTTGAGTTGGAAAGCCTTTCGCGCAATGGTTTTTATGCGACCAACATTAATTCTGACTTTACCCTGTTTAACGGCATGGAGTTGACCTTCTCTCTTGGCTCGATTCGGGGCTTGCAGGATTATAAAGGTCGTATCTCAAATGTTTCGCTCACCTCGGATAACGCCATACGCTGCTTTGTCGAAACCCCCTCTCTGCCTTATTCGGCGATTGAAGATTTATCTCGCCACTGTTTTCATTTTGCGCAAAAAACACCTCGAGAGATTTCGCTGGCGGGTTTGCAGGCTTCGCACATTCAAGAGTTAGTGCAATATCGTTTTGTTGAGACGCAGGCAGAATATGAGGCCGTGCTTAAGTTGCGGCGTAAGGCTCAGGCGTCCAAAGGTTTGTGCGCCAAGGACGAGCCAATCGCGCGCTTTGCATTACAGCAAGACGCCTACGGCAGAATTCTCATTGCTTTTCATAATGCGCGTGTGATCGGCAGTGCGCTACTGGTATTTGGCGAACGCGGAGTCAAACCTTTTGAGTTGGATGGACTGATTCCATTGAGTCGCTTCTCTGAATTGCCGGCTTATGAAGAAATCATGGAAATTACGGCGATCTACATTGAGCGTCACTATCAGGATACTGATGTGTGGCATGGTGTCTTCGAGAATATGTATCGGGAAGGGCTTTCAGCCGGCAAAAAACATATTATGGTTGCGAGTGAGCCTGAGCAGCAGGCGCGCTTTGAGAGAATGGGGTTTAGCGATAGTGGATTGCGGTTTAACCACCCGCAAGACAAAACAATTCAGATGTCGGTGCTGGTATTGGATAAAGATACCGGTAAAACCGGCAAAGGCATGAGTCCTCTCCTTTGGTGGCAGGTGTGGGGAGCGGTCAGTTTACATCTCTACAAGCGCCGCATTATCGATTACTCTCGAAGCCAGAAGGTGCGTGTGTATCTCAATCGGGGGCTTTATCACATTGTGCGGAGCTTTAAACGACTGGTGAGTCAGTCGTAACGATTAGTAATGGAATGCAGGAGCGCGCATGACAAAGGATTCCTTAGAGCAGTATCCCTCAAAGAATGTATTGGGCAGTGAACTTCGTCTATGTTCGAGCTCGCCCATGACTGGTTTTTATCGCGATGGCCATTGTAATACCTGTCAGGGTGACCATGGTGTTCACACCGTATGCTGCAAGGTAACGAAGGCTTTTCTCGAATTTTCTCGCTTCAGAGGCAATGATCTTTCCACTCCGCGGCCGGAGTTTGGTTTTCATGGTTTAAAAGAAGGAGATAACTGGTGTCTGTGTGCGGGTCGTTGGCTTGAAGCGTACGAAGAGGGCATGGCTCCCAAAGTGCATTTGTTGGCGACGCACGAAAGAACGCTAGAACTCGTCCCGTTGGACGTGCTCAAGCGTTTTGCTGTGGACTTACACTAACAACAACGCCCCACGAAAGGGGGCGTTTTCAGAGTTGCTTGTTCAGGCCGGTGCTACATTCTCAGCCTGAGGGCCTTTGCGCCCTTCACCTTCTGTAAAGGTGACTGGCTGTCCTTCTGACAGTGTTTTAAAACCGTCTCCCGAAATATTACTGAAGTGGACAAAAAGATCAGGGCCGTTTTCACGCTGAATGAATCCAAATCCTTTTGCCTCATTGAACCACTTAACGGTTCCTGTAAGCTTCTCTGACATAACTAACCTACTTTCTCTTCGATTTAAACGTGCTGATGTGCGTCTGGTTAAGCGTTAGATTCCCTGGAACCATTGTGGCTTTCACTCAAACACCCATATTCACCGATGCATTGATCTTCATACTACCTAGCGGGTGTAAAATTGCCGAAGCGTCAGTACACTCCAATCTGATAAAGCCCAAAATGCATAGGCTTAAAAAGAAGTGTAGTAGAACTATTCGCAAATAAACAAAGCGATTCACGAAATATCCAAAAAAATAGAGCTGCATCATGTCTTCAGCGTGTACTAGGGCTTGGTGAGTTGTGTGAAAGCCCTGCGCAGTGGGCAAGAGTATTTTAGATCGCAGACTTTTCCCCTATAATGCGGGCCAGTTTTAGCCCTCTTATAATTTAAAAACCGATGAGGTGACGAGTGAAAAATCTGATGAGAGTTTTGGCAGGTCTGGCGGCAAGCTTGCTGGTAGTAATCGCAGCGCATGCGGCTATGGACAACAAGTCAATTGAAAACCGCATAAAGCCTGTTGGCAAAGTATGTGTAGAGGGCGATGATTGTGGTGCAGCGTCAGCTGCTGCAGATGCTGGTCCCAAGAGTCCTGAAGATATCTACCAGGCATCATGTTTTGGTTGTCACGGAACCGGTGCGTTGAATGCGCCTAAATTTGGTGATGCTGCTGCATGGACCGCTCGTTTGGATAAAGGTATGGATCAGCTGGTGGCTAATGCAATCAATGGGATCAACGCCATGCCTCCAAAAGGCACCTGTGGTAGCTGTAGCGATGATGATATCAAAGCGACCGTTCAATACATTCTGGACAACAGCAAGTAAAAGAAGATGTATCACAAAAAAGCCCGGCATTGCCGGGCTTTTTCATGTCCGAAGATAATAGATCAACGCTGCCTATTTAAGACTTTTTGACCGGTCGTTTGCGCGGCGTACCTGCTTTTGAGCGCGTTGCCTTGTTGGTGGTTTTATCTTTACGTTTCTTTGTGCTCTTGGGCGCTTTGCCTTTGCTTTTTTGACGCAGCTTTGGTTTCTCATTTTTCTCGTCAAAGGGGCGTAGGGCCATCGGTCGATTCGCCACGCGTGTTTTTGCCAAAAGTTTAAACACTGCGTTGGGCATGCCGTCGGGCAGGTCGACAGTACTTACTTTGTCATAGAGCTCAATTTGACCAATGTATTCGCTCGACATGTCGGCGGCATTGGCAATGGCCGCAACAATTTGTGCGGGCGTTGCGCCGTCTTGTTTGCCTACTGCAATGATGTAACGGTTAAGGGCGACATCCGGGTGTGCGCGCAGTGGGCGAATGGGGCCGGCTGTGGGGCCGTCCGATTTTCTTTCACTGTGGCGTTCGCTTTTGTCTTGCTTGGCTTGATTGAGCTTATGGTCGCCCCTCGTGTCGAGTAATAAAGAGCGCTCGCCACTATGTAAATGGGCCAGGGCTGCCGCGATTTGCAGAGGGTCGGCATCAATTTCGTCGCGCAAATTTTGTAGCAGTTGCTCGAAGTACGAGGTGTCCTCCTGCTGCATGGTGGTCACGATACTTTGCTTGAATTGCTCAACACGCAGCAGATTGATTTGTGCTGCGGTAGGCACCTGCATCTGTTCGATGGTTTTACCGCTCGCTTTTTCAATCGCGCGCAACATGCGCTTTTCTCGAGGAGCAATAAATAGGATGGCATCACCGCTGCGTCCGGCGCGGCCCGTTCTGCCAATGCGGTGAATGTACGATTCCACATCGTAGGGCACGTCATAGTTTACGACGTGACTAATGCGCTCTACATCCAAGCCTCTAGCAACTACATCCGTTGCGACCAAAATGTCGAAATCACCGCGTTTCAGTCGCTCGACAACTTTTTCTCTGCCTGCCTGAGGGATATCACCGTGTAGTGGTGCGGCGCTGAATCCGCGCGCATTGAGCTTGTTCGCGAGCTCTTCGGTAGCAAGCTTGGTTCGCACGAAGATAATCATGCCGTCGAACTCTTCAACTTCCAGTACGCGCGTCAGGGCATCAAGTTTGTGAATACCTGCAGTGAGCCAGTAACGTTGGCGAATGGTGCTGGCAGTATTGCTGCTCGCGGCTACTTTGATGTGCTCCGGCTCTTTCAGATAGGTGTCGGCAACGCGCTGAATCTCTCGTGGCATGGTTGCTGAGAATAGCGCTATCTGGCGCTGTTCAGGGCAATGCTCCAGTATCCATGTCACATCATCAATAAAGCCCATGCGTAACATTTCATCAGCTTCGTCCAGCACCAATGTGCGTAGATTGTCCAGCTTCAAGGTGCCGCGTCGCATGTGGTCCATGACGCGACCAGGTGTGCCGACAACGACTTGTGCGCCACGCTTCAAAAGACGGAGCTGGTTGCTGTAACCCTGTCCGCCATAGATGGGGAGAACATGAAAACCGTCGAGAAACTTGGCATAGCTCTGGCAGGCTTCGGCCACTTGAATGGCCAGTTCGCGCGTTGGGGTCAGAATGAGCAGTTGCGGGTGTTGCCCTTGTTTTTCGAGCTTGGACAGCAATGGTAGTGCGAATGCCGCTGTTTTACCTGTTCCGGTTTGCGCTTGGCCGAGCACGTCGCGACCTTCGAGAATGGCGGGGATGGCTGCCGCCTGAATAGGAGATGGGCTTTCGTAGCCGAGCTCGGTAACAGCCTGCAGAACGGCTGGGGATAGATTGAATGAAGAAAAAGAAGGCGCAACTTGCGACATAAAAACAGCTCTAAAAGTGGTGGCGCATCCTGCGCGATCAAAAAGGCCGGCAATTATACGCAGGCGAACAACAAAAAGCTTTGGTTATTTTGTGATCGTTTGTTTGGCTTCTTCAGCCCACTCCAGCCAGGCTTGTTCACTCAGTATGCCGCGACGTAGGGTAAGGTAAGGAAGTTTATAGCGTTCTTTCTGTTCAGTGGGTAGAGCCAAATAGGTCTGTTCGATTTCAAGAAGCTCATTCAATGTGCGCTGATTAATATCGATATGACGTTCCAATTCTTCGAGCAGGTTTTGATCCGAGGTGAGATGTCCACCGTAAAGTTTGACGAGTAGAGCGTCGTTGATCTTGTTGGGCTTGACCGGCGCGCTGAGCCAATCTTTGAGTGCGTCGATGCCTTTTTGGTTGATGGCGTATATCTTTTTATCGGGCTTGCCATCCTGCTGTTCTAAGTGACAGTCGATCAGGTTGTCTTCGTGCAGTTGCTTGAGCTGCTGATACACCTGTTGGTGTCTGGCGTTCCAAAAATAACCCAAGCTACGTTTGAAGTGCTTAATTAAATCATAGCCACTGCTAGGTTCGGTCTCGAGTAAGACCAAGATGGCGTGTTTCAAAGACATGATGGATCCATAAACAATAGGGCGCTTAGTATAAAACAAGTATGCAAAAAGTTGCATATATAATGGCGGTGGAATAATATGCAAAAAATTGCATATATATGACTAGGAGATTCTCCATGATTCGTACGGGCACGCGTTATCGCAAAAAGAAAGCAGCTGATCACTATGACGTGATTGTCATTGGCTCGGGCATTGGTGGGCTTTGTAATGCCGCATTGTTGTCCAAGCTGGGTAAGAAGGTGTGTGTGCTCGAGCAGCATTACACCGCTGGTGGATATACCCATGCGTACGAGCGTGAAGGATATGAATGGGATGTGGGAGTGCATTACATCGGCGAGGTGCACAAGCCCTGGTCGATGATTCGTCGCGTATTTGATGTGATCTCTGATGGCAAGTTGGAGTGGGCGCCTATGGATCCGCTCTACGAT
>JAWWBW010000158.1:0-7165 GCA_033720775.1 Oleiphilaceae bacterium | reverse complement strand
TTCGTAAATGCCTACCGAGATGGCAGCGACTTTTTGCTTGAGCGGGCTTTGCTTGAGTTTGCCCTTCTCAACCAGACCGTTCAGTGCGTCCATCAAAGCTACGCAACCACCAGTAATCGAAGCCGTCCGAGTGCCGCCATCGGCCTGAATGACGTCGCAATCGATGGTAATGGTGCGCTCGCCCAATGCTTCCAGGTCAACTGCAGCACGCAGTGAACGGCCAATCAGACGCTGTATCTCGACAGTGCGGCCCTGCTGTTTGCCACGTGTAGCTTCGCGATTCATGCGTGAGCCGGTTGAGCGCGGTAGCATGCCATATTCTGCCGTGATCCAACCTTTGCCTTCGCCTTTGAGAAAGCGGGGTACCGACTCTTCGATGGTCGCATTGCAGATCACTTTGGTATCGCCAAACTCCACCAGTACCGAGCCCTCGGCATGCTTGGTGTAATGTCGGGTCAGTTTGATTTCGCGTGCTTGTTCCGGCTGTCGGCCACTTGGTCTCATAGCGTATATCTATCTCTAATGATTTCTAAAAGGGGGCGGGAGTGTAACACTTGCTTTGTTGCCGGGTCATCCCCGCCAACATGGGGCGGCGCATCGTGATCGGGACAACGCGCCAAGCTGGCGCTCATCCGATTAATGCGTAGAATACTTCTTCCTTTCATCCGACAGAGGTCTCGCAATGCTAAAAAGCATGACTGCTTTTGCCCGTCACGCCCACGCCACTCCATCCGGTACATTCACCTGGGAATTGCGTAGCGTTAACCATCGCTATCTCGAGCCCCATTTTCGTATCCCCGACAACCTGCGCGAGCTTGAGCCGCGCTTGCGTGAAGGGCTGCGTAAAAAGCTGGCGCGCGGCAAAATCGATTGCAGTTTGCGTTGGCAGCCGGCTATTAACAGTGATACCGGCGTCGCGGTGAATAGTGATGCCCTGTCGGCATTGAAGGTGGCAGTGGATGAAGTGACGCAGGTATTTGCGCAAACGGCCAGTGTCGATCCGTTGGCGGTATTGCAGTGGCCGGGTATTGTGGATACCGAGCAGGCTTCTCGTAAAGAATTACTCGATGAAGCGATGGCCGCATTTGATGAAGCCTTGACGGTGCTGGTGGACAACCGTTTGCGCGAAGGCGCACAGCTCGGGCCCTTGTTTGATTCGCGCCTCTCGCAGATCACTGCCATTGTGGCGGAAGTGCGCGAACGTTTGCCGGCTATTTTAACGCGACAAAGTGAGCAGATCCGTCAGCGCTTTGAAGACGCCAATGTCGAGCTTGATGAAGGACGGCTCGAACAGGAAATGGTGTTGCTGGCGCAAAAGTCGGATGTGGCGGAAGAACTGGATCGCCTCGACGCGCACGTGAAAGAAGTGTCGGCTGTGTTGAAAAAGAAAGAGCCGGTGGGGCGCCGCCTAGACTTTCTGATGCAGGAGCTGAACCGCGAGGCCAATACGCTGTCTTCCAAGGCGATCGTGACTGAAACCACCAATGCGGCGGTGGAATTAAAGGTGCTGATCGAGCAAATGCGCGAGCAGGTGCAGAATATAGAGTAAGGTTTTTACCAAAAGAATTGAGCGATATTGAGTCCCGCGAGCACGGCACAAAGTAACTGCCAGAACAGCATGGGGTTGCGCTCCATCAGCGGTGCATGTTTGAGGGCATTTAAATGCGCTTCGCTCGGCTGTTCCAGATCTTGCAGAAACTCCGAATAGGCCTGATAACGTTGCTCTGGCTGAGCTTCGCAGGCTTTGCGTAATGCGGCATCCACCCAGGCTGGAAGTTCACTGCGATACTGGTGAATGGGGTGATAACGCCATTCCGACCAGCTTTTGGGGCGATAGTCCTGATATGGGAAGCGTTTGAATGGTAAGCGCCCGGTCAGCATCTCATAGCAAATGACCCCCAGTGAGAATAAGTCGGATCGGTGACTGCTTTCGTTACGCAGTAAGGTTTCGGGCGCGACGTAATTGATCGACCCCATGGCGACTTCTTCCTCAATGGGCGATGCGATTTGATCCAGTGAGGCGACTTGGATGGTGCCAAAATCGACGAGTTTGACGATACCTTCGTGGGTGAGCATGATGTTTTCGGGTTTGAGGTCGCGATGCACCATGTCGAGTCGTTGCATCTTACGCAAAGCAGATACCACGGGTTTAATAATGTCGCGCACTTGCGCCAGGCTTGGATTGGGGTTTTCCAGCATCCACTGCCTGAGGGTTTGGCCCTCGATCAGTTCGCATACGTGGTATAAAAACTGGCTGTCCGGCTTGCGCGGCAGTATTTTCATCACGTTATCGTGTTGAATTTTTTGACCGATCCATTGCTCCTGCACAAAACCCCGTAGATACACCAGATCGTCGCGAAAGCTCATCGAGGGTGTTTTGAGTGCGTAAACTTCGCGGGTATCGAGGCAAAGCACTTTGTAAACAGCGCTGCGGGTGCCCTCAAAGAGCACTTCGAGCACTTTATAGCCTTCGAGTACATTGCCGACGGATAAACCGGGGGGAATCGCGAGCTTGCCCAGCGCGGCATAGGATTCGTCGATATCCATACTGGGTAGGCTTTTCACCTGGGCAAACAGGCACGAGATGTTGTCGTCGCTGCCATTTTCGAGAGCGCGATTCACCAGCGCCTGTGCCTTGGCTTCGAGACTAATATGGCGTTGCGCCACAATCTCGCACAGCTGTTTGTGAGGAATGAACTGGTGCATGCCATCGGTGCTGAGTAAAAACAGATCTCCCTCACACAAGTCGTAACGCGAAAAATCCACGTCGATATGGGCGTCTGCGCCGACGGCGCGGGTAAGAAACTCCTGTTTGCCCTGTACCTGTTTGTGATCGCGCGTCAGTTGCTCCAGATCACCGTTTTGCCAACGATAGATGCGACTATCACCTACATGGAAGGTGTAGGCCGTGCGCGATTTAAAGACGACGCTACTGAGCGTGGTCATGTAGCTCGGCGTTTCGGTGGTGTGTACGAGGTGACTCAGCTCGGGGTTACCCTGAGCAAAACACCAGGAATTGAGGCTGCGAATAATTTTTTCCGCTGAGCGCTCAACGCTCCAGGTTTCGGGTGTTTGCAGGTAGTCCTGAATGAACATGGTGGCGCAGGTGGCCGAGGCTTCGCGGGCGCGCTCGCTGGAGCTCAGACCGTCGGCAATTGACGCCACAGCGCCTTTGTATTGCAGGGCTGCGCCGCTAGGCTGCATGGCCGCCAGGGCATCCTGGTTCTCATCCTTTACACCGGGGCTGGAATAGCCGCCAAAAATGACCGAGAGCGATTTCATTGAGGCAGTCACCAAAACGCAAAAAGGTCTGGGCGTGGGCCCAGACCTCGTTCAATAAAGGCCGGCCAGCGGGCCGGCATGGGCTAGGCTTAGCCTACCTTGATTAGTGCGACAGTACCATCGTCATTGATTTCAGCCATTTCTCCTTCAGGCTCTTGCATCAACAGCAGCGCGAGGAAGCCCAATACGGCCGTGCCGGCAATGACCAAAAAGAATGTTCCGGTATCAACAAAGGAATACACCGTCAGGTAGGTCACTGCGCCAACGTTACCATAGGCGCCAGTCATGCCAGCGATCTGGCCGGTCAGGCGGCGTTTGATCAGAGGAACGACCGCGAATACGGCACCTTCACCCGATTGTACGAAGAAGGAGCATGCCATGACGGCAACCACGGCCACCCAGATTGGCCATTCGGCCGTGATCTGGCCCAAGGTAAAGTAGCCTACTGCAAGACCCGCGGTCAGAATCAACAGGGTTTTCTTACGGCCGAACTTGTCCGAAATCCAACCACCGCCTGGTCGTGACATCAGGTTCATGAAGGCATACATGCCTGCCAGCAGACCCGCGGTCGCCAGGCTTAGGTCGAAGGTCTCGGCAAAGAAAGCCGGTAGCATGGAAACGACGGCGAGCTCTGATCCAAAGGTTGCGAAGTACAGTACGTTCAGTACAGCAACCTGCTTGAACGAATAGCGGTGTATTTCAGCAATCGGTTTGGCGTTCTTTTCAAACAGTTTGTGATTGACTCGATAGGCACCGTAAATGTCGTAAGCGAACAACGCAGCCAGACCGAAATAGAGCACATTGGTCACTTCTCCACTCAGAAGAGATACGCCGCTTGGAGAGAGCTTCCAGTTGAGCAGGCCTAGCGCCAGATACATGGGTAGCTTCATCACGAGCAAAAAGAAAAAGTCGCCTTTACTGGTCACTTCGAGGCCGCCCAGTTTTTTGGGTTTAAAGTAAGTGGAACCTGGAGGCGTGTCTTGCACATTCTTGTAGTAAACCACGCTGAAGAATAGTGCCATCACGCCGGTGATACCCACGGCATAGCGCCAGCCGTCGTCGCCGCCAAACATCAGGGCCAGTGTCGGCAGGGTAAAGGCGGCTGCGGCGGAGCCAAAGTTACCCCAACCACCATAGATGCCTTCGGCTGTGCCAAGCTCTTTGTGTGGGAACCACTCGCTTACCATGCGAATACCGATTACGAAGCCGGCACCAATAAAGCCGAGCAAAAAGCGTGCGATAGCCATTTGTGTAAAGTCATCGGCGAGCGCAAACATAAAACAGGGGATGGAACAGATGGCCAGCAGAGAAGAGTAAACAAGACGAGGGCCGTACTTGTCTGTCAGGGCGCCAATGATCACGCGTGCGGGAATGGTTAGCGCCACGTTGAGAATAAGCAGGGTTTTCCATTGGGCGTTGGTCAGTCCCATGGTATCTACAATCAGGCTCTTTAATGGTGCAAAGTTGAACCACACAAAGAAGGTGATAAAGAAGGCCATCCAGGAAAGATGGAGTATTTTCATCTTTCCTGCGAAAGACGCTAGGTTGAATTTCTCTTGTGACATCGTTGTCTCCGCAAGCGTTGAAATAATTTGCGGTGTACTTGCAAATTAGTGGCCAATAATCAATTTGGCCAGATTGTTTGTATTTTTTTGGGATTAATATGCTGATATATAAGAAAATTAAATTGCATCATCCGATGGGCGATATCGCTGTTTGGTGACGGTCTCTTTCTATTTTGCACCAAAAATGAAGAGTTTTAGCGGGGGTGTCGGTTGATATCGCTCTGATATGGTGCAATGGCTGTTGCACGTTTTTTGTGCATGTTCCGAATCGGGGCGAGTTGGCGCTTCGCTGGATATTGCTCCGTTTTTGGTGGAGTGCAGATCGCCCGCAGTACTTCGTTTATACTTGTATTTTTGTTCTGTCAGGAGTTGTTATGTCGTCCGTGCCACAAGGTAGCCTTTATGTGATATCCGCACCCTCTGGGGCCGGTAAAACCAGCTTGGTGTCCGCGTTACTGAAGCAGGATGCCCGGGTTGAGGTGTCGGTTTCACATACTACCCGCGCCGCACGTCCCGGCGAGCAGGATGGCGTAAATTACAATTTCGTCTCCGTCGAGTCCTTTGAGGCCCTGATTGAGCAGGGTGACTTTTTGGAACACGCGCGGGTCTTTGGTAACTACTATGGCACGTCAAAATCGTGGGTGGAGCAGCGCCTGGCGGCGGGGCAGGATGTGATACTCGAAATCGATTGGCAGGGTGCGCGTCAGGTGCGTAAGCTGTTACCGCAAACCATTAGCATCTTTATCTTGCCCCCATCGAGAGCGGCTTTGCAGCAGCGTCTCGAATCGCGTGGGCAGGACAGTGCAGAGGTAATCGCCCAGCGTATGGCGGAGGCCGCTTCTGAAAGCAGCCATTACGGCGAATATGATTATCTTGTGATTAATGATGATTTTGCTCAGGCATTGAATGAGCTGCAATCTATTTTTACCTGTCAGCGTCTGTCTTTATCGCGGCAACAAACCAAACATGCCGATATGCTCGATGATCTGTTGTCATAGCACCTGACTTTTCGTAAAATGCGCGGTCCTTTAAATTGCTTGGCTCGCTTGGGCCGCTGAACGTTCTTCCCCTAGAGGTAAAGATTACATGGCTAGAGTCACCGTAGAAGACTGTCTGGAAAATGTTGATAACCGTTTTGAGCTGGTGATGGTGGCAACCAAGCGTGCCCGACAGCTGGCCAATGCGGGCAAAGAGCCGCTGGTAGAATGGGAAAACGATAAGCCGACGGTTGTGGCGTTGCGTGAAATTGCCGAAGGTTTGGTGAATCCTGACATGCTGAATCAGGACGAAGTCGACTGAGCAAGACGAAGCCCGCCGCTAGCCTTAAATAGCGCTTGATCATCCCCTCGACTCACTCTTAAACTAAGAGTCGAACGTAAAAAAGCTGAATGTTTCCCGTTCGGCTTTTTTTATCTCCGCAGAATTTCAATTTTCGACCGAGTTAGGATTACGTGCCTACCATTGATGCCTTGGCAGAACGCCTGCTGACCTATCTTGAGCCCGACAAAGTCGAGCTGGTCAAGCGCGCCTATGAAGTGGCCAAACAGGCGCATGAAGGTCAGTACCGGCGAAGCGGCGATCCCTACATTGTGCACCCTCTGGCCGTCGCCAATATTCTGGCCAGTTTGCACATGGACCACGAAACCCTTATGGCCGCGTTGCTGCACGATGTCATTGAGGACACGCCCACCACCAAAGAAGAGCTGGCGACTGAATTCGGCGCCGCTGTGGCAGAGTTGGTGGATGGCGTCAGCAAGCTGACGCAGATCGAATTCAAGTCCAAGGCCGAAGCGCAAGCCCGCAATTTTCAGAAAATGACGTTGGCGATGGCAAAAGACATTCGCGTCATTCTGGTCAAACTGGCAGATCGTCTGCACAACATGCGTACACTGGGGCCGCTTAACCCCGAAAAACGCCGACGAATTGCGACTGAGACCCTCGATATTTATGCCCCTATTGCCCACCGATTGGGTATTAACAGTATCCGTGTCGAACTCGAAGATCTGGGCTTTGCCGCCCTACACCCCATGCGCGCCAAGTACATCAAAAAGGCCGTCAAAAAACTCAGGGGTAATCACAACGAAATTATCGAAGATATTCGCGGGCGGCTTGAGAGCTGTTTATCTGAACGAGGCCTTGAAGGCCAGATTATCGGTCGCGAAAAACACCTCAACAGCATCTACAAGAAGATGAAGTACAAGCAGAAGTCCTTTCATGAAATTATGGACGTGTATGCTTTTCGTATCATCACCGAAACTGAAGATGACTGTTATCGTATATTGGGGGCTGTGCACAGCCTATATAAGCCCTTACCCTAC
>JAWWBW010000157.1:0-7186 GCA_033720775.1 Oleiphilaceae bacterium | reverse complement strand
CTTGGCGAAGGTGACACCCATAATACCGGCACCAATAACGACTAGATTCATATAGGATCCTCTACCTCTTTTTTGCTTGTGGCTCCTGCGTCACTGATGCTCTTTACGTCTCGGACACTGGAAAAGATCACCACCTAATTTGCACCCTTTTGGGGCGGCGGTCGCTGGCTTTTGGCGAACATGTGGTGGCTGGGTTTGATGCGCCCAATGTAAGGTCAAATTTGTGAATTTCAAGCAAAAAAAGAACTTTTTTGAGCTTTTGCTCGGTTTTATGGTGGGATTCGGGGTTGCGCTAATATTGTTATATTATAACATTGCATTTTTGGTGATCGTCATCGCTTTTCTTAAATCAACCTCTTGTTCGGTGTGTACTATGCGAAAAACATCCCGCGTCATCCTGACGTTTTGTCTGTCTTTGAGTCTGGTAACGCCGCTCGCGGCGCAAAATCAACAACACGATGCCTTACCCGTGGTTGCCAGCTTTAGTATTTTGGCTGACTGGGTGCGGCAAATCGGGGGTGAACACGTAAGCGTGCACAGTCTGGTAGAGATAGACCAGGATTCACATGTGTTTCGCGCTCGCCCACAGGATGTTCGCAAGGTAACACAGGCAGAGTTATTGGTAGTGAATGGCTTGGGATTTGAGGGTTGGTTGGAAAGACTCATTGCGGCCTCGGGTTATCGGGGTGAGGTGCTGGTGGCGAGCAAGGGGATAGACCGGTTACTGAGCGTTGATCGGGAAGACGACCACCATTCGCATCACGACCATGGTCATCATCATGGGCACGACCACGAGGCTCACACAGATCCTAAAAAATCTTACGATCCCCATGCCTGGCACAGCTTAAACGCGGCCAAGATCTACACCTCAAACATCGCTCAGGCGCTCTCCCGCATCGCTCCGGCGCACGCCAAGGACTTCACGGCAGCGTTAAATTCCTACCATAATAAGCTCGACGCGCTGAAAGCGCGCTACCAGCCAATCATTGCTCAAATCCCCGCCGCCCAGAGGCAAATTGTGGTGCCGCACAACTCGTTTGCTTACCTTGGGCGCGAGTTTGGTCTCACCATTCATGCCTTGCAGGGTATTAGTACCGAGGCAGAGAGCTCTGCACAGGATCTGGCTCGTATCGTGACAGAAATCCGCAAGCACAAGGTGCGAGCCATTTTTCTCGAAAATGTCTCCAATCCTCGCCTGATTGAACAGGTGCAGCGAGAAACAGGTGTGATGCTTGGTGGCGAATTGATTTCCGACGCCTTGTCACGCAATCGGGCGGAGACCTATCTCGCGCTGATGGAGCACAATTTGCGCCTGATCACAGAGGCGCTGGCACGCCCCTGATCGGTGAACGCTCTTTATTTCAGATGAAACGTTCGTCCTTCGCGCCGCAGATTTTGTAGGCCGGGCGCAGGGCGTTGTGCAAAAAACTTTTGTGCTCGCGGCATTTTTGCTCGTATTTGTGCCACACGCGTTCCACATCTGTCTGGGGGCGTCGCTCTCCATCAATCACCGCTAATATCGCGTGATGCTCGGGGTGCGCAGGCTTCATGCGTTGCGCTTTCAATTGTGAGATAACGGTGCCGCAGTTTTCGAGCAGTGAAGATTCGGCGCGTGTAAATTCGCCAGAACGGTGAAAGCCGTGTGGGTAAAGTGCGGTATCGTAAAATTTACGGGTGGCGTAAAACGCAGCATGTTCCATGTTTTGTCTCCTAAAGCAGAAGCGTGGAGCGCACATGCTGCTTGCTTTGTATGACGATACGATTTCGGGAATATGTCAAATGCATGTCTGACGTTCTCGGCACACTTTACCTGTACAATCGTTTACTTTTATTCACATGCCTGAGAGGGCAGGGTGGGGTGAATCGACTAGACTTAGAAGGCTTTATCATTGTGAGAGTTGTCTTGAGTTCGCTTCACTTCTTTGGCTGTCGGCCTTTAGCAGGTTTTGTCGCTCTGTGCTTATGCCTTATTGCGTGGCCGGCGTTCGGTGATATAGCGAGCATCGAGTTCAATAAGCAGGACAGTATTGGCCTCGGTGCACGACTTGAGTATCTCGAAGATGTTGAGAACAATCTCGACCTTGAAGCCGTGCGTCAACGGCCAGATAAAGTCTGGACGCCCCATCGTGCAGAAACGCCCAATTTTGGTTACAGCGATAGCGCCTACTGGTTTCGCTTTCGCTTGGTCAATACCGATTTAAAAGCCTTTGATGCCATTTTGGCCATTCATTATCCCTTGCTCGACCACATTGAAGTGTACATGCTCGAGCAGGGGCAGCGTATCGTCGAAGAGGTGACGGGCGATACCTATCCCTTTCAACAGCGCCCATTGCGGCATCGCGAATTTTTGTTTCCTGTGACCTTGCACTGGAATACGCCCGTTGACGTGTATATCAAGGTCAAGACGGCAGGATCGATGCAGCTGCCCATTACCCTTTGGCGCGCTGACTCCTTCAGCCTCATCGATCAGGATGAGCAGTTTGTGAAGGCTTTGTATTACGGCATGTTGTTGTTGCTGATCGTGTACAACCTGTTTTTGTTCCTGTCTATTCGCGAGCGGCCTTATTTTTACTATGTTGGTCTGGCCAGCTCTGTTTTGGTGTTAATGGCGGGTGCGCATGGCTACATGTTTCAATATGTGTACCCCGGCTCTCCCCAACTGCAACAACTGATGATGTTGCTCGCCGTACCCAGCACCATGCTGTTTGCGTCTCTTTTTGCCGCCTTCTTTTTGCGTCTGAAAGAGACCGCACCGTATTTATATGTGACCCTGAATGTGGTCGCGTTGATGTTTTTATTCTGCATCGTGGGTGCGTTCTTTCTGCCCTACGACACCTCTACCCGCATCTCCGTATTTTTGGCGATTCCGGCGAGCCTGATCATCATGGCAGTCGGTCCGTACGCCTGGGTCAAAGGGCAAACATCGGCGCGTTACTTTACGGTCGCCTGGTTCTTTTTGTTGTTGGGTATTTTTGTGGGGGCAGCCAGCAAGTTCGGTTTTTTGCCACGCACAGCGTTTACTGAATATTCCATCAGTTGGGGTTCAACCATTGAGGCTTTGTTGCTGAGCTTTGCCTTGGCAGACCGGTTTAATTCTGAGCGCAGCGCGCGTTACAAAGCGCAGCGTGAGCAGCTTAAAGCAATCGATGCCCGCAAACAGGCAGAACAGAAGCTCTATCATCAAGCCACCCACCAACCGGTGGATGGTATGCCGAATATGGTGCTGTTTCAGCAGTGTCTGCATCTCTTGCTGCACGGTGACGGCCCGAGAAAGCATGCCTTCAGTATTGTGTTTATTCACCTTGAGCGCCTGCCCGAAATCAGCAAGACCCTCGGCCACGCCAATGCCGATATTATCCTGAGTCTGTTCTCGCGACGATTAAATGGCTTTGATGCAGAGGGCCACAACTTACTGCCCATTGAAGAGGATTCTTCGCGGCAACAGCATTTTGCGCATCTCGAAGGGGTCATCTATGCCTGTGTTGCACAGGTGAGCGGCGCGAACGATTTGAATGCATTGGCTGCAGTCCTATTGGAGCATTTGAGTCAGGCCGTTGAGTTTAATGGTATGGAACTTGATTTGGGTGTGGCAATAGGCATGGCCAGCTTTCCGGAACATGGGCGCGACATTGCGACGCTGATTCGGCATGCGCGGGTGGCGGTTGACCATGCCAGCAAGCGATCACATGGTTTTGCGCTCTATCACGACGATATCAACCCCTACAGCGCCCGTCGCCTCACGCTAATGGGAGAGTTAAACAAAGCGATTCAGGATGACGCTTTGAATCTCTATTATCAGCCTGTGATTAGTCCCGGGAGTGGCCAGTTGATTGGTGTAGAGGCTCTGTTGCGCTGGAATCACCCCGGTCTGGGCTTTATTCCACCCGATGAATTTATTTCGCTGGCCGAAAAGACCGGTCTGATGCGTGCGCTCAGTCATTGGGTATTACAACGCAGCTTGCGTGATCATGGTGATATTCAAGGGAACTACTTTATCAGTGTGAATATTTCGGCGGTGAACTTGCAGGAGGTGGACTTTGTTGCGCGTGCGCAGAAACTCCTGGCAGAGCAACATATACCCGCAGAACGCGTGGTGTTTGAAGTCACCGAAACTGCCGTTATGCAGGAGCCTGAGCAGGCCATTGCGTGTCTCGAGAAACTGGCGGCGCTGGGCGCCAAGATCGCCATTGACGACTTTGGCACGGGTCACTCTTCACTGGCTTATATTCGTGAGTTACCGGTTTACGAAGTCAAAGTGGACCGCTCATTTGTGATCAATATGGATCAGAACGAAAACGATCAGACCATCGTGCGCGCGGCCATTAATCTCTGTCACGACCTCAATTACAAAGTGGTTGCTGAGGGGGTGGAGAATGAAGCCGCGTTAAATATGTTACGCGACTTACATTGTGATCTGGCGCAGGGTTATCACATTGCCCGTCCCATGCCGCTGGATGACTTGAAAGTGTGGATGCAGCAGTTAGCCAACACCGGTTAAAAGACGGTGCCGCCAGGGACCGATGCTGATCAGTAGGTAAACTGTCCAATCAATTGGCGCAAGTGTCCCACCATACTATTTAGCCCCTGACTCGCTTCACGTGTTTCGGTCGCTGCAGCATTCACCGAGTTGGTCAATTCACTAATACTCACAATGCTTTGGTCAATGCTCTCGGCGGCAATGCTTTGCTCTTGCGTGGCATGCGAGATTTGCTGGTTGCTGTTATTCATGATGACAACGCTTTGCAACACCGCATCGATCGCCTCGCTGGCGCGCATCGCCACGGTTTGGGCTGAAGCGGTTTGTTCCTGGCTACGCGTCATCTGTGATACCGCTTGTTGAGACTCGGCCTGTAAGGCTTCGATCATGGTCTGTATTTCGTTTGTACTGTTGCCGGTTTTCTGAGCCAGGCCGCGCACTTCATCAGCCACTACCGCAAAGCCACGCCCCTGTTCGCCGGCACGTGCAGCTTCGATGGCTGCGTTCAAGGCCAAGAGATTGGTTTGCTCGGCGATACCTCGAATCACATCCAGCACGCCACCAATGGCCTCGGCTTGATGAGCCAGGCTATCAATATCTTTAGCACTGCTTTCAATCTGTTGATGCAAGTCAACAATCACCGCTTTGGTCTCGGCAACGGCTTGCTTGCCTGTCTCGCACTGTTCTTGCGCCTCGGCAGCGCGCTCGACTGCATCCATGGTGGTCTCGTTGATCCCTTTTACCGTGACCGCCATTTCGTTTGAGGCCGTCGCCACCATGTCTGTCTCTTGGTGCAGGCGATCAGCATTGGCACTGGTTTGGTCCGCAATATGGGCGCTACGTTGTGCCGATTGGTCCAGTTCTGACGTGGTTGTCGCCAACTGCGTGACAATGGCTTGGAACTTTTCCTGCATTGCATTCACTGCGCTGGCGATGGCGCCGATCTCATTGCGTTTGTGATAATTAACACGGCGGGTGAGGTCTGAATTTTGCTCAATGCTTCTGATGGTGGCATGCAGGCGCTGAATGGGTTGTGTAATGGAACGCGAAAACAGTACGCCGACCACAAGAGAGATAATGACGGCCACCAGCAAGATCAGAACAGCCGATTCTTTAATGCCGATGCCGTCCGCACGGGCGGCTTTGGCGGCTTGCTGCATGGCTTCAGAACTCAGCAGCAATGTGTTGGCTTCGGCCGCGAGCTGGTCGGTTGCGCCGGCGACTGATTCCGAGCTTTCATCGAGGATCAGCTCAAACATTTCATTCATCGCCATTGCGTCGCTTTGTGCCCGGCCCAGCGCCGAAGCAATGGATTTAAGTGGCGCCTCTTGATAGGCCAGATTGATGGCTTCGGCGATGCGGGTATTAAAGTCGTCCAGGTAGATGGCCACCGCATCGGCGGCTTCACCCAGTTCTTCATCCTGTTCGTAGATTTTTTCGAGTTGTTGCCGCAGTTGTTGTTCTGCGGCATCGGCGTTCGCAACAGCGAGGCTGTCTTGGGTCAGTACCGAGTTGTAGCGCCAAAACATGTACTCGGAGTACAGGTCAAACGCCTGTTGCACGGTGCGCTGTAGACTGATGCGCTTGCGTTGATGATCAATATGACCGGTTTGAGCCTGAATCGAAGTATTTTGCGCGCTACCCTGTTCGATTTGAGTCTCCAGCAGCGTGAGCATGTGTTGTACGCCATTTAGCTGGATCAGCATGGCCCCAAGAAGAATCACTACTGAACAGAGCGCCATGAGCAAGGCGCGCTGAAAGATACTCAAGGAAAGCTGTGTTTTCATTGTTATGCGTCCCGTTGCTATTTCTACGTTAGCTGTAAGCATAGCGTAATCTATAACCTGCGGCTCGCGATCCTTTGCCGAGCAAGCGAGGGGCGCGTAACTTGGCTATAGTAAGCAACATACTTGTCACCACTTTCTAATAAGGAACACCATGTTAACCTTGCTGCGCACGGTGGAATGCTACGCTCCTGAACCTCAAGGCATAATAGACATACTGATTGGCGGAGGGCGGATTATAGCGACCGCGCCCAAACTCGATCTGAACTTGTCCGGTGTTGAACTTGAGATTGTTGATGGCGGCGACAGTCTGGTCATTCCGGGTCTGGTCGATACGCTGGTGCATATTGTCGGTGGCGGTGGTGAGGGGGGCTTCGCTTCGCGCACGCCCGAGTTGCCTTTATCTGCAGCGATCCGCTCGGGTATTACCACCATGATTGGTGCGCTGGGCACGGATTCGGTGACGCGAACCTTGTCTAACCTGTTAGCCAAAGCGCGCGAACTGCAGCAGGGGGGGATTCGTTGCTTTTGTCATACCGGCTCCTATCATCTGCCCGCTAAAACGTTGACCGGATCGGTAGAAAGCGACATCGTATTTATTCCTGAATTTATCGGTGTGGGAGAGGTGGCCATTTCTGATCATCGATCCAGCCAACCCAGTACACAACAGCTGGCGTCCCTCGCGGCCGAAGCACGGGTGGCCGGCATGATTGCCGGCAAGTCGGGTATTGTCAGTGTTCACGTAGGCGACGGAGGGCAGTGCCTGGAGCCACTCTGGGAAGTCGCGCGACAGACAGACTTGCCGCTTACCCAGTTTTATCCCACCCATATCAATCGTAACCCGGAGCTCTTCAGTGCAGGTATTACCTTTGCCAAAGCCGGTGGCGTGATCGATTTAACGACCAGCACTACGCCAGAGCTGCTG
>JAWWBW010000156.1:0-7193 GCA_033720775.1 Oleiphilaceae bacterium | reverse complement strand
CGCAGAAAAGGCCCCGAGAGGTTATCCCAAAAGTGGAGCGGTGCCGCCATCACCTCGGCCATCGCGTGGTCAACAAACACCATTGGTTTGGCAACAGTCGCACCAAAGTGTACCCAGCCTGCATCCCAGATCGCGTCATTGCGCCATTGACTGATGCCTAACACCAGTTCACTTCTGGCGTCCATCAGCGTTTGCTGCCAGCGCGTGGCGTCTTCTCCAAATGCCAGCCCGAGCTGCGGCCACTGGGTCACCTCGTAGACGCGCTTGAGCGAGCGACTACCCTTCCAAACCCGGTTAACAGCCGACATATCCCTTTGATCAGCCAGCAACAGGGGTATCCAGCTTTCCAGTACATTTTGATAGCGCGCAGACCAATCTACGATTGCTTCTACGTGCGATGAAAGATTCGCGGTATCGGCCGGAGACAGGGATGACATGGCTTCGCCCACTTCAACCAGCACCTGTTGCAGGTTTTGCCAGGCCTTTAGCTCGCGGAACAACACACGCAGGTTGGCGGGTGCCAGCTGCAGCAACCGCAGTTTGGTATCAATACTCGCCAGCTGCGCCATCACATACTGCTGTCGAGTCGCCTGCCATAATTGCGCTTGCTCGTCACAGCTTAAACTCACATCGAGCTGAATGGCTTCTCGCAGGTTCTGTTGCAATCTGGCCCGTTGCTCCTGCAAAACCTG
The DNA here is from genome assembly GCA_033720775.1 of Oleiphilaceae bacterium. Taxonomy (GTDB): domain Bacteria; phylum Pseudomonadota; class Gammaproteobacteria; order Pseudomonadales; family Oleiphilaceae; genus PZPK01. Next base: position 6,501 of record JAWWBW010000156.1, on the reverse strand, counting down.
AGCAGTTGCCGCCGCCGAGCGCTCTACACCAATGGGTGCCAATACACGGCTGATCGACAACGTATCGTCAGGTAAGCGCCCTTGAAAAAAACGCTCAAAGGCCTGTTCGGTGTTGACAAAGCCTTCGAGCTCGCTTTGCCAATGTGCATTTTGTTGCGCCAGATCGTCACAGCTCTGTATGGCCTGTGCGTTACCCGTAGCAAGCGCCAGCAACAACAGAATAAATACAACGAATAATGGGCGATTCAGCGCGGGAGACATAGGCTTCCTTGGTCTTGCGAGGTAATTATTAGAATTGCACAAGGAATGTAAGACAGCACCCTACACAGGTCAACGCGATTGTAAAAAAAACGAAGTACTACCAGGTGGGCCATCTATGACGGCATCCCTGCAGCTTAAGCATCTGAACAGGCTGCAGGGAGGTCCAATTAGAAGCGAAGAACCTCTGTATAGTCGATGTAACCCAGACAATTCAGCGTGACGTCTCGACCGCCATTGGCTTTGATGGTCTGCGTGGCTTCCCAAAGTTCCTCCACGACCACGGATTCGTCCTCATCAAACGCGACAACCACATAACCGTCCGCATTAAGGCCAACTGCATCGTGGTAGAAGTAGGCTCTGGCACGATCGCCGTCAGCAACAGGCTCCGCAACAGAGGGAAAAGACACAACAATCTGTTCATCGATCACACTGTGCGCAATGGGGCCACTGTAGCTTCGAATGACACGCGCCTCGGTATCGATAATAAATTGACTCAAGGCCGAAAAGCGCTCAAGTGTTGCTTCGACCTCACCAAATTCCGATTCGCAAGAGAGCGTTCCTTCCCCTTCCAATACCAGCATTTGCTCATCCTTAGAAAGACCAAGCGCTTCCGCTTCAGGAGTCAGTATTTGCAGTTCAAAGGCACCGCTGCCGCTAACCGCGTGCGCCGCAATATAGTATGAGTTGTGAGCAGTCACTTTGATTAATGTGGCCTCACTGGTGCTGTCGCCTCCCCACCACACATCAACTTTACCCAGCGCATCATGCACAACAATATCAAGATCGGGTTGGCCGGCGACCATCACCAGCAGATACTGGGTACGCTTGGGTACAAATCGTACATATCGGGTTTCGCCAGCCTGAATGGCCCCAGACACGCGCGTATCGATGGCAACTTCCTGATAGTCATACATAAATGGTACGTCAGAAGCTTCCACAGTATCGGTAGCCACCACAGCGGCCGGGGTCGCATCATCACTGCTGCTGCAACCGGCCAAAACCAAACATATCATTATTGCGAAAAGACGCATTTAACCACTCCTAATTTTGTCCCAGGTGTTTCGTGTACCCGGAATTCCTTCTCCTTAAATCCGCAATCTCCGCAGCGCCTCAACTACCCGCAGATTGGGGACACGAAGTCTAGCAAAATCGCGCGTTCACTGAGTGGCGACAGTTCGCATTGCTAGCAAACGAAGCCCTCTCAGCCTGTCGGTTTTCTTCACCGGCTACATCACCACCTGCTTTGCACTATGCTTAGGCATCAACACACATTTTCAAACTATCAAGGAGCTCCGCATCATGTCGCAACAAACCGTTCTCATCACCGGAGCCAATCGCGGTATTGGCTTGTCTTTTTGTAAGCACTTTGCCCAACAAGGAGCGTTGGTATATGCCGCGTGCCGTCAAACATCCGATGAACTTGCAGCACTTGGCGTGCATGTCATTGAAGGGGTAGATATCGGTGGCCCCGAAGGCGCTGCGCGGGTTAAAGAGGCCCTGCAAGGCGTGTCACTCGATCTACTGGTGAACAATGCCGGTATTCTGCGCAATGAGATACTGGGGCAGATTGATTACAAATCTATCGCGCAACAATTCCACGTTAATGCATTGGGGCCACTGCGCATTACCGAAGCACTGCTCAATAATCTCCATGCTGGGTCTAAAGTTGCATTAATTACCAGCCGCATGGGGTCGATCGCCGATAATACCAGCGGCGGGCGCTATGGCTATCGTATGTCTAAATGCGCGTTAAATATTGCAGGCGTGTCGCTGGCGCACGATCTAAAGGATCGTAATATTGCAGTGGGCATTTTCCACCCCGGTCTGGTGGGCACCGAGATGATCGGCGGCCATGGTGACATCACCCCCGATGAAGCCGCAGAGAGGCTAATACAACGTATCGCTGCCTTGGATCTGGGTAATACCGGCACCTTTTGGCATTCCAACGGCGAAATATTGCCCTGGTAAAAACTACCGATTTAAACGCGCGTTTGCACCTCCCTCTTCTTATTTTTCAACTAGACTCAAAACTCTGAGATCAAAAATTAGATGTGCACGTGACTCCTTTACTTCATTTTCTGATTGGCGCAGCAGGTTACTTTGCAATGGGCAAGCTTGGCCTGCTGCTGGCCATTCCGCCGGGCTTCGCTTCGTCGATCTGGCCGGCTGCCGGTTTTGCCTTGGCGATGGGCTTGCTGCTGCGACACAATGCCGTCACATTTGGCATCGGCTTGGGATCGTTTTTACTTAACCTTGGCGTCACGGCAGAAGAGCTATCAAACCTCAGTGCGACACAAGTCGTGGTTCCTCTCATCATCGCTATCGGTGCCATGCTGCAACTGAGAGTACTGATGTGGCTATATCGCCTGCATCTGGGCGATCATATTATTCCCGACCAACCCAAACAGATTGGTGCGCTGCTGTTCTTCGTTGCCCCTTTAGGCTGTTTAGTTGGCGCCAGCTTTGGCGCCATTAGTCTGTTCAGCAACGGTATCATTCCCTTCGATGCACTGCTCTTCACCTGGTTCACCTGGTGGACCGGCGATACCATTGGTACCCTGCTGTTCGCACCGTTACTGCTGGTTTTATTTACCTCGCCCGACAAGCTCACTACCAAACGCAAACTTCAGGTGGCTTTGCCTGTCGCAGGCGTATTTGCGGCCATTGTGTTCTTCTTTTTTACCTCGATCGATAACCGCCGCCACGAAGCGAATCTCAGCGCACAAAATAGCGCCGATCACTTATTTGCCGAAATCGATAAACGCTTTCAGTTAGCCTTGTCTCGCCTTGATGCCTTCAAGGCCTTCTACTTCGCCTCCGAGAATGTTTCGGAAGAGGCCTTCCAGCGTTTTTTCAAACACACTCTCGCAGGTGACCAAACTCTGCGTGCCGTGGGCTGGACCGAGATTGTGCCGCATGCGCAACGGGAACAGGTCGAAACCGCCATGCGCGCCAAATACCCTTATTTTGAATTCAAGGAGCCAGGCCCCGACGGAAGGTTCATTGCGGCGGCGGAGCGCGACATCTATTATCCCGTTCTGTTTATTTATCCTCTTGCCGACAATATAGCCGCCCATGGCCTGGACCTGGGTTTTGAGCAGTCACGTTTATACGCATTGCGTACCGCCAAATCACAAAAGCAGGCTGTCGCGACAGCCCCCATTCAGTTAGTCAACGACCCGGTCGACCAACGTGGTTTCATCATCTACTCGCCGGTATTCAAATCGCAAGCAGACGCCAGCGATGAACGCTTTATTGGTTATCTCAGCGGCGTCTTTCGCGCCACGGACATGCTGCAGGATCTGCTCGATCAGGCGCGCAGCGAGGGTTTTGCCGTTAGCATTGAAGACCTCTCAACCAATGCAGACAATCGCTTTTTAATCGAACTCTCTCCAGAAGAATTCAACAATCTAAGCCCGCTTCGCTACGAGCAGGTATTCGAGCTAGGCCAGCGTGATTACCGCATTACGCTGCAAGCCACCAACAAGCTCAGTGCGCTGGGTAAAGACTGGAACACATGGTGGGTCATGACGGCGGGCGTGCTATTCACCATTTTGTTGCAGGCGCTCATACTGACAATCACGGGCAACGTAAAAGCCATTGAGCGACAAGTCACTATTAAAACACGCGAACTGGAAGCCGCCTTGACTAAGGCTGATGAAGCCAGTCAGGCAAAAAGTGACTTTCTTTCCAATATCAGTCATGAGTTACGCACGCCACTTAATGCCATTATCAATCTGGTGCGCATGTCCTTACGCAGCTATACGCTGCATGATGCGCGAAATTATCTACAACAGGCTGACCGCGCTGCCGAAACCTTGCTCAGTCTGATCAACCACACGCTCGATTTCAGCAAAATAGAAGCCGGTCAACTTGAGCTTGACCGACACCCATTCAAACTGAATGTGATGCTCGAGCAGCTGTATGCCATCTTCTCTACTAACGCCCGCGAGAAGGGCATCGCGTTTAAGCTCGCCGTACCTGAAGCATTTCCAAACGAGTTGGTAGGCGATGCACTGCGCATTGAGCAGGTGTTACTTAACTTTTGCAGCAATGCCGTAAAATTTACCGAAACCGGCAATGTTACGCTTGAGGTACACATCGCCGAGTTCGACAACGGACAAATCGAATTTACCTTTACTATTCACGACACCGGCGTGGGTATGTCGGACGAGCAACAAAAGAGGCTCTTTCAACCCTTTGTACAGGGCGACACTTCAACCACCCGCAAATTTGGCGGGACGGGTTTGGGCCTATCGATTAGCCGACAGCTCATTGAGTTAATGCAGGGCAATCTTGAGCTGCAAAGCGAAGAAAACGTGGGCACTCAAATCAAGGTCACCCTTACTCTGGACAAAGTCATCAACAGCGCCATCATGAAGCGCGACGAACTGTTGGAACGTCTGCAACCACGTAAGCACCTGATGCAGTCCATCCAACCAACAATACCGGAGCCCCCTTCGCCCCCATCAGACGAAGAAAAACCCCTGCAAGGGCTAAAAGTACTGGTTGTCGAGGACGTATCAACCAATCAACTCATTGCCAAATATCTTCTTGAAGAAGTCGGCGCAGAAGTCATGATCGCCCAGGATGGTCAACACGCTCTTGACAAAGTCGCCGCGGGTTACCTACCCGATGTCGTACTCATGGACATTCAAATGCCCGTGATGGATGGCTATGAAGCGACAGAAAAACTGCGCCAGCAATATGACCCGGCGACCCTACCAATCATCGCGCTAAGTGCCAATGCCATGCAACACGATGTTGAAAAATGTCTGGCCTCAGGCATGAATGATCACATTGCCAAACCCGTGGAGCAGAGTGTTATGGTCGCAAAAATTCAGCAGGCTTTGACAAAGGAATAATGTCTCCCTGAATCGATTCGGCCCCACAGCACACCTTGCCTGCGGTAGGCTATACTTCAGAGTGACAGTATAAAAACAAAGACGCGTACTACCGTTCGCATTGATCAATCAACGCTTTTCTTTGTCCGCAAGGAGACGTACATGGGCACGTCAAACAAGTCAGCAGCAAACGGATCAAATGGTGCCGGTACCGAAGTAAACATCGATCCCGCCACACAGTTGCAGGAGATTCAAAAACTCCTGTTTGGGCAACAGATTGCGCAACTCGAATCTGCCATTTCGCATTTACGCAAAGAGATGCGACAACAGTTCGATAGCCTTGAAAAAGCCTTTAATACCCAAGTCGACAAACTGCGTAAAGAAACAGCGCGCCAGCTGCAAGACATCAATCAGCATTTTGAACACTTGAACGAACAGCAAAGCAACCGCGCTGCAGGTATTGAAGACGAGGCAGACAGCCTCAAACAGGCACTCAATCAGTTCGAAGCGCAAACCGAAGCCGCCCACCAAAGCATCGAGAAACAACTTGCCCAGGAATGCCAGTTGCTACGCGACGATATGGCGGCCCAACACGCCGAACTAAGCCAGGGGCTGCAAGGCAATACCGAACAACTGGCGCATGACAAGGTAGACCGAGAGCTGCTGGCCAAGCTCTTTGACCAACTCGCACATACCATTCGTAACTAGGATCCTGCCATGAATTGGCGAGAGCAGGATCAGGTGCCCGAAGCTGACCTCCCTGCGGGTGATGATGCGGCCTATCAAAAACTGCGCGCTCTGCTCTTGGGCCCCGACTACGAGGCAGCCCTGGACACCTACATCAGTCGCGAGCAGGATGCCGAACGTGTCGCCGCAGTGCTGGCTGAAGCCATCAGACTCAGTGCGCGTGATCCGGCGCTGGGCAAAGCGCTGGCCCCCGTGCTCAACAAAGCCATACAGGCATCGATTGCCAACAATCCCCGTCAAATTACCAATGTCATCTTTCCCATTATGGGGCCGGCCATTCGCAAATCGGTTGGCGCAACGTTGCGCGACATGGTGCAAAGTCTCAATCGCGTGCTCGAACAAAGCCTCAGTGCACAAGGTATTTTGTGGCGCATCAAGGCGTGGCGCGCAGGCGTTTCCTATGGCCGCTATGTCATATCGCAAACGCTGAAGTACCACGTTGAACAAGTACTGCTCGTGCATCGTGAAACCGGATTACTGCTCCATTCGGTGCACGATGAGCAAGCCCATGCACGCGATCCGGAACTGGTCTCAAGCATGCTGACTGCGCTTCAGGACTTTGTGCACGATTCATTTGAACAGAACGAAGGATCAAACCTGAGTCGCATCGACATGGGCGATTTTACGCTGCACTGCTGCAGTGGTCCTT
>JAWWBW010000155.1:0-7214 GCA_033720775.1 Oleiphilaceae bacterium | reverse complement strand
TACGGGGCTACACAGCGATGTAAGAGGCCCCTATCGCGAAGCCATAGAGGCCATGAACCAGAGCGCATCCCCTACCTTTGCCGTGGACATTCCATCGGGTCTGAACGCCGACACGGGCCAGGCCATGGGTTGCGCCGTGGTTGCCGATGCCACGACAACGTTTATCGCGATGAAACTCGGCCTGCTGACCGGTGCCGGTAGACACCATGCCGGGCAACTGTACTTCGATTCGCTCGATGTGCCCCAGAGCGCGCTGGAAAGCCAGATTCCCTGCGCACGCCGCCTCAATCTGGAGCGTTTGGTGTCGCAAATCGCCCCGCGCCGGGCCGACAGTCACAAGGGTTCGTTTGGTCACATTTTGCTTATCGGCGGCGACCATGGTTTTGGTGGAGCCATTCAACTAGCTGCCCTGGCCGCCAGTCGCATGGGGCCCGGCCTACTCTCGGTTGCCACGCAGTTGGAGCACGTTAACCCGCTGCTGGCCTGCCAACCCGAGGTGATGGCCCATGCCGTACGCAACATCCACGACCTGGGCCCCTTAATCGAAAAAGCGACCCACATCGTGGTTGGTCCGGGTCTGGGCCAAAGCGCATGGTCGCAACAAATGCTGACGGCCGCTCTGCAAAGCAAACTGCCTTGTGTGCTCGATGCCGACGCCCTCAATCTGATCGCCGAAGAGCGCGTAAGCCACGAAGTTAACGGCTCGTCTATCCTGACGCCCCACCCAGGCGAAGCGGCACGACTGCTCGGCACAACAACCGCCGCGATACAAAGTAATCGACTCGAAAGTGTATTGGCGCTGCAAAAAAAGTATGGCGGGTCGGTTCTGCTAAAAGGCAATGGCAGTTTGATCGCCCACGCCAGCGGCCATGTACGTTTATGTTCAGACGGCAACCCTGGCATGGCCAGCGGCGGCATGGGTGATGTACTAAGCGGTATGATTGGCGGACTTCTGGCACAAGGCCTTGGTCACGAATTGAGTCTCGATCTGGCGGTCGCCTTACATGCCCGGGCCGCCGATGAACAGGCTTGCTCACATGGCCAGCGCGGCCTGCTGGCCAGTGATCTCATTGCACCCGCTCGGCGCTTGCTAAATGCGCTGTAGGACTTGAATCTATGGCTTGGTTGAACCGGCTCGCCAGTCAACCAAGCCGTATTTTTCGAGAATTGTCTTCAACTGGCCCGACTGACGCAGCGCCTCAACCCCCTCAGAAAACAGCTTCACATAGTGTTTGGAACTTTCTTTAGCCGGTGAGCAGGCGATATACATGGCATCCCCATCGCTGAGAAGTCCTGCCGGCACCAGCTGGCCTTGCAGACCCATTTCTTTCAGTTTGGCTTCCATGACCAAGTCCGACTCCACCGTAGCGGTAATGCGTCCGGCCAGCACTTTCTTTATGTTTTGCTCCAAGGCATTGTTGGCCTTGAGTACCTGCACCTTGGAGCTTTGCTTGTTTGCTTCGACATAGGCATCAAACTCATCGCTGTAGGCATAGCTACCGATGGTGCCTATTTTGATATCACGCAAGGACTCAATACCGGTGTAGCGCCAACTTTCGCCTTGCTTCACGTAGAAGGTGGATTTGTTGATGCCCCACTCCTGCTCGGGAAAAACAAAGTCGGGGGCATCATCTATATAAGCCCCCACAACGCAATCAAATTTACCCTCGCGTACCATGGTCAAGCTCCGCTCCCAAGGCATGGTCCGATATTCCACCGTATGACCGTGCGGCGCGAGGATGACTTCAGCCAGCTCGATCATGTAGCCGGGTTGTTCGCTGAAAGGATCACCGTTCATGGGAAACCATTCATCGGCACGAATGGTGAGCGTGTCGGCCCAGGCCGAACCACTCACCAGAAAAACGATCACAGCAAGGGTATGTCGTATCTGGTTCATAGCGTCACCTCTCATAAAGCATCAGTCGCTCAAGTATAGGTGACGAATGAGGAAAGAATTAATCAAAGACGCTCTAGATACGTCGATTTACCCAGTCGCCGCGACGATCAAGTCTGCGTTCGATTTGGTCCCCCCTACGATCGAGGCGCTCTTCAATACGATCCCCCTTGCGATCCAACCGCTCTGCGCGACGCTCCATACCCAAAGCCTCGGCCCTGTCGGCACGACGGTCCAGTCGGCGATCAATACGTTCGCCGCGTCTATCGAGTCGTTGGTCGATACGATCACCGCGCTGATCCAGCCGGTGATCGATGCGATCCCCCATGTCAGCAAGCACTGGTGAAGCGAAGGCAATGACGCCTGTGTAAATCAGACCAAGAACAAAAGAACGAGTGGATTGTTGTGTGCTGCCAAAAACTGCCATGCCATCCTCCGGGTAAATATCGCGGTTGTCCTTACTTCAACGAATCAGGCACCCAAAGGTTTACACGCTCAGCAAAAATAATGAAAAAAGGAGATCAGGCGTTGGTTTCTGCTTCTTCGCGCAGGCGGCGACGCACGTCCATCAGCAGTTCGCCGTATTGGTTTTCGCCACGGCGGTCACGCCCACAGCCCCAGTAATAATCGTACTGGGTCGCTTCCACCAAGCGACGTTCGCCGGTATCGAGCAGAGCTTTAGCCACTTCGGGATGGGTTTTGCAACGGGTGTAGAGGGCACGAGTCATGACCACTCTGCGCACCTGCTTCCAGTCTTTGCGTACCCGGTGCAAACGCGAGCGGCCCAGCTTTCGGGCCTTGAGTGGGTCAGGCGTATCGCCAATGCGCTGAAAGTGCTTCAAGTCATGGTCGTGGAATTTCATGGCCTGAAAATAATGCTCTACCGTGGGCCACTCGCGCCCCTCAAGCTTAAATGACCAAGGAGAAAAAGAAGCGAGCATTTCATCTGGATTGGTGCGATGCAGATAAATACTGTCGGCATCGAGATCAGGGAATAGCACTGCGCAGACTCCGGTTGGCTTGAGCAAAAACGCACGTTACAAAGCCGATGATTAATGGTCAAGCAAATTGACGCAGGACGCGTCGCACGCCCGACAAATAACTACCACCAAATAACACCAGATGATTGAGTAGCGGGTAAAGGTTGTATAAAGGTAAGCGTTCGCGCCAACCGGGTTCCAGTGGGTTGGCCTCGAGATAGGCACGATAGAATACTTCGGGAAAGCCACCAAAAAGTTGCGTCATCGCCAAATCGATTTCAGGCCAGGCAAAGTAAACCGCCGGGTCAATAAACATCGGCTCGCCCGCCTCAGTCGTATGCACATTGCCCGACCACAAATCACCATGCAGCAGGGATGCAGACTGAGGGGGAATCAACTGGGGCAAGCGCGCGATAAGCTTTTCGAGATCAGCCAGATCACCGGGAGCAAGCAGCGCATCGGCATGGGCTTCGGTTGCCAGCGGCCACAAACGCTGGTGCACAAAAAACGCGTAGCCATCGGCACAGAAGGTGTTGTTCTGTACCGTCGACCCGCAGTAATTGTGATTAAAAAAACCAAACTCACCACGAACACATTGATGCAAGGTGGCGAGCTGTCGCGCCAGAGTAGGCCAGAAATCTGCTTTTGCCTGACCACTGGCGATATATTCGAGCACCAGAAAGGAATCCCCCAGTGTACGGACGGCCGGCACGCACACATTTGCCATTTTGTGCAGGTAGTTAAGACCTTCTGCTTCGGCTGCGAAAAAACCTTCAGGGGCTTGGGTATTGATTTTGATAAACAGTGGCGGCTTGCCCGGCGCGGTGACGCGCCAGGCTTTGGAGATAGAACCGCCACCAATGGCGTGACGCTGCGGTGCACGACCATAGCCCTGCGCCGCAAACCACTCTTGCAGGGCTTTTGGCCACATGCCGCTTAGTCTTCGATTTTAAGAACGATGAACGAAGGATTACCCTGTCGCACAATCAAAGCAGGAATGGCTTTGCCTTTGGGCAGGTCTTCCACGATTTCGGCAAACTCTTCGGCATCGTCAAAGGACTGATTGTTGAGCCGTGCAATAATGTCTCCCTGACGAATACCCGCTTGACGCGCCGCACCATCGCCTACCTGCAACACCTGAACACCTCCTTCCAGGTTATATTCCTTGAGCGCATCCTTAGCCAAAGATTTGACCTTGATGCCAAGGCGATTGAGCTTTTCGACCTGTTTCTTGGGCGCAACAGCTACTTGCTCATCGTTATTTGGCAGCTCACCGATGGTCACCTTGATGGTCTTTTCATCGCCATCACGAATCACCGTCAGCTTGGCTTTCTGGCCCACTTTGGTACGCCCGACCAAGTGCGGCAATTCAGAAGAGAGATCAATCTCTTCACCTTCAAACTCCACAATAATGTCACCCGCACGCAAACCGGCTTCTTCAGCAGGTGAATCTTCGACCACCTGCGCTACCAATGCGCCGTAGGGTTTGTCGAGACCAAAGGACTCTGCCAACTCCTTGCTCACTTCCTGAATCAATACACCTAACCAGCCTCTCGAGACATAGCCCTGTCCCTTGAGCTGCTCAACAACCTCCATGGCCACATCCATCGGAATCGCAAACGACATGCCCATAAAGCCACCAGAGCGGGTATAAATCTGCGAGTTAATACCGACGACTTCACCGTCCATATTGAACAGGGGGCCACCTGAATTACCGGGGTTTATTGCTACATCGGTCTGGATAAAAGGTACGTAGTTTTCATTGGGCAGGCTGCGACCTTTGGCGCTGACAATGCCCGCCGTTACCGTGTAATCAAAACCAAAGGGGGAGCCGATGGCAAAAACCCACTCCCCTACTTTCAAATCTTTTGACTTGCCCAGCTTGGCCGTTGGCAAATCTTTAGCATCGACTTTGAGGACCGCTAGATCAGAACGCTGGTCAGCACCAATGAGCTCGGCTTTGAGTTCCCGGCGATCACTGAACCGCACGTAGATTTCATCGGCACCCGCCACCACGTGGTTGTTGGTCAGAATAATACCGTCTTCATCGACAATAAAACCCGATCCCATCGAGGCCGGACGAGGTTCTCCTCCCCGATCACCTCTTTCCTCAAAAGGCGCTCCGAAAAAATGACGAAAAAATTCGGGAATCTGTTCCATGTCACCATGAAACTGAAATGGCGAAGCGGATCGTCCGCGACTGACAGTAGATATATTGACCACGACTTCGGAATGTTCTTCGACCAGGTCGGTGAAGTCGGGCAAGCGTGCCTGACTTTGCCACGCAAGACTGGTTAAAACGATTAGCAGGAACACTTGGAAAGACTGGGCTATTCGCATTGGCTTACTCCTCACGATTCGGAACCGACTCCGCCTGATGCGAAGCCATCACTCAACACCAAATGGCCAACTCATTGTGTAGACGGAAAAACGTAATTCAACTTACGGTTATGTAAGGGTATTTACAAGCTGCGGCACGCCGCTCCCTCGGGCTCGCGCAAGGCGATGTGGGTCATGCGGGGAGTCAATCTGGGGTCATCTTTACGCTTATGGGCACTGAGTCGCACCAGCACAGCGCCAACGGCCAAGCCCACCAACGCGGCGAGTAACAACCAAAGTTCGTGCACATCAGCTATCGCCTTCAAGGTAATGACGGCGCTAAACATGGTAATCAATGGCACGATATACATCATCAGTGAGGCCAATATTAAACCCTGTTCGGGAATAGCCACCAGCACCACGTCGCCCTCCTGCGCACCCAGAGCGTTTTCGAGGTCAAACTCCATACTTTGATTACCGGCAAGTTTGGCCAGACTATGAGTACCGCATCCAGTTTTGAGTTGGCAGCTATCGCAGGCACTCAATCGCTGTGTACGCACCGTTGCCATCGGAGGCTCACCCGGTTTGAGCCCTATCACCAACGCTCGTTCTTCCAGCATACTACTGTTTTTCCATCATTTTTGGACGTACGGACTCGGCGACCATCATCGCGGTCATTGCCGGTATCTGGCCTACAACCGTGACCGCATAGTGGTGCCCGTCTGACTCAAACTTGTCGGCGTAGGCCACCGTCGCGCCCACCATCGACGCCCCCTCGGGCATCATGTCTGCGGCGACACGCTCAACAAAAATGCTGAAACTCGCGAGGCCATCGCTATAGGCCATCACGTTGTCGCCCGGCTTAAGAGCAGCACTGACGGCATCGAAGCCCGGTGGTACATAGTTCACCTGCCACATCACATTATCTGGCCAGCGCTGATCCACCGGCACCGGTGGAATGAACTCGTGCGCCACTATCTTGCCCCCATGCATGGGTTCCAGCTCTTCGTCATTAATGACATCTGGGAACTCAATCTGGGTAAAACGAAAGCGTTCGAGTTCCTTACCGTTCGCATCAAGCAAAGAGGATTGCAACAACAGGCCCGTCGGCTTGTCGAGCCACAGGTCGTAGGTATAACGATGTTGATCCCGCGCGGCAACTCGCAAATTAACGGTTGCACGATTAACCAGTCGTTGCTCTTTCAGGAGCGCCAACTCGTAATAACGGGAGTCGGGCATAAAATCCGCAAACGCCTTGACCACCGGATTCGCAAATTTGTTTTTCTCCAGCTGTACCACGCGGTTGTCGGGAAACACGCACATCACATTGTTGCCGTGCCTGATTATTTCTCCCATTGCACCATCAAGCTGCGTTAATCGTTCAGTCTCAACACCATCAGCAAACCGATGCACGACCCGAAGTGAGCTGCTCATATTACCGCGCGATATCACGATGGTGCCGCGATAGTTCTGCTCTATGGCCGCCGTCTGCATGCGGGATAACCAGACCTCAATCTGTGATGTATCACCACGAGCAATCACTGAAGACAAGGCAAACAAAAGTGCCAGCAAGATCTGCATGGGGCTTAAAGCAGGCTTCATTGTGTAGCGGGATAGAACAAAACGCAGCATTAAATACCTACCGAATTAACACTGGCCACTCGGGCCAGCGGCGCCATACCAAAACCTGGCTGCGCGATGCTGTGCTCCGCATGGCGCAACAGATATTCGTTCAGCCTGCGCACCTGACTGGCATCCAGTTGCTCTACGATGCGTGGTTGTTTTGCATGGACGGCCGTACTTGGGGATGTATCCAATTCCACATCGCGCTCAGCAACCTGAGGAATAACCGGCTGCTGCACGTTCTGCTGGACAAACAATACCGCCGCAAACAATACACTGGCCGCAATGGCCCCCATGCTCACCCAGCGCCAGCGTGATTCGGCACGTTCAGGCACAGTCTCAGCTGGTGCCAAGGCCGGGGGAGCATCCTGTTCGGCTATGGCTGCTGCCACCGAGGC
>JAWWBW010000154.1:0-7260 GCA_033720775.1 Oleiphilaceae bacterium | reverse complement strand
TTAACCAGGTTCTGGTGGAAATCAAAGCAATCGCTGAACAAACCAACCTGCTCGCATTGAACGCAGCCATCGAAGCTGCTCGCGCGGGCGAACAGGGCCGGGGTTTTGCCGTGGTCGCCGATGAAGTGCGTACTCTGTCGCAACGCACGCAGCGCTCTACTGAAGAAATAGAGAGCATGATTGAACGTTTGCAAAAAGGTGTATCCGGCGCTGTTACCTCCATGCATAACAGCCATGCGACAACAGAGGTCACCGTCGAACAAAGCCATAAAGTCGCTGAGGCGCTCACTAAAATCGTCGCCAGCGTAAGCGAGATCGTTAACATGAGTCATCAGATTGCCGGCGCGGCAGAGGAACAGAGTGCTGTTGCCAAGAATATCGAGGCAAATGTTGGTCAAATCCTAGAGCTGGGCAAAGAAACCGAAGCCAACGCCAAGCGTTCTCTCGACGTAAGCGATGCGCTTGGTAGCGACACCAATGCATTAAGGGATATCGTGCGGCGTTTTAAGGTATAAATTCGAGGCATTTGGTCGCAGAACACCCCGGCAAGGTGTGCTATGTTAGTTCCATTAGTGCATTGCATAGTGACACCAGTACCGAGATCACTCGAACTTTCCTATGCAATTAAATTGTACCTGACCCGATTAAGCTGCAGAGTATTAAATAACAATGATCGATCGCCTCCCTCGCGCTGTACATATATTGGTGGGTTTGGTTTTAATCGCCGGCATGTGCGCATTGATAGGTTTGCAGCTTTACCCCTTTTGGCAACAACTGCAGAGCGGTTGGGAACCCGAGATCAGCATCAAAACGCCGACGCACCAACAAACCACTCGTAAATTACATAACATCGCCAGCTTTGAACTATTCGGCTCAGCCTCTGAAGCTCCCGCCGTTGTAGAACAGCCCGTCGAGAAACTGCCGGAAACACGACTAAGACTTACCCTGACCGGTGTTTTGGCCGGTCAGAACGACCAACTGACAGGCGCACTCATTGAAGGACCGGATCGAAACACCGACTATTACAAGGTGGGCGATGAACTCCCTGGTAACGCCAAGCTTCACCGCGTTTACCCAGACCGGGTTGTACTTGAGCGCTCCGGCCGGCTTGAGAATCTATACTTCCCTGAATCCGCCGCACCCATGCAAGCCGTGCAGGAATTCGACAACACGCCTGCCAACCCTCAAATGGTAGAACGCCCTGCTCCCACGGTTGCACCGGAACGCCAACCAAACGTGCTGAGTGAAGAGAGACGACAAAGCATTAAGGATCGATTGAGCAACTTGCGTCAACGTATCATTAATAGCCGTAATTGATGTTGAGGAAACCGATGTACCCTGCATCAGCCTGTTTCGTACAGCGATTTCCGCAGTGGTTCTTGCTACTGTTTTTGGCCACCAGCGTTGCCAGCCTGGAGCTTGGTCAAACGCTCCTTAATGTTGTGCGAGATCGCTTTGGCGACGATGCCGTGCAGCGCCTGCAACAGTGGGAAAAGATCGCCAATAGCAGCCACTCGATAAAGGAATCGCAAAAGCTCGAATTGGTCAATCGTTTCTTCAATCGCACCCGATTTATTTCAGACTTTGAACACTGGGGCAAAGAAGATTACTGGGCGACTCCCGTCGAGTTGTTGGCAACCAACGGTGGTGATTGTGAAGATTATTCCATCGCCAAGTATTTCACACTAAAAGAGCTGGGTGTTTCAGTCGATAAGCTCAAAATCACCTATGTTAAAGCGCTTAAACTCAATCAGGCGCATATGGTGTTGGCCTACTACCCGGAACCGGGGGCCGAACCTCTCATTCTTGATAACCTGGTCAACGATATAAAACCTGCCTCGGAGCGAGACGATCTCGTACCGGTATACAGCTTTAACGGTGAAGGCTTGTGGTTATCCAAGCTGCGCGGCCAAGAAGGTAAACGCATCGGTACACCCGACAAGCTCGATCATTGGCAAGACCTTATGATTCGCCACAACAAGTTACTCCCCCAATAACTGCCAAAACGATTTCCTGATTTCTAAACTCCTCTTATTCAAATTCAATCTCAAAAAACTCTGCCCCATAGTTGACGTTAACGTAAAGGTAATTAAAAATGGAGCCGAGAGGATGATGAATTATGAGCAACACCTATTCTATCAGCGAGCTGGCCAAAGAGTTCGACGTGACCACCAGAACCATTCGTTTTTACGAAGCGGAAGGCCTATTACACCCTACACGTAAAGGACAGACTCGCGTCTATAGCGATAAAGATCGCGTGCACTTAAAACTGATATTGCGCGGCAAACGCCTTGGCTTTTCTTTGGCGGAATCAAAAGAACTCATCGAGCTCTACACGCCGGGTACAGCAAACGAAAAACAATTGCTGCGTTTTCTCGAAAAAATACAGGAGCGCCGTCAACACCTGGCGCAGCAACTCGAAGACATTCGCATCATGCAACACGAGTTGGATGAGGCTGAAGCACGCTGCCAAGACGTGCTCAAACAACAAGCACCCACTAAAGAATAAAAGGTAACCAATATGTCTATCGCTGCGATGCAAACACTGAATTTTGGTCTGGGAGAGACCGTCGACATGCTGCGTGAACAAACCGCCGCCTTCGTCGCCAAAGAAATTACTCCGATTGCGGCGCAAACCGATGCCGAAAACGCCTTCCCCAATAAACTTTGGCCAAAACTGGGGGCAATGGGTTTATTGGGGATGACCGTGAGTGAGGAATACGGCGGGACGAACATGGGGTATCTCGCCCATGTGGTAGCCATGGAAGAAATCAGTCGCGGCAGCGCCTCCATCGGCCTTAGCTATGGCGCCCATTCCAATCTTTGCGTCAACCAGATTTATCGCAACGGCAACGACGAACAAAGACAGAAATACCTGCCCAAACTGATTTCCGGCGAGCATATCGGAGCACTAGCCATGAGTGAGCCCAATGCCGGTAGCGACGTGGTGAGTATGAAGCTGCGCGCCGACAAGAAAGGAGATCGCTACATCCTCAATGGCACCAAGATGTGGATTACCAACGGACCGGACGCACACACCTATGTGATCTACGCAAAAACCGATACCGCTAAAGGTCCCCACGGCATCACTGCTTTTATCGTGGAGCGGGACTGGAAAGGCTTTAGCCGCTCCCCCAAACTCGACAAACTCGGTATGCGTGGTTCGAACACCTGTGAGCTGGTGTTCGAGGATGTGGAAGTGCCCGAAGAAAACATACTTGGCGTCGAAAACGCAGGTGTAAAAGTACTCATGAGCGGCCTCGATTACGAGCGGGTCGTACTCTCAGGTGGGCCCACAGGCATTATGCAGGCCTGTATGGATCTGGTTGTGCCCTACATTCATGAACGCAAACAGTTCAACCAGTCGATTGGGGAATTCCAATTGATACAAGGTAAAATGGCCGATCTCTATACCAGCCTGAATGCCTGTCGCGCCTATCTTTATACCGTCGCCAAGGCCTGTGATCGAGGCGAGTCCACACGCAAGGATGCTGCAGGCGTAATTCTCTACTGTGCCGAAGCCGCAACCAAAATGGCGCTGGACGCCATTCAGATTCTAGGCGGGAACGGCTATATCAACGAGTTTCCTGCCGGACGCTTACTGCGCGATGCCAAGCTCTACGAAATCGGCGCGGGCACATCAGAGATTCGCCGAATGCTGATCGGCCGCGAACTGTTTATGGAAACACGATAAGAGTGCCGCCATGACGCAACTACACACCACAATCGACCCGCAAAGCGAGCAATTCCAGCAACGCAAACAAGCCATGGACGCGCTGGTGGAAGATTTACGCACCACCATTCAAAACAACGCCCAAGCGGTTGGCCCAGAAGCGATTCAGCGCCACCTTGATAAGGGCAAGCTGTTACCTCGCGATCGCATTGCCTATTTGCTGGACCCCGGTTCTCCCTTTCTGGAACTGTCACAGCTCGCTGCCTATCAGGTGTACGAAGATAACATTCCCGGAGCGGGTGCCATCACCGGTATCGGCCGCATCCATGGTATCGAATGCATGATCGTCGCGAATGATTCCACGGTAAAAGGCGGCACCTATTATCCGCTATCCGTTAAAAAGCATTTACGCGCGCTGACCATAGCGGAAGAAAACCGACTGCCCTGCGTCTATCTGGTGGATTCGGGCGGTGCCAATCTTCCCAATCAGGACGAGGTATTTCCTGACGAAGACGACTTTGGCAACATTTTTTATCGACAGGCCAATATGTCGGCGCAGGGTATTCCTCAAATAGCTTTTGTACTAGGGCTGTGTACCGCTGGGGGCGCCTATGTACCCGCCATGGCAGACGAAAGCATCATGGTGCGTAACCAAAGTACGATATTTCTTGCGGGCCCGCCTTTGGTCAAAGCCGCCACTGGCGAAGAGGTCAGCGCCGAAGCGCTCGGTGGCGCAGATGTGCACTGTAAAATTTCTGGCGTTGCCGATCACTACGCCGATTCAGAAGAGCACGCCCTGAAGATTGCGCGCCAATGCATCGCCAACATCAACTGGCAAAAGCCCAATCAGCTCGCGATTAAAGACGTCAAACCACCCAAATATCCTGAAGGCGAGTTACACGGTGTCGTACCGGTCGATCTCAAAACGCCTTACGATGTGCGCGAAGTGATTGCCCGCATTGTGGACGGCTCCGAGTTCGCCGAATTCAAACAGTACTTTGGCGACACACTGGTCTGTGGCTTCGCCCATATATTTGGCTTTCCGGTAGGAATCATCGCCAACAACGGCATTTTGTTTTCAGAGTCGGCGCAAAAAGGCGCGCACTTTATCGAGCTGTGTTGTCAGCGCAAAATTCCGCTGGTGTTTTTACAGAACGTGACGGGGTTTATGGTCGGAGAAGCCTTCGAGAAAGGCGGTATCGCCAAGCACGGTGCTAAAATGGTGACGGCCGTTGCCTGCGCTAAAGTGCCCAAGTTTACAGTGATTATTGGCGGTAGTTTTGGCGCCGGTAACTATGGCATGTGCGGCAGAGCCTATCACCCCCGTTTTCTTTGGATGTGGCCAAATGCTCGCATCTCGGTAATGGGCGGAGAACAAGCCGCAGGTGTACTGGCTCAGGTTAAACGCGATGCCATGGCGAAACGCGGCAAACCCTTCACTGCCGCCGATGAGCGCAAGATCAAAGAGCCAATTATCAAGCAGTTTGAGCATCAGTCGCACCCCTATTACGCCACCGCACGTTTATGGGATGACGGCATCATTGCCCCCAGCGATACGCGAAAAGTACTCGGCCTTGCCATTTCAGCCAGTTTAAATGCACCCATTCCCGACACCCGTTTCGGGGTCTTCAGAATGTGAGGACGAACCAATGAGCCCCCTACCCGCTACACGTTGTGAGTTTGAGTCGGGCGTCGCGACTCTCACCCTGAATCGCCCCGACAAACACAATGCCTTCGACGACAGTGTGATTGCAGAATTGTTGGCACATTTAAACACGCTGGCTAAACGAGAAGACCTTCGCGTGCTCGTGCTCAAAGCCGAGGGTAAACATTTTTGCGCCGGGGCCGATCTGGCCTGGATGAAGCGCATGGTTGATCTGAGCTATGACGACAACCAGGCCGACGCCAAACAACTCGCCACACTCATGCAAACGCTCGAGGATTTTCCGGCACCAACTGTATGTCGAGTACAGGGCGCAGCTTACGGCGGTGCCATAGGCCTGATCGCCTGTTGTGATATTGCTATTGCCTCAAACGACGCGCGCTTCTGCTTAAGTGAAGTGAAGCTGGGTTTGGCACCAGCCACAATCGGCCCCTTTGTGGTGAAGGCAATGGGCGCACGTATCTGTCAACGCCTGTTTATCACCGCCGAAGTGTTTAAGGCAACATTGGCGCAACAATACGGTCTGGTGCACGAATGTGTACCCAGAGATGAGCTCGATAGCGCTATCGAACGCACCGTATCACATATTATTTCTACCGGCCCGCAAGCCAGCAGAGCTGCCAAAGCACTGGTGAAGACCGTCAGTGTACCCGGCGATCATATGGCGTATACCAGTGATCTGATTGCCCGACTGCGTGTCTCGGAAGAAGGACAGGAAGGGCTTTCAGCATTTTTCGACAAACGCTCACCCAACTGGGTAACAAACACACATTAATGAGCACATCCTCATGGATCATGTACGTATCGTAGAAGTCGGCCCACGAGACGGTCTGCAGAACGAACCAAGCCCCGTCTCCCTCGAAGACAAAATACGCCTGATTGAAGACCTTGCAAGAGCGGGCGTAATGCATATCGAGGCAGGCAGTTTTGTCTCACCCAAGTGGGTGCCGCAAATGGCAAATAGTGACGAGGTACTAAAGCACGTCACACGTAAAACGGGTGTATGTTATGCCGCACTCACGCCAAACCTGAAAGGGGCACAACGCGCCCTGGAAGGGGGAGCCGATGAAATCGCGATCTTTACTGCCGCCTCGGAGGCTTTCAGCCAAAAGAATATCAACTGCTCAATTAGCGAAAGCATTGAGCGCTTTAAACCTGTCATGAATCATGCAAAAGCCCACGACGTGCGTGTTCGGGCTTATGTTTCTTGCGTCATGGGTTGCCCCTATGAGGGTGACATTACACCCCAGGCAGTCGCTCAGGTGGCACAACAATTAATTGAGCTGGGCTGCTACGAAGTATCTTTAGGCGACACCATAGGCGTGGGCACGCCCGGCAGTACCAAGCGGCTTTTAGAACACCTGCTGGATAGTTTCTCGCCCGATCAACTCGCCATGCATTTGCACGACACCTATGGCCAAGCCCTAGCCAACACCCTGTGCGCCTTGGAAATGGGCGTTCGCAGCTTTGATGCATCCGTCGCCGGACTTGGCGGTTGCCCCTATGCCAAGGGAGCGAGTGGCAATGTCGCCACAGAAGATTTGGTCTACATGCTTGAGGGTATGGGCCTGTCTACCGGCATTAATCTCGACGCGCTCATTAAGGCAGGCAATCAAATCAGCCTGACTCTTGGTCGCCAAAGCCAGTCTAAAGTGGCGTGCGCCAGAACCCCTACTCAACATTGTTCGCAATAATGAGCTCGAAACAGGACGATAACGCTATGCACAACAAGGTTCTTTGGCGCCCAAGCGCAGAGACAATCGAACAAAGCGCACTGTACGCGTTCTATCAAACAGCACGGCAGCGTGGCGCGACGCTGCCGGCGCAATATGATTACGAGGCCTTGCACCAATGGAGTATCACCCATAGCGCCGATTTCTGGTCGCTATTATGGGACGCCTTTGATGTTATCGGAGATAAAGGG
>JAWWBW010000153.1:0-7269 GCA_033720775.1 Oleiphilaceae bacterium | reverse complement strand
CTTTGATGAGTTGCGATTCAGCTGATCGGTGCTAGTCGCTCGCTGCTTTCCTGTCACAATGAGGCTCACTCGGCTTCATCTAACGTTCAACCAGTAACGTAATCTGTCGCGCCAGCCGGAACGTTGCAACTGTTTATCGAGCTGTTCTTTGAGCTCTGCTTCCGTTTGTGTCTGCAGCGTTTCAAGTTGCCGCACAATGGCTGTCGTTGTGCTTGGTGAGTCTGTCGCATGAGGCGTTGTTTCGTCTACATAGATGGCTTCATCTACCTCAGCGTCTTGCGTGACGGCGACTTCCGGCGTGTCCTGCTGGGGTTGCAAGAACGTCTCGAGGTCCATGTTTTCACACTCATTGATTAGTGCGAGTGCCCAGCTTTCGTCGACATTGGACTCGTTGTCGATGTGCTGTGTACAAATACGGTTGGCGGTGACGGCGCCTTGGCGGCCGTTTTCATGCTGTTCGGGTGTCATGTGGATTCCAGTTTAACTACATTCCGAGTGCTTATCGGATAAAGCGGAACAGACTCGCTTAGGCAATTGCCGCGAGTTCTCGTTTTTAATGTGTGCTGTTATGTGGTGAATGCTAAACCAAAATCAGGCGTCATGGCATGACGGGGGCGACATCTGGAAGTAGGGGTGGTTCACAAATATGTCAGCGCAGCTCGAAGGCAAAGTAGCGTGCGCCAGTGCTACATTGCCCCAGAGCAATGAAAACAAGGGCGGTTTAATTCACCATGTAGTCGACCATAACGGCATTGGTGTAGAACAGGCGATGATCCCCTTTGCAATGTCCTACTAGATGAAAGTGTCCTCGTTCATCGTCGTCGTGGATGTACACCCGCATCTGGCAATCTTCGAGCTCGGGTATGTTTTTGGGTAGTTCCAGATTGAGCTCACGCGGATCAATTTCGATCATCATTTCGCGTTTATGTTCGCGTTGCAATTGTGCTTCTGCTTCTTCTAGCCGGCGATAGTCTGCGGCTTTGATTTCCATATGAACCAGACCGGCAGGCTGAGACCGGGCGGCATTATCAGGCTTTACGAAGCTATCGAGAGTTAGTGCATACATGTTGGCCTCCGGGTGTTCAAACTGAACTACGCATACAATCGGGTGCTCAGATCATTTTAATGCTAATTACAAACACTGTGGTCTCTGAGTTCAGTGTTTTTAGTGCTGACAAGAAAAGTGTTTATAAATGAAAGTAATATGGTTGCTTGCCTGACGAAGCCAAAGGGCGTGTATGGATGCGCAACGTTCAAAGCGTCAAGGCTTGAGAGAGGCGTGAGCTTCCAATAATAGATTGTGCAGGTCGATAGTATTGAACGGCTGTGTACCTGCTGCGATGCAACGCACCTTTAACCGCGTGCTACCCGTGGTATTAATCAAGCATTCGTTTTGAAGTACTTCGTTTAACTTTGTGGCGATGTGCTCAGCTTGCTCAGGTGGTGTCGTCGGCAGCAATATGAGAAATGTATCGGGTTCATAGCGTGCCAGCACAGCTGAGTCCTTAATCTGGCTCTGTAAGCACGTGGCCGCAAGTGTGATGGCGGCATGGGCTTCCTGAATACCGGAAGATTGCAGCAGTTGCTGGTAAGAATCCACTCGAATCAGTATCAGGCTGAAGCTCTGTTTCGTCTGAGCGCAAAGGGCCGTTAGCTTGGAGCCAAAGTCGCGTATAAATCTTTGGTTCAGCAGCCCCGTATCGGGATCGACGTGCGTATGCTGTTGCTGTTTGCTTCGCTCGAGTCGAGATTCGTCAGCATAAAACTTTATGGACAGGTAATTGATGGCCAGCACGGCACTTAAATTAAAAAAGTAGAAGGCACGTTGCGCGGCTTCGTTAATTTCGACCCTGAAATAGCTATAAGGCCACAGCTCGCATATCGCCAACAAGCCCAGTCCAACAGTTAATATCAGTACCACACGCCAGGGTGGCTCGGCATCCAGCATGAGATAGGTGAGGGCGGGCAGGCATAGCAGGTAGTATTGGAAGCCGGCCTCAGCACCCACAAATAAGCCTGTCCCCACTGTGATTTGCAGCGAGATGGTCGTGATCAGGTAATAGGTAGTGAGCACGTAGCGTTGTTGCTGGAGAAAAAGAAACGCCAGCAGGTGCAAAAGCAGGAAGGTGAGGTCGTAAAGTGCGCCAGCATGACTGGAAAAAACAAGCCACAATAGCATTGCATTGAGTGCCGAAATGACACAGGCGAAGACTGCAACGGTTTTACAAATTTTATGTCGGTATCGGTCGCGGTTTAAGGCGGTCAAGCTGTAGGCAGAATGCCAAGACGTAGCCTGCTCCGTCGACGGCGTTTCATTAGAGACGGCAGAATGCGATACAGATGTTTCGTTACTCACTGTTTAAGCTATAACCTAATGCGCGAAATGCTTTTGGGGACATGCCTGGCCAAATAATGCGGTGGTTTGGTTTTAACATAGTGCTTCGCATGTTCTTTGTCACGACTGAGATGACGTTAATTGTGGGGCCGGTTTTTACCAGCCATGATATCGGTTCATATCAAACACGCCGGCCTCTTTAGGGTCCGTTTTGGCAATATGCTGCTTAAAGCCGTGGAACAAGGCCCAAAAATCCGGATGGGTTCGCCTTATCCCCCAGCGGTCTATTAGCGCTTTGCGATCCTGTTCGTTTTGCATGTCTGCTACAGCTTTGGCGAAAGACTGTATCTCGCGCCAGTTCACCCGAAACATAAAGTTGGGGTAACTGCCTGCAATAAATGGCACCACGCTCAACGTGTCTTCCTCTGGCAGGTAGCGCAAGTCTTCGCCCAGAATAAAGGCTACATTGCTGTGCGCACGGTTACGCACCAACGAATAAACACGGTATTGGTCAGAGGGTAACTCAACGCGCAAAAAGCTTAGATTCGGTAAATTAAGAATGCCTTTGATGGACTTGGCGGTTTGTTGCGTAAGTGGCCGCAGGGCCTGCTCTATGCTGGCTTCGACTACGTCCAGACCTTCATCGCAACTGTTCGCGTCGCATCGGTTCAAGGTGTCGCGGGCTTGGCTGAGGTTTGGATTACGCTGCAACAAACGGTTGGCCAGCTCATCTTTAGGCATTTTGCTATGAAACTTCAAACCAACGGGGCTGTGTGTGTCGAGTGCCTGATAACTGAGTAGAATTTTGAATTTGCCGCTTTCGCGATACCAGTTGTCGTAAAGACGTTCGCGTTGAGGCATGGGCATAAAGCGCAGAAAGTTCTGCTCGGCGCCATTACGGATGAGGTCAAAATAAAGCCGTGTCTGGGCCTGATGCGAGACGCTGCCAAATACGTCAAAGCCAACGACGAGCTCATAGTAGCCGCGTTCCAGAAGGGGGTAGTCCATGACCCATAAAGTACGCGGGATGCGACCATGCAGACCATGCATGACTGCTGCGTTATCGTGGTGTCGGAATACCGTGAGATAGGCATTGGGGTTGTGCTTGTCGCCGTCCCAAATATGTTCAAGTACCGCGCCTTGTTTAAATGCCTCACGGTATTGCACCTGCCGTAATCCCAGATATTCGTTACGCATTCCCTGGTAACGCAGCCATTCCGAACCGAGTGCCAGAACATCGGTTTTCTGGCCCGGCAGCCCTAGTAGCGGGCTGACTTTTTCGCGATATGCGTGGTCGTTCACGTAACGTTCATAATCAGGGTCTTCAAACAGGGTCCAGAAATGATCACGAATGACGGCGGTGGCGACGGGCCCGTGACATACCGGCCCCCGAATAAAGTTGCGCGTAAAGTACTCAGCATTGTCGAGCATGAACTGGTAGCGCGCTTTTGCGGGAATGTCGGCAAAGGTCAGAAAAGGATTGGAGCGCGCCAGATAGTCATAGCCGGGAAGCGTTTCTACGTTCCATGGCTGCGAGAAAAACAGCTGCTCAAACCGTTCGCGCTTAGCCTCGGTGAGAGGGTAGGTAATGTGGTTTTTATGCACGATGCTTTCGGTAATGGGCATCAGTCGGTAATACACGGTGCCCTGTGGATCATCATTGGGGCGTCGGGTAATGATGTGCTTGATGGGTTCATCGCCGGATGTGCGCGACCGGACCAGTTTAAAGAACTCGCCTTTGCCTGCGCCCTTGTTGCTTAGATACAGGTGGCCAAGAAAGAGATGCTCGTAGAGATAGCGGCTGAGTAATTTTTGCTTTTTGCTGGGCTGGTTAAAAAAGCGCTCCCAGGCTTCGATTTCTGCCGCGTATTTTCGGATTAGCTGTTGTGCCTTTTTCTGTTCGGGTACCGGGGAGCCGGCGTCAAACCAACGTTGCATGGTTTTGAACTCGGCGTCGGTTAGTCCAGTAACACCATAGGGCATGCCCTGCAGGGGGCGATCTTTCAAATATTTGGCAACTTCGTTGGTGGTAGGGCAAAAATGCTTGCGCTCGATGCCTACCTCAAAACCCTCTGGTAAGGGCTGGTTGGCAGGTAAAGGATTATTGTGCCCCTGCGCAACAAGTAGTTGCATGAGATTGCTGGCTTGGGCTCGCGCCTGCTCCTGAGGGTCGGAGATCACAGGGAAAAAACTCAAACGACGCCAATCGGTAATGCTGTGTCCGTCGTGATAGAGTCGGGTGGGCTGTGCATTTTTCAGGCGGGCGCCGTTGTATACAGGCAGCTTGCTCGCGCCGCGCTGTAAGCCTTCAATGCCTTGTAGATTGAGTTGGCAAGGTGCGTCGTAACAGGCGTGGCAGGCAATGCATTTTTGTTCAAAAATATTGGCCACCGCATCGTATGCATTGCTTGCTATGGCTTGTGGCCACCCGATCAGCAGGGTCAGTACTCCGGCCAAACGAATTAGGGTTTGACCTGCGCCCTTACTGAGCAATTCAATCATGCTTGTTTCCTTATCTCTGGGGCGGGCGCGCAACGAAACGCTTTGTTCCACCTGATGGTGCTCAATTTATGATGCGGCAAGCGTAGACTATATCAAAAGGTCAGGCTCATCGCTGACAGAAAAACGCTTGATCACCTCTCCCTAGTGTGAGGTGCCCGACAATAAAAATAATACGCGCTTGCGCGCAAAACGGAGCACAAGATATGAATACCGTCGCCACCATTAATGGTCCTAAAGGTCGTTTCGTTTTTGGTAATCTGTTTGATTACGTGGCGGATGCGCCGCAGTTTCTGTCTGGACTTCAACATAGCTATGGCGACATCGCGCTTTTTCACCTCGGCCGACAACCCTTCTACGCAGTATTCGATCCGGAACTCATCGGGCAAGTCTACGTTGGGCAACACGAAAAGTTCATTAAGAATCGACGTTTTTGGGATAACGTGCGAGAAATCTTTGGCAAGGGCTTAATCACCAATGAAGGTGAATCATGGAAGCGACAGCGTAAAATTGCAGCACCGTCTTTTCAGCCGAAAAGTATTGCACGCTATGTGGAATCGATGGTGACCATCGCCGATCACTATCTCGATCAATGGCCGCTTGGCAAAACCCTGAATGCGCACGATCAAATGATGCTGCTCACCGCCGATATTGTCGCGAAAGCATTATTTGGCGCAACCACTGGAGATCACGGAAAAAAACTCTTAAGTGCGATACAGGAGATCGAGCATATCGTACCGCGCCGGGTGGCTAGGCCGTTTCGTTTTCTAAACCGCTTACCGTTGCCATCGAACATTCGATACAAAGCGTTGGTGAAAGAAATAGAGCAAGAGGTATTTGCATTTATTGAGGAGCATGAGCGAGAGGGTGATGCGGGTCGATCCACATTGCTACAGCACCTGATGAATGCGCGGTACGAAGATGGCTCCCGCATGAGTCATCAACAATTGCGGGATGAAATTATCAATGTGTTTTTAGCCGGGCATGATACGACAGCCATTACGCTTTCATGGGCCTACTATCTGATATCAATGCATCCCGAAGTGGAAGCCCGCATGGTGGCGGAGCTCGATCAGGTGCTTGGCGGGGCGCCTCCCACGGTTGAGACACTGCGTGAATTAACCTATACCAAACAGGTAATTCAGGAGTGCTTGCGCTTGTACCCTGCAGCGCCGGTGATGGGTCGCGAGGCGTTGCAAGACGTGCAGCTAGGCACGTATACCATACCCAAAGGGTCGGCGGTGTTGATTAGCCCCTATGTGATGCACCGCTTAGAGCGATATTTTGACGAACCCGATAAGTTTAAACCCGAACGCTGGACCGAAGCTTTTCAAAAATCCTTGCCGCGACACGTCTTTATCGCATTTGGGGGAGGGCCCCGAGTGTGTATTGGTGAACACTTTTCCATGATGGAAGCTATGGTGATTCTGTGCCGCGTATACCAGCGCTTCAAATTGCGCTATGTCGGAAAACCGAACCCCAGATATTTTGTCAGTATCACTTTGCCGCCACGTGACGGCATGCCAATCGAGGTGACGCCCCGTGACTGAACTACTGTCCATTCGCCCCTATCTTTCTACTGATCGAGAAGCGTGTCTGGCGGTCTACGACAGCAATCTTCCGGAATATTTCGCCGAAGGTGAAAGGGCGTATTTTGAGGCTTTTTTGGATTACGAGATTGCGGCTGGAGCGCGTTATTTTGTTGTCGAAACTGAAGCGGATACCGGTACCGGACGACTATCGGCCTGCGGGGGCTTTAGTTTGAATGAAGGTTGTGTGTATTTGCGCTGGGGAATGGTCGCCCGCCATGCCCAGCGCCAAGGTTTGGGTAAACAGCTATTGGCAGCGCGATTACGGCTGATCGAGCAAAACTTTGTGGCACTGTATCCTGGTCAGGCAATACGCATTCACACCTCGCCGCTCACCAAAGACTTTTATCTGCAGCACGGCTTTGTGGTGGAGAAAGTGGTCACAGAAGGCTTGGGACCGGGGCTGGATCAGGTCTGTATGGTGAGGCCTTTTGCTGAGGTAACAAGTACGGCAACACAATAATGTCCAGTGGCCATTTCGTCTCCGCGCATTTGTTGAGCGTGTAGTGAGTACAGGGGCATTTCATATTCGTTCACATTCGCACAGAACTACTTCCCGGTTTACCTGACGATTATGTAGTATAACGTGCTTCTCACCCTCGGCTAAAAGCGCGTTCTATGTTCAAGTCTTTCTTTTTAAATAAAAAATGGTTTGCCTGGTCTTTGTTAGGCTCCTTTCTGATTCTGGCGGTTACCTGGTACAAAGTGCAGCTCGACGTCGACATCAATGAGTGGTTCGGCGACTTTTACAACACCATTCAAGAAGCCCTGGCCAATCCGGGAAAGGTCACCTTTGACGAGTTTTTGCTGATTTGTATGACCTTTGCCAAGATCGCGGCGATTTAT
>JAWWBW010000152.1:0-7433 GCA_033720775.1 Oleiphilaceae bacterium | reverse complement strand
TGACACAAGGCAATAAATGTAGACATAATGGCAGCCATACCGGAGGCTGCGGCCACCGCTCGCTCGCCACCTTCCATTGCGGCAATACGCTGCTCAAACCCGCTCACAGAAGGGTTGGTAAAGCGTGCATATATATTGCCCGGCTCATCACCAGCAAAGCGCGCAGCCGCTTCTTCTGCCGAATTGAATACAAAGCTAGACGTGGTATAAATCGCCTCACTATGCTCAAGGTGATGACTACGCTGCTGACCCGCGCGTACCGCGAGCGTTTCGAGCCTGGCATTGTCTAGATTGGGCTCGGGAATCGTGCCCTCTGGACGAAATCGTTTTACCATTACGGTGTTGCTTCCTTCGCGTTAAGCGTTTATCGCGCGATAATTAATTAGTGTTATAGAGGTCGATATTGGCGTCGCTGCTCAGATCGCGATTCTGCTTACGCTTGCTGGCGTCGTTACGCGCCTGCTCAAGTCGATCGAGGTAGGACTGATCAATATCACCGGTCAAATACTCGCCATCAAAAACAGAACAATCAAAACGCTCAATATTACTGTTGCCTTCCTGGGCACAATGCACCAGATCTTCAAGATCCTGATACACCAGCCAATCTGCGCCGATTAATTCCTGAATTTCTTCGACGGTTCGATTATGTGCGATTAATTCCTTGGCGACCGGCATATCGATACCGTACACATTGGGATAGCGCACCTCGGGAGCCGCCGAAGCAAAATACACCTTGTTCGCGCCCGCATCACGGGCCATTTGTACGATTTCACTACACGTCGTACCGCGCACGATGGAATCATCCACCAGCATAACGTTCTTACCCTTGAACTCCAGTTCGATCGGATTGAGCTTCTGTCGTACAGACTTCTTCCGCTGTTGTTGCCCCGGCATAATAAAGGTACGTCCGATGTAGCGATTTTTGATAAAACCTTCACGGAATTTCACGCCAAGCTCGTAGGCCATTTGCATGGCCGATGTGCGGCTGGTATCAGGGATTGGCATCACCACATCAATGTCATGGTCAGGGCGTAAACGCTTGATCTTTTGCGCCAGAGTTTCGCCCATGCGCAAGCGTGCCTTATACACCGAGATTTTATCCATAATGGAATCCGGTCGCGCAAAGTACACATATTCAAAAATACAGGGATGCAGACTGGGATTCTCGGCACATTGTTCAGTATGTAACTGGCCATTGTTTTCAATATAGACCGCCTCGCCAGGAGCGATGTCGCGCACCAACTCAAAGCCCAGAGCACTCAATGCGACGCTCTCGGACGCGATCATGTACTCCGTACCCTTTTCTGTCTCACGCTTGCCATAACATATAGGGCGAATACCCAAAGGATCGCGAAACGCCAACACACCGTAACCAGTAATCATGGCAATTACGGCATAGGCTCCGCGCACTCGCTTGTGTACCTCGCGAACGGCCGAAAAAATCTCCTTTTGCGTCGGTACCAGCTTGCCCTGCACCTGCAACTCGTGTGCGAACACGTTGAGCAATACTTCTGAATCAGAATTAGTATTAATATGGCGAAGATCAGACTTCAACAGGCCATCTGCAAGCTCGGCGGTGTTGGTAAGATTACCATTGTGCGCAAGTGTAATACCGTACGGAGAGTTCACGTAAAACGGTTGCGCCTCGGCGGAGCTCGATGATCCGGCAGTGGGATAACGCACATGTCCGATACCAACGTTGCCCACCAGGCGGGTCATATGGCGGGTGCGAAAAACATCGCGTACCAGACCGTTGTCCTTTCGCAGAAAGAACCGGTCATCCTGACAGGTAACAATACCAGCCGCATCCTGCCCTCGGTGCTGCAACACCGTCAGCGCATCATAAAGTGACTGATTTGCATTGTCCTTGCCGACGATACCGACAATTCCACACATAACTTATTACCTCTCGGAGAACTTCTGCCAAATACTAACTTGAAAAACCAGGGGAAAAACCACGACCTTAACCGGTACTCTTGGCCGTGTGTTGCTCAAAAACCGCGCGGGACCATTGCTCTAATATAGCCAAATTTTCAATCATCACCGAGCTGGTCCACCATTCGCTTTGTGCCAGAGGCGTTAAACGCAGCACCGCGACCATCACCACAGACAATACCAACCCCCGCAAGAGCCCAAACACAACTCCCAGCATGCGGTCTACCGGCGTCAGACCGGTCAGACGGATCAAGGCCCCAACAATGAAATTGATACCCGCGCCCAAGAGCAAGGTACCAATAAATAAAATACAAAATGCGGCAATAGTGCGAAGAACAGGTTCCGCAATGCTATCAACAAGCAACGTTTGAACGTTAGGATGAAAACTGCGCGCCACAACGAAAGCCACCACCCAGGTCGCTAACGAAAGGGCTTCTTTAATAAAGCCGCGGCGCAAGCTCATTAGACTGGAAAGAGTGATAATGACGATGAGCGTCCAATCTGCCCAGTTTAACGCTGTCATGTAGGGGGCGCCCTGCGTAATAGAATAATGAAAGCCCGCAGATATGCGAAACAATGCGCATACCAGATCAAGGCGCGCATGATACCAAATTTTTGGAAGAGAGAAAGCCGCGTAACGCTACCGTCATGCGTCAAAGAACACCAGTAGACTGTCTACCTTGTATTTTTCATCGACGCGTTTTTTTATGCGTTCAGCTTCTCTTTTGTTTACGAAAGGACCAGTAAACACCTTAATGGCGGGTTTACCTTGAACATCTACTTTTCGAGTATGACCATCAAAGCCATCCTCTCGCAACCGGTCTCTCAATTTGTAGGCGTTAGCTGCATTGCTGAACGTACCAAGCTGGACCATCCAGATATTCTTGAAAACCGGCAAGTCTGAGACCTTTGGCGTCTCCAAAGGCTTGGCATTCTTTTTAGCGGGAGCCTCTTCAGTCACACTCGACTCGCGCTCAACCACCGGGATAGGTTTGGATTTGATCTGGCTTTCCGGTTTAAGCTTTTGATCGACAGGGTCAACGCGCAGCTCTTCAAACTTTGGCTGACTGGCCTGCGTCACTTCAACCTTTTTAATTTCGGGCTTTGGCGGCAGTTCGACCATTTGCGATGTTACAGCATGATGCGGCTTGTCAAAGATCATCGGCAGAAAAATAACTGCCAACGACAAGATGACAAACGCGCCAATCAGGCGCTGTTTCAATCCGTCGACACTATGATCTGTCATAACTCTCCCAACAAAGCTCTGGCCTGCTCCACCACCACAAAAGAACCAAACACCAAAATAATAGCGCCGCAAGACTGCGCTCGCTTTATACCCTTACGCAACGCAGACTCAAAATCTTCACAATCATTTACCGGCGCAGATGCACTTTCGAATGCCGCCAATAACTGCTCTCGCGTCATTGCTCGTAAGCCCGTCAAGGGCGCGACAAACCATTCATCTATGTGGGCCTGCACAGCAGCAACCACTTTCGTTGCATCTTTATCCTGAAGGCAGGAATACACGGCGATCACCGGCTGCTGTTCTGCAACCAAATCAGGCAATGTGCGAGCGAGATATTCAGCGGCCTGCGCATTATGACCCACATCGAGATACAGACAAACCCCCTGATGGGCTATTTTCTCCAGTCGACCGGGCAGATTAAAACCGCGCCAACATAGCCAAAAATCTCTCGGTATCATGCCAAGATTGCGCTGGTCATTGAGCCAAAGCAGTGCCTCAGCAGCAAGTGAAATATTGTTTAACGGCAAGCGAGGCAACAAAGCATGATCATACTGACTGCTGAGCCCAAAGCGGCGACTAAAATACTCTTCACCCTCAAAACCGAACTCCTCGCCCACCTGCGATACAGGCGCGTCAATTTCCGCGGCAAGACGCCGACAAATGAGCGGACAGGTCTCACCCAGCAAAACGGGCTTGGCTGGGCGCATGATTCCTGACTTTTCTCGAGCGATTTGATCAAGAGTCTCCCCCAGCCAGTCAGTATGGTCCAAGCCAATAGAAGTGATTACAGCGAGATCCGCATCTATGATATTGACCGCGTCGAGGCGACCTCCCAGCCCAATTTCGAGCACTGCAAGATCAAGCCCTTTTTCGGCCAACAACACAAAAGCGGCCAACGTACCAAATTCGAAATAAGTAAGAGCGATATCGCCACGCGCCTGTTCAACCTTAACAAATGCATCAACGTGATCCGCATCCGGTAAGGGACGACCATTGATTCTGACCCGTTCGTTGTATCGGTGAATATGCGGTGAGGTGTAAGTGCCGACAGACAACCCTTGGGCCAACGCAGCATGCTCTATTAGCCCGAGTGTTGAGCCTTTTCCATTGGTTCCCGCTACTACTATCTGCAGCCCGGCCACACGTTCAATGCGCAGGCGTTGCCAAACCGCACGCACCCGGTCCAACCCCAACTCAATATTCTTGGGATGTGCGGCCTCGATTCGGCGCAGCCAGGCGGCCAGTTCTGGACCTTCTTGTGACGTGCTCTTTAAGGAGCATTCGTTGATCGCCATACTAGGGCGTCGACTGATCGGGGCCCTCACCTTCGGGCTCGATATCGTGTTGTGGTGCGTCCTCTTCGTCCAGCGGTGCTTGTGAAGTAGCGGGAAGGTGCATCAGCTTGCGCAGGATGCCTGCCAAGCGTGATCGCATTTCGCCACGCGGAACGATCATATCGATGGCACCATGCTCTAATAGGAACTCGCTACGCTGGAAGCCCTCAGGCAGTTTTTCTCGCACCGTTTGTTCAATTACCCGAGGGCCAGCGAAACCGATCAGCGCATTCGGTTCTGCCACATTCAAGTCACCCAGCATCGCCAGACTGGCCGACACACCACCAAATACCGGATCGGTCATGACTGATATATAGGGCAATCGGGCTGCTTTCAGGCGTTCCAGAGCAGCAGCCGTTTTCGCCATTTGCATCAGCGAAATAAGGGCCTCCTGCATGCGGGCGCCCCCACTGGCACTGAAGCAAATGAGCGGCTTTCGTTCATCAAGGCAAAGCTTGATCGCACGAACGAACTTTTCACCCACGACGGCTCCCATGGATCCACCCAGGAACGAAAACTCAAAGGCAGCTACCACTACCGGCACTCCTTCAACGGTTCCTTTAAAGGTAATCAAGGCATCTTTTTCGCCGGTCGCCTTCTGGTTCGCCACCAGTCGGTCTCGATATTTTTTGGTATCTTTAAATTTGAGGCGATCGTCTGGCTCCATCCCCGCATTCAGCTCGACGCGGTTGTCCTCATCAAGAAACAAGTCAACGCGGCGTCGCGCCGACACACGCATGTGGTGCTGACACTTTGGACAGACATCGAGGTTACGCTCCAGCTCGGGACGGTATAGCGCTGCGCTACATTTGGGACACTTCTTCCATACGCCCTCTGGGATGTTGACCTTGGTTTTGGCATCGGAACGAATCGCACTGGGTTTGATTTTATCCAACCA
This sequence comes from Oleiphilaceae bacterium, assembly GCA_033720775.1. GTDB lineage: Bacteria > Pseudomonadota > Gammaproteobacteria > Pseudomonadales > Oleiphilaceae > PZPK01. Next base: position 2,020 of record JAWWBW010000152.1, on the reverse strand, counting down.
ACTACTCATAGCTTTGCCCTTTTAAGTCGTTGCAAGCGGCGCGTAGTATATCAAAGCGCATCCAGTGCCTGACGCATGTCAGCCACCAAGGCACTCAGTTTTTCCTTAATAACGTCCAGATTATCATGGTTCTCCGCAATGATATTGACTAGCACACTGCCCACGATTACTCCATCAGCGACACTGGCAACTTGGGCAGCCGACGAGGCATCGCGGATACCAAAGCCTACACCAACCGGAATTTCAGCCATCTCTTTGATCGCAGCAACCTTCTCCGCTACTTCATCGGTACTCAAACTCGCCGAGCCAGTCACCCCCTTAACGGATACGTAATAGACATAACCGCTGCTATGCTGGCAAATTTCCTTGATACGCGAATCGGTTGTTGTCGGCGCAATCAAAAAGACTGCGTCGAGCCCCTCCTGCTTTAATAACGGTACTAACACCTCGGCTTCCTCAGGAGGCAAATCTACGGTTAAGACACCGTCAACACCTGCAGCGGCCGCTTCACGCGCGAAGGTTTCATAGCCTTTCCGTTCAACAGGGTTCAAATACCCCATCAAGACAACAGGCGTATCCGTATCTTTTTCGCGAAAGCGAGAGACCATCTGGAGCACCTGATTCAGACTGGTGTTGTGGGCCAGTGCACGCTCGCATGCCAGCTGAATAACCGGGCCATCCGCCATGGGATCAGAAAATGGAATACCTAATTCAATGATGTCGGCACCCGCCTCGACCAGGGCATGCATGATATCAACACTCCATTCGGGGCGAGGATCGCCGCCAGTTATATAGGGAATCAGTGCTTTTTTGCCCGACGCGTTAAGCGCCGACATCACTTTCTCAATACGACTCATTTTGTCCTAACACTCTTTGTTTGAGCGCGGAGGCTCAAAATTGTTTTTATACTTCAATACCGTCAATATTTGCGATGGTATGAATATCCTTGTCGCCACGACCAGACAAGTTAATCACCATGATCTGATCAGAGCGCATGCTCGCGGCTTTCTTTAATCCGTATGCGATAGCGTGACTCGATTCAAGCGCAGGCATGATACCCTCCACTTGCGTCAAAGTTCTGAACGCATTGAGCGCCTCTTCATCCGTCACCGAAACATAATTGGCGCGCCCTGAGTCTTTTAACCAGGCGTGTTCAGGGCCAACACCGGGATAATCGAGCCCAGCAGAGACCGAATGCGTGCCCTGAATCTGGCCGTTATCATCTGCCATCAAATAAGTACGATTGCCGTGCAGTACACCCGGCTTACCTGCACACAAGGGCGCAGCATGCTGACCCGTCTCAATACCGTAACCACCCGCTTCTACACCGTACATCTCAACATCGCTGTCACAGATGAAGGGGTAAAACAGACCAATGGCATTCGAACCACCACCCACACAGGCAACCAAAGCATCTGGCAAACGCCCTTCTTTCTCGAGGCATTGAGCGCGCGCCTCTCGGCCGATCACCGCTTGAAAATCTCTTACGAGCATGGGGTAAGGATGGGGCCCCGCAACCGTACCAATAATGTAAAAGGTATTATCAACATTGGTGACCCAGTCACGCAGCGCTTCGTTCATCGCATCTTTAAGTGTTTTGGTACCACTGGTCACCGCCTCGACTTCTGCGCCCAACAGCTTCATGCGATACACATTTAAGGCCTGACGCCGGACATCTTCGATGCCCATAAAGACCTTACACTCGAGGTTCAGGCGCGCAGCGACAGTTGCCGATGCGACCCCGTGCTGACCCGCTCCAGTTTCTGCGATCACCCGTGGCTTGCCTAGGTACTTCGCCAAGAGTGCCTGACCTATCGTATTGTTTACCTTGTGCGCGCCCGTATGATTTAGATCTTCTCGCTTCAAGTAGATGCGCGCTCCACCCGTTTCACGCGTGAGGCGCTCAGCAAAATAAAGCGGTGAAGGGCGGCCTACATAGTCTGCCAGGTCGCGATCAAACTCCTTTTGAAATTCTGGATCGTTTTTCAAACTAAAGTATTTCTGCTCCAGCTCGAGCAGA
>JAWWBW010000151.1:0-7736 GCA_033720775.1 Oleiphilaceae bacterium | reverse complement strand
TGAATACTGGCAATATCTTTCAATCGGTCTGCCAGTACCAAGGTGCTTGCCGCCATCAGCAACACCGAAAATACGCTGTGAAAAAGCAAACTTCGCATCTTGCTCACCCCATTGTTACCCATCACATGGGCCACCATTCACTATTAAAGAAGCGGGTCAACCAGCCTTGTCGATTCACTTCATCGAACTCACCGGTACCGCCATAGGCAATGCGCGCATCCGCCACCTTGGAAGAAGGCACGGTGTTATCGGTGCCAATATCCTGTGGTCTGACCAAACCAGTGAGGCGAATATATTCGTCACCCTGATTCAGACGTAGCCACTTTTCGCCCTGAATACGCAGAATGCCATTGGGCAACACCTCTGATACCGTCACCGAAATACTGCCTGACAAACTATTGCTTTGATCGCTCGAGGCCGCGCCATCAAAGGCACGCTCGAAGCTTGGATTGGTCAGCAAGCTGGAGCCCTTGAAGCCAATGGTATTACCCAGAATGGTGGCTTCGTTGAAGTTCACCTCGTCATCTTTGTCATAGGTGGTATCCGCGCTTTTAGACGCAGACGTCTGCTCTTGCAGTACGACCGTGAGAATATCGCCCACATTGATGGCCACCTGATCACCATAGAAACTGAAGTTACGATTAGTCTGGTAGATGCCGCCGGTAACGAGCTCGCCCATTTTCAGGCGCTCTGCAGGAATCGGCGCATAACGCGGATCATCAGGAATCGGGCGCTCACGACTCATCACGCTGCAAGCGCTCTGTAGCACAACCAGAAGCACCAGCAAAAACCGCATCAGAAAAGTCATCATAGTCATCTTTGCCACCTCAGCCTTTACTGCGGATTAAAGATTCTGTGAGATGTACTGGAGCATCTGGTCGGCCGTCGTGACGACTTTGGAATTCATTTCGTAGGCGCGTTGCGTGGTAATCATATCAACGAGTTCAGTCACCACATCGACATTGGATTGCTCCAACATCCCTTGCTCCAGCGTGCCGTGTCCGTTCAACCCAGGCGTACCTACAATGGGATTACCACTCGCTTCAGTTTCGCGAAACAGGTTATTGCCAATCGCCTTCAAGCCCTGTGGATTAATGAAATCAACGGTATCGATCTGACCCAATTGAGTAAGCGTGGTCTCACCGGTAATCGCGGCCGACACCACACCGTCAGAACCGATGGTAATGCGCGAGGTGTTTTCCGGTACCGTAATAGCAGGCTCCAGGGCATGCCCGTTGGCCGTGACAATCTGACCGTCAGAGTTCACCTGAAACTGCCCATCTCGCGTATAGGCCGTCGTACCATCGGGCAGCAGAATCTGGAACATGCCGCGACCATTAACTGCGATGTCCAGCGCCTTCTCGGTGACTTCAAGCGAACCCTGCGTGAACTGTTTGGCGGTACCTACAACGCGCACACCGGTACCCAGTTGTAAGCCCGAAGGTAGCTGAGAATCCTGAGACGTTAACGCGCCCGGCTCTCGCTTGATCTGATACAGCAAATCCTGGAACACTGCATCGTCACGCTTGAAACCGACTGTCGAAACATTGGCGAGGTTGTTGGAAATAGTGGTCAGCGCCATGTCTTGCGCATGCAATCCGGTTTTACTGACATATAAGGCTGAATGCATGGATTCTCTCCCGATTAATAGCGTGAGCTACATCAATTCTCCCGGCAAAGAGCAGCAAATTATTGCCGCTTTTGCCGCGAAAAATTGCTCTTATCAGGAGATCTGCAACAAGCGTGCCGAAGCTTCGCTATTTTTCTCGGCATGACTCATCAGTTTGACTTGCATTTCATACTGACGAGAGAGAGTGAGGATTTCGGTGAGTGCACTAACTGCGTTGACATTTGATCCTTCGAGAAAACCGGGCTCCACGCGTAAGGTGCCATCAACCTCTGCTGCGGGGGCATCATCCTTAATATAGACCAGGCCATCCGCCCGCTTTTCCAGGCTTTCTGAAGGGGGATTTACCAAACGAATTCGATCGATCTGTGCCAAACCCACTGCTCCACCATCAAGCGGCAACACCGAGATTGTTCCATCTGCGCCTATTTCCACCTTGGCAGAGGGCGGCAATGCGATCGGTCCACCATTACCCATCACCGGCAAGCCGGTCCCGGTTCTTAGTACACCATTCACATCGACACTAAGATCTCCGGCGCGGGTGTAGGCTTCCTGACCGTCAGCCGCCTGTACGGCGATCCATCCCTCTCCTTTGAGCGCAATATCCAGACTATTACCCGTCTGAATCAACGGCCCCTGCTCAAAGTTAGTGGCAGGACGCTCCGTCAGTGCGTAGGCACGACTGGCATAATGCTCACCAAAAACCGGCATGGCGCGCGCCTGCTCGAAATCTTCCTTGAAGCCGGTGGTATTGACGTTGGCCAGATTGTTCGCGTGTGAGCGCTGCGCCAGCATATTCTGCTTGGCGCCGCTCATCGCAATATATAAAGCCTTATCCATAACAACTAACCTCTACTGCGCTCATTAAATATTGAGAATGGTTTGCTGAATGGTATCGGCGGTTTCGATGGTCTTGGAGTTAGCCTGATAGTTGCGCTGTGCCACGATCAGGTTCACCAGCTCCTGCGATAGATCCACGTTCGAATCTTCGACCGCAGAAGATGTCAGCACCCCCAACGATGCCGTACCAGGCGCCCCAACTACCGGATCACCCGAGGCGAAGGTTTGCACCCAAACCGTATCACCTACCGGAGACAGACCTTCAACATCATTGAAGTTGGCCAATGCGACCTGCCCCAATACCAGCGACTCACCGTTGGAGAAGCGCGAAAGAATGATCCCGGAGGAATCAACATCAAGCCCAACCAGTCGCCCCGTGGTGTAACCATTTTGCCCCAAATCGTTCACCGCAAATGGACTGCCGTACTGGGTAAGCCCCGACACATCGATCTGAAAATTGGAACTGGTGGGAGGGTCAGCAATCGGCAATATACCGCCATTGACCACGTTCAGTGGACCATCAGCACCATTGTTATTCCCCTCTTCGTCGACAGGCTGCCAGTTCGACACCAGGATATCATCAGTAGCCACTTCGTTAATGGTACCGTCTGTATTGAACACGACGTTGTATGTGGCACGTGACGGCTGGTTACCGATCAAGGGGTCGCCCACATCGTTACCATCAATCAACACGTGCATTTGCCAGGTATTTGGTTGCGTCGAAATACTATCCTGCTGCTTTACAAAGTACATGGTCAGTACATGCGCATTACCCAGGCTGTCGAATATGGTCGTCGATGTGGCATGGTTGTATGTGCCAGGATCAGTAGGATCAAACTGGTTGTTGACAAAGGGTTCGCCCGTAAAATTGGCAAAGATGGGCGTGGTCGCACTCACGTTAGACATCAAAATATCGTCATCAAGTATGAGATTTACCTCGCCCCCTACCGCTGCCTGAGTCTGGGTTTGATCCAGTGTGATCGACGTGGGTCCAGCATCGTCAGATCCTTCTACATCAAAACTATCGGCGGCCGTACCCGCGAATCCGAATACCAGGTCAGCGCCCTGATCCTGAATAATCCGCAGGTCATTGGTATTAGGATCGACGACCGCCGTCACGCCCACTAGGGCCGAGGCGTTAATCTTACTACCCAGATCCGCTAACTGCTGCGCGACCGTAGTACCGATGGGCTGAAAGTTGATGCCATTCAGCGTCACGTTCATTGAGCCCGAGGCGTTGGTATATGACGAGGCCAAAATGGTTGCCGTGGTGGAAGCCGTCGCATCGATACCTTCCAGCACAGAGAACTGGGCGGCAATAGCACCCGCAGATGCATTGGCCGACGTGACGACCTGCGAGGACGAACCATCAGCAAAGCTTATACTGACCGTCTGCGCTCCATAGCCATTTTGCGTACCGGCCTGAACAACCCCTATATCCGTACCGTCCGAATCGATCGTTGCCCCACTCTGGGTTAACACCAACTCCGAAGAATCCAGGTTTAGCACCCCTTCCACCAGCGTGGTTCGGCGTGGCGGAAGATCATTGGTTTCTACCACAAGGTCATCCAAAACACCCGATACCGTGCCCTCTTCATTAGCCTGAAAGCCCTGCACGCGCATCCCGGTGTTGTTCACCAGAAAACCGTCTTTATCAACCCCCATCTGACCAGCACGGGAATATTTCGCCTCACCCTGATCACTAAGAATAAAGTAGCCATTACCGGTAATAGCCAGGTCGAGACTATTATCCGTAAAACTAACATTGCCCTGCTGGTGTAGCTGGCGAATGTTCTGTACCGTTACACCATCGCCAATGGTATTCGAACCACCACCAAAAAAACTGTTGGAGTAGATATCACCAAACTCCGCCCGTGAGCGCTTGAACCCCACCGTACTGGCATTGGCAATGTTATTGCCGGTTACCTCAAGATCCGTCGATGACGCCCTTAAACCACTGAGTGCAACGTTAAACGGCATGGCACACCTCTACTTTATTTTTGATTAATTAATCTCACGTACGTTTTCCAAAGGCACTGAACCCATTCCGTTAAGATTTAACGAAATCGCTCCGCCTTGTGCTATCGATACGCTATTCACGTTGGCAGACAGCAAGGTACTGAGTTGCTGCGCTGCACCACCCACTCTGGCTTCCGCCTTAATGGTATATTCGTCATAAGGCATGGCATCACCGTTTTGGTTAGTGCCATCCCATATAAAAGGAACCGACCCCGCCATTTGCTGCCCCATGTCATAACGGTTAACCAACTCTCCAGAGCGGTTAAAGATGCTGATGGTCAAACTCGAAGTACTGGAAGGAACCTCTACCACCCCACTCATGGAGCCGTTCGGTGCTAGCGGACCTTCACCTGCTGGCACTAGAACAGAACGCCCCACCATCGCAGAAGCCTGGAGCGCCTGGGTAGACTGAAACTGAGTGGCGAAATTATTCACGGTCTTATTGAGATTCTGCATCTCTTCCAGCGCACTGAACTCGGCTAGCTGAGCGATAAATTCGCCATTGTCCTGTGGATCGAGCGGGCTCTGATTTTCGAGCTGAGCAATCATGAGCTCCATAAACTCGTTTTTACCGAGTTCATTCGAGGCACCTTCTCGCGTCTTTGGCTGATAGCGGTAATCCGCGAGTACATCCTGGCTACTATTAATTTCTGTCATGAGTTACTCCCGAATTACTGCCCCAGAGTGAGCACACGCTGCATCATATTTTTTGCGGCATCCATTACATCCACATTGGTCTGAAAGCTGCGCGATGCCGACAGCATATCCGCCATTTCTTCCACCACATTCACGTTGGGATACATCACATAGCCCCGCTCATCGGCGAGCGGATGATCTGGTTCGTAACGCATCTCAAGCGGCCGGTCGCTCTCTACAATGCCTTGCACCTGCACACCCTGAGACGCTGGCTGCCCGTCCAGGCTATGCAATTCCTGCCCCATCATTACGCTGTGCTGAATTGCCTCGAATACCGGCTTGCGGGCCCGATACACCTCGTCAACACTGCTGGCAGCACTATCCACGTTGGCGATATTACTGGCCGTCGTGTTCAACCGCAGGGACTGCGCCTCCATACCTGAACCTGCGATGTCAAAAATACGATTCAATGACATGCTTATTCACCCTTAATGGCTGAGCTCAGCCCCTTAAATTTACTATTCAAAAACTGAAAACTGGCTTGAAAATCCATCGCATTTTTGCTGAATTCAGCGATTTCCCGCTGCGTTTCGACGGTATTGCCGTCTATGGAGGGCTGCAAAGGCGCGCGATAGAGGAGCGCATCTGCCGCATTAAGCTCACCATGCGGCAAGTGCTGGCCGTCAGTGGTCGCCATCGCCAGAGCATCTTGTGTTCCCATCTGCTCCTTCAAAATGCGCTGAAAATCAATGTCTCGCGCCTTGAATCCTGGTGTATCCGCATTCGCCAGATTGTTCGCCAGAATCTCTGCCCGCTGGCTACGCAACTCCAGCGCTTGCGCATGAACACCCAGCGCCTTATCAAATGAAATTGCCATGTTTAGGCCTCCCCTTCGCGTCGAAATCGCGCAGCATTGACTTGCCGCGCCGACACAACCAGAGGCGGTATTGATCACCGCCAAAACGTATTACTTTTGATTAAGCAAGAGCAATGCCAAACAACAACATCGCTATTTTTCAATGAGTTAACAAGATTCCTGCCAATTTATTTCGGCAAGGCAATGCCTATGCGGCAAGACGCAAGGTGGTTGAGAGGAAAGAAAAGAGACAAGATTATCCGGGCAGCACTACATTCTGTTTGGCAGCGGTTATCGCTTAGATAAAAACTCAGGAAACAGGCCCTTGCCAGTCCTGCACGAAATCACGCATTTCCAGATCGGGAATGGGTTTGGCATCACCGAGCGGCGTCCCCACATATAAGAAACCGACGATCGTCTCGGTGGCACGCACGCCCAAGGCATCCTTCACACCTTCATGCTCAGCTAACGGACCTGTGCGCCAAATGCCACCAAAACCTCGAGCCTGAAGCGTCAGCAACATGTAACCCAAGCCTACCCCGCAGGATATTTCCTGTTCTCGAACAGGCACTTTGGGATGATCAATATTCTGAGATATCCCGACCACGATGAGCGGAGCGCGCAAAGGCATATTTAATAGCTTTTCGCGCTGCACTTCTGAAAGCTGCGGATCTTCTTCCAGAGCGAGTCGGCAAAATGTCTCGCCCAGTCGCCGCCGAGCATCGCCTTGCACCAGCAGATAACGCCAAGGGCGCAGCATCATATGATCAGGGGCTCTAAAGGCCGATTTGAACATATCCTGCAACACTTCATCGCCCGGCGCGGGCTCTCCCAACCGAGGGAACGAAACACGCTGATTGATAAGTTCAACTAGAGCGTCCTGTGTGGACATGAAATACCTCTTGGACTATGCGTGGGAATTGTGTCGCCGGAGTGGAACTGATAACCTAGCGGCCGTCCATCCGACCTTGATCTCAGCGTTATAGTGTACGTTACATAAGCCGTACCAGAAAGTGTGGGTGAAGAGCGTGTACGGACAGGCAGCATTCAAACACAACAGATAACAACCGTATGCGCCGGCAAGCCAAGTGTCGTCGACACAAGCAGAAAAACTGCCAGCCACAGACAAGCACGCAGTGGTTCGACGTAAGAAGTAACTATGATAACAAAGAGACTCATTGCCAGCGGCGATTCACCGCCTTCCGTTATGCCTGCCTACAATGGCAGGGTTCTGGCTTATCTTACGTCCAGCATCACCTTTATCACCGGGATCCTTGAAAATCACTTTGCCAGTTCGTTGATCTGGTTCGTCCCTGCCGCCATGCTTTGGCCACATCTGCTCTACTTCGTTATTCGTTACTTTAAGCTGCATCAAAGTGCTGCCGCGCGTGAGAATACGCTTCTGATGGACGGCGCGATTGCCGGACTCAGCGTTGTGCTTATCGAGTTCAGTCTGACCGCCACCATTGCCACCATACTGATGGCCAGTTTCAGCTTTATCATTGTCGGCGGTATGCGTATCTGGCTGCTGGGCAACCTGGTGATGCTGGTCTCCATGATTCTTTCCTCGATGATTTTCGGGTTGGATTTCAATGCCGACGAACCACCTCTGGTGAGCATTGTGGCGGGTCTGGGAGCGTGTATATATGTTTCCGTGACAGCCTATTACACGCACCAACAAGCAAAGGCGCTGGTCAAAGCCAAATCACAGATCCAGCATCAGCGTGAACTCTCAATCTCACTGTCACACAAGCTGGC
>JAWWBW010000150.1:0-7775 GCA_033720775.1 Oleiphilaceae bacterium | reverse complement strand
CCTCAATAATCGTATTGCGACATTACTGGCATTCACCCCAGACACCTCGCACCTGGGATCCACCGCCAGCACAACGCTGGACAAATTTAAAGCAGCGCTTGCCGCTACAATGCAGGCAACACCCGGCACAGCAGCGACTTCAGATACTGGGTCTCAGGAATAGCGGGGAGTATTGGATGGTCAGGCCCTTGTGAGCCCTGTTCTAACACTGTCAGCTCTTTTTCAAGCGAACGAGCGGTATGGCGCAAAATATCCACCAGTTTTTCTTGCGGCAGATGCATGGAACAGGAAGCAGACAACAGCAAGCCATCTTTCGCCAGCAAGCGCATGGCAAGATGATTCAAACGATGATACGCCTGCTCACCAGACTTTTGATCTTTACGACGGGGAATAAATGCCGGCGGATCGACAATGACGAGATCAAAGCGCGCATCTTCATGTTTTAACTGACGACAAACTTCAAACACATCACCTTCAATACACTGCACCCGTTCCGCAACACCATTCAGCTCCGCATTGCGCTGCAGATAATCCAGAGCCAAAGAGGATCGGTCGACACACGTCACGGACTCAGCACCAAACGCAGCCAGCTGCACCCCCCATCCCCCAATGTAGCTGTACAAATCCAGAACCCGCTTGCCTTTGACATAATCCTTCAAGCGCGCACGATTCAGCCGATGATCATAGAACCAACCCGTTTTCTGGCCCTCATAAACCGGCACCACAAATTTGACGCCGTTTTCTTCAAGCTGCATTTCTCGCGCTTCACCAAGACCAAATTCCAAGTAGCTGTCGAGCCCCTCCGACTGACGCATTTTTCCATCATTGCGAAACAACACCGTTTTAGCGCGGCAGACTTTTTCAAGCGCTGCAACAATGTCAGCCTTTAAAGCCTCCATGGCGGCGCTGGAAATCTGTACCACAAAGTCATCACCAAACCGGTCAATGACGAGCCCCGGCAAACCATCGCTGTCGCCATAGATGAGACGATAATGCGGCGTGGCAAACGTGCCCTCGCGGAGAGACAAGGCAATCTTCAGACGGTGCACCAACAACGAAGCATTGAGTTCCTGCTCGGCATCACGGGCAATCAATCGCGCACAAATCAGGCTCTGTGGCGACATTACCACGCGACCAATTGTTTTACCGGACGCACACTGCAAAATGGCTTGCTCACCGGCCTCAAAGGCTTTTAATGGCGTTTTCTTTACATCCACCTCATTGCTGTAAATCCAGCGGTGCCCCTGACGCAAACGTCTGTCCGCGTTTTTATTCAATTGCAAAATGGCTGTAGTCATAACGTGTCTCCGAAGTGGCCGCGCAGTATAGCAATCCACCAAAATAGTTCTACACTGAAAAGTAGCCTGCCCCGCTGCAACACTCCTGTCGCTCGTAGTTGGCCCCGTTTTATTAGCACCCGTAGCGTATTGATCATGAGTAACGAACTTAGCCCCGAGCAGATTGCCCAAATATTACAGGGTATAACCGTCCCGCCTCAGCCGCAGATACTGGTCGATCTGCAAATGGAACAAATTATGCCGGAGCCCGATATTGAGCGGATTGCCGAGCTGATTTCCAAAGATGTTGGCCTGGCCGGCACCATGCTGAAATTCGTTAACTCCCCGTTTTATGGGCTGGCGAACAAGATCACCTCTATCGAACAGGCTGTTTCACTGCTTGGGGGAACCACCGTTATCAACATTTTGAACGGCCTGGCCATAAAAGGGGAAATGTCGGACGAAAATATCGTTGCCCTCACCCGGTTCTGGGATACCGCCACCGATATTGCCATGGTCTGTGCTACGGTTGCCAAGCAGGTTGGATACCCGAACCCAGACGAGGCGTACACCCTTGGCCTGTTTCACAACGTGGGCATTCCGCTAATGATGAAAAAGTTCGATGATTATCTCGAGTTTATGGAAGAGGCATACTCCGGGGAATACGAGCGTATCATCGACGCCGAAAACCGCCAATACAATACCAACCACTGCGTAGTGGGTTATTACACCGGCAAGTCTTGGAACTTGCCCACGCACATCTGCCATGTCATTGCCGAACACCACAACACTCAGCGCATTTTTTCGGCCAAAGATGGGCGCAATCAACAACAAAAAACCTTACTGGCCATTTTAAAAATTGCCGAACATATCTGCGGCAACTACCGCATATTTGGCAATCAGGAAAAGGATGTTGAATGGGATTTAAATGCCAAAGACATTCTCGAGCATCTGGGGCTTAGCACCTACGATATCGACGAATTAAAAGAGTTTTTCAGAGAAATGGGCGCCAACGTTTATTGACGCCCATTTTACGCCTTAAGCTTCGTTCGCTGCCTTACGATAAGCCACATCCAGCTCTCTCGCAGCTTTTACATCATCAAGACGACGCACCGGCTGTGTAAACGGCGCGCCTGTCACCAGCTCTGCGGAGTCTTCGGCTTCCTTCTGAATAGCTGCCATGGCTTCTACAAAGCCCTCCAACTCCTCAATGGACTCGGTTTCGGTCGGTTCAATCAAAAAGCATTCTGGCACCAACAAGGGGAAGTACGTAGTCGGTGCGTGGTAGCCATAGTCGAGTAGGCGCTTGGCAAAATCCATGGCGGTCACACCCAACTCCTTGGCCTGCTTGTGCAGGGTAACGATAAACTCGTGCGTCGCACGTCGCCCCGGGTAAGCCAGACGGAACCCGGCATTCTCCATGAGTTTGGCCATATAGTTGGCATTCAAAGTGGAGTATTCGCCCACCCGATGCAGCCCTTCCCGGCCTAGCAGAATCGCATACACATAGGCGCGCAGAATGATGCCCGCATTACCCATGAAGGCGCTCAAACGACCAATGCTTTCGGGCAGGTCAGCGTCATCCAGCCAGTGGTAGCGTTTTTGACCTTCACCCTGCTCTTCTCATCCGACAATGGGCGTAGGTAAGTAAGGCAGCAAGCGTTTACCCACTGCAACCGGACCAGATCCGGGGCCACCACCGCCATGAGGCGTGGCGAAGGTTTTATGCAGGTTCATGTGCAGCACATCAAAGCCCATATCGCCGGGCCGCACTTTGCCCAGAATGGCATTAAGGTTGGCACCGTCGTAATACAGCAAGCCCCCGGCATCATGCACGGTTTTGGAGATCGCTTCGATCTGGCGTTCAAACACACCACAGGTCGATGGATTGGTCATCATAATACCGGCGGTTTGTGGACCAACGGCTTCTTTCAAGGCCTCCAGGTCAACATCCCCGTCGCTTTTAACCGGAATTTCACGCACCTTGTAACCACACATCACCGCCGTCGCAGGGTTGGTGCCGTGCGCCGCCTCGGGCACGATAATTTCGGTACGCCCAAAATCCTGGCGCCCTTCATGATAGGCCTTAATCATGGCGACACCGGCAAATTCACCCTGTGCGCCCGCCATCGGGCATAAGGACACACCCGCCATACCCGTTACCGCTTTGAGAATTTCCTGTAGCTCATACACACACGACAAATAACCCTGGCTATGACTTTCAGGGGCCAGCGGATGGCGTGCTAAAAAGCCGGGCAAGCTGGCTGCGCGATGCGCACCGCGCGGGTTGTACTTCATGGTGCACGAACCAAGCGGGTAAAACTGCGTATCAATGGAAAAGTTTTTACGCGACAGGTTGGTAAAGTGGCGCACCACCTGTAACTCAGACACTTCTGGCAGTCCGGCCTTGTCTTGTCGCTTAAGCGCTTCCGGTATATCCAGCTCGCCGCCAGCGCCAGGCAATTGTGAACTGGCAGTACGTCCTGGTGCACCTTTCTCAAAAATCAGCATCTTAACGACCTCCCAATTGTTTCATCGCGCGCTCAAGTGCTGCCACGTATAGTGTTAGGTCCGCGTCGGTTTTGGTTTCGGTGACACATACCAGCAACGCTTCTCCCAGATCAGGATAGTAGGGCTTAAGCGCCAAACCACCCAGCACCTTGTCGTTGGCCATTTCCTGGAGCACCGCGTCAGCATCGGCATTCAGGCGGATCACAAACTCGTGAAAACGATGCCCCTGATCGGCCACTTCAACGCCATCAATTTGCGCCAGACGATCACGCAATTGACGTGCGCCAACATGACTCGCTTGTGCTACCTGGGCCAGACCTTCGTGACCCAGCAGACTCATGTAAATTGTGGCAGCGGTAACGGCCAACCCCTGATTGGTACAAATGTTTGACGTCGCCTTGGAGCGGCGAATGTGTTGCTCTCGGGCCTGCAGCGTCAAGGTATAACCAACTTTACCTTCGAGATCGACCGTGCGCCCGATAATCCGGCCCGGCATTTGTCGCACCAGCTTGTCGGTACAGCAAATAAACCCAAAGTAGGGGCCACCAGAGGCCATCGGGATCCCCAGAGGCTGCCCTTCGCCTACTGCAATATCAGCACCTTTCTCCCCCCACTGACCTGGAGGACTTAGTACCGCAAGCGAAGTCGGATTGACCACCGCAATCACCAGTTGGCCCTGCGCATGAGCCCAGTCCGTTAAGGCGTTGACGTCTTCGAGGGAACCAAAGAAATTGGGCTGGGCAACAACCAGAGCGGCGTAGTCTTGACCTTCAAATTGGGTTAACTGGGATGCATCCGCAATCAAACTGGTATTGTCGAGGGGCAGCTCATCAATGGTAATACCCTGATTACCCACGATGCTCGCCACCGCCTTGCGATAAAGCGGATGAACCGTTCCAGCAATCAGAACACGACGACTTTTGGATTTGCGATTGCCACGAATCGCCATCAATACAGCCTCGGCCAAGCCTGAAGCTCCGTCATACAGCGATGCGTTCGACACCGGCAGATCGGTCAGCGCACACATCATGCTTTGGTATTCATAGATAAGCTGCAAGGTTCCCTGACTGGCCTCGGCCTGATACGGGGTATAGGCAGTCATAAACTCACCGCGCGTGGTGATATCCCACACGGCAGCCGGGATATGATGCTCGTAAGCACCCGCACCAATAAAGCAAAGAGCTCCGGCATCTTGCGCTGCGCGTTCTGTCATGCGCCGCATCATGGCCATTTCACTCAAACCCTCTGGCACTTCTGTCAGGGGCTTGGCGCGCAAATGCGCGGGAATCTCATCAAATAACTGGTCGATACTCTCGACACCAATCACATCCAGCATTTTCTGGACATCTTGTTGCGTATGCGGAATAAAAGGCATGCACACCCCTCTCAAAATAAAAGTGCCGGTCGCGAAACCGGCACCATCAAGACTAGGAACCTAAACCGAACAGATCAGATCACTTAGTGATCGTCCGCCTCACAGACTTCTGCGTAGGCTTCAGCATCGAGCAGTTCGTTCAACTCGTCTGCGTCCGAAATTTTCACCTTGAAGAACCAGCCGTCTTCATAGGGCTCGTTATTCACCAGCTCAGGCGCATCCTCCAGATTCTCATTCACCGCGATGATCACACCACTAACCGGCGAAAAGATATCAGAAGCCGCTTTGACCGACTCTACGACGCCAGCCTCTTCACCGGCGGCAATTTCACTATCGACTTCTGGTAACTCAACAAACACGACGTCACCTAATAAGTCCTGTGCGTGGTCGGTGATACCGACTGTGACGGTTGTACCGTCTTCTTCCAGGCGGGCCCACTCATGACTGGACAGGTATTTCAGCTCTCCAGGAACATTACTCATATTCGGTCATCCTCAAACAATCTGCTTAAAAGTTTCTTTCGCGCGGCCCATGTCCACCAGCTGATGATACGGACCCGTGGTCAGCCCTGCCGCAAAATTGCTGACAATTTTTAACCAAGGCTGTCCACTAGACAAGTTTTCTGTTTAATCTTTATACACACGCTCGCCATTTCGTACAAACGGCGGACGTACAACCTTTACCGGCAGGCGCTTATTACGCACGACCACTTCTGCCTCAGCACCACATGCCGCAGGCACGCGCGCCAGAGCGATGGAGTAACCCAGCGTGGGAGAAAAACTGCCACTCGTAATCTCACCTTCGCCCTGATCGGTTTCAACCACCTGATGGGCGCGCAATACACCTTTGCCTTCAAACACGAGTCCCACCAGCTTACGCGCTACGCCAGCCTCTTTTTGCTCACGCAACGCCGCTTTACCGATAAAGTCACGGTCATCCGACCAGGCAATGGTCCAGGCCATGTTCGCTTCAAGAGGCGAAATGGATTCGTCCATATCCGAACCGTACAGGTTCATGCCAGCCTCAAGACGCAAGGTATCGCGCGCGCCCAGCCCGGCCGGAGCGACACCCGCAGCCAGCAAGTCACCCCAAAACTGAGTCACTTGCTCCTGCGGCACCATGATTTCGAGGCCGTCTTCGCCGGTATAACCGGTACGACACAGCATCCAGTCCTGCCAAACGCCCCCCTGAAAAACAGCTAGACCATCGATGGTTTCAGCGAAATCAGGGCGCGCCTGCTTCACTTTCGCAATTGCATTTGGCCCCTGCACGGCCAGCATGCCCAGCTCAGCGCGCTCATTCAATGTCACTGAAAATGCTTTGGCCTTCTCGGTCATCCAGGCGAGATCTTTCTCCCGGGTCGCACAGTTAACAACCGTTCGATAGCCCTCAGCCATGCGATAAACGATGAGGTCATCGATCACGCCGCCATGTTCATTGAGCATTCCGGTATAGAGCGCTTTACCTTCCACTTTCAGCTTGTCGACATCATTCGCTAACAAAAACTGTAAATAGGTCTTGGCATCATCGCCGCTGACATCGACGATGGTCATGTGGGATACATCAAACATCCCCGCGTCACGGCGTACCAGATGGTGTTCTTCTAACTGCGAGCCATAGTGCAAGGGCATATCCCAACCACCAAAATCGACAATTTTGGCACCCGCTTGCTGATGGGCCTGGTAAAGTGCGGTTTTGTTTCCCAAGAGTCACCTCCGGCAGATAAGGTTGATAGCCCGGCACACGAGCAATAGACGCTCAAAGAAGCACAGCCGAGTTGTAATGGGGCGCCATTCTAACTGAAGGCGCACACAAACTCACGCGCGAAAGCAAGGGCAAACAAAGACCAAAAGAATGAAGGCTGTGCTTAGCTCAATCGACCGCGAAAAAACGCTTCAATGGCAGGCAAGGTTGATTCAAATGCCTGAAACGCATGATCGCCATGAGGCTTTATCCAGGCTCGTGCGCCGTACACCTTATCCAGCGCCTGACGATAGTCCAAGACCTCATCGCCCGTTTGTGTCAGCAGGAAGATCTGACGAGGGGAAAGGGTATGCGCCTCCAAGGCTTTGAGCTGCTCCATATGCTCCGGTTTTACCTCATAAACCTCACCGGTATAGAGATTGGTATTTTCACCCAGATAGTCACACAGCAATTCATAGGGGCGCATCGCCGGGTTGACCAAAACAGCGGGGCACCCAATACGCTGATGCCAATACAGACTGTAATAGCCGCCGAGAGAACTCCCAATAAAGCCCAATGACTCACCCTGCAGGCGATCAATCAGGGCCTCGACCACGCCCATCGCCCTGCGGGGCTCGGGTGGGAGCGCAGGCACATGTATCTGGACATCAGCCACAGCAGAAAAATAACGACGGGCCTGCTCTGCTTTAACTGAAGCAGGCGAGCTGTTGAAGCCATGAAGATAAACGATATGCATCGAAGCGATTAATAACCGGTACTGTCCATATCGACCTGGAACTCGAAATCTTCGGCGCGGTGCACTTCTGTTTCGATACGGCCATCGTCATACAAGCGTAACCAACGATAACCGGGCGCCACTTCGTCGATGGCAAAATCGTCCGACCGCGGCAAAAACTGAATACAGGTGG
>JAWWBW010000149.1:0-7783 GCA_033720775.1 Oleiphilaceae bacterium | reverse complement strand
CAGACATTGCGCATGCCGTCCCGTTGACGCTGATAGCCGGGCTCGGGCACATGCAGCTGGGAAATGTGGATTTCGTCTTGCTCGCCAGCCTACTGGTCGGTTCTTTGCCAGCCATACATTTCGGCTCAAAGCTCAGCAAAAAACTGCCCAATAACATATTGCAGCCCATTCTCGCCTCGTTGCTGTTTATTATCGGTGCAAAATACGCGCTCTTCTAACCTTTGTTACCACGCCATGAACAATAGCGTGTCTAGAAAAACGCCGCACCTGACTGATCGATAAGGATTTTTTTCGGCGATTGTCTCTGCCTAACCAGCAAAAATAAGTTAAGATGAGCCGCGACAGCCTGACCACACATTAAGATAGGCCATTTCGCCCTTATGTTATTGCAAACCAAATTTCTTGCTCCTGCCTACAACCCGAACAGCGTGGTGCGCTCTCATTTATTGGAGCGCCTGGCACCTCGCGGCGCGAGAAAACTTGCGCTGGTTTCGGCACCCGCCGGATATGGCAAGACAACACTGGTGTTACAGTGGCTGAACTCACACGATAAAGATTTCTGCTGGCTTTCGCTGGATGAAACCGACGACCAAACCAAGCGCTTCTGGCAATACCTCACCGGCTCGATCGCTTCGGTCATCAATCACTTTGGCGAACAGACCATGGCACTGCTTGAAGGTGACACGCCTGTTGAAGCAGCCGTTACCGCTCTCGTAAATGAACTTAACGAACAAACCATCAGTGGCAAATCGCTGACCATTATTCTCGATGACTTCCATGTCATTCGCGAGCCTGAAATACTGCGTAGCTTCGCCTATTTTGTAGACTTTCTGCCGCCCAGTATTGATTTGATGATTACGTCGCGCTTCGAACCCAACCTGCCCATATCGCGCTGGAGCGTGAAGAACTGGGTCGATCACGTTTCGTCGAATGATCTTATCTTCTCCTTTGATGAGGCCAAAAGCTTTTTCAATGAGTACATGGGTTTAGCACTATCCGACAAACAAGTGGAGCAGATCTACAGCAAAACCGAAGGCTGGATTGCTGCCATGCAATTAACCGCACTTTCGGCGGTTTCCACGCCGTCTAACGAACAACGTTTTTTACCGACCGATCAGCTCCTTTCTGAAGATCGCCACTTTTCGGACTATGTACTCAGCGAAATTCTCGATCATCAACCGCCCCAGGTTCGGGAGTTCCTGCTAAATACTGCCTGCCTGTTGCGCTTAAGCGCCCCCTTATGTGACGAAATTCGACAATCGCACGACAGTCAGGACATTCTCGAGCACCTGCTAAATGCCAACCTCTTTCTTATTCCCCTGGATAAAGAAAACCGCTGGTTCCGTTATCACGAGATGTTTCGCGAAGCCCTGCTCAAACGCGTGCGTCTCGCAGAACCTGAAAAACTCATGCAGCTTCAGGTACGCGCCGTTACCTGGCTGATCGATAACGAACAACCACATGAAGCGATCGAGCAGGTGGTGCAGCTCAGGGACTGGTCTCTACTTGCGTCCTTACTTGAGAAGAACGGCAATAACCTGATTCACGAAGGTCACCACCTGCCCATGCTCAAGTGGTTGTCCTTATTGCCCGAGTCGAAGGTTGAGTCATCTCCACGCCTGATTATGCTTAAAATATGGGCGCTGTTCTTCAGTAACAAGCTCGATATTATTCCGCCACTCCTGGACGAACTCGAGAACCTGATCGATCAGCAACGCCTCGAAAACGTTGCTACCTCTCCCAACGAATTGATCGATTTACATAGCGAGATATCGCTGATCAGATCTTACTTGGCTCGCACCCAGTCAGACCTGCGCAGTGCGACAGAGCTGACCAAGCAAGTGCTGGAAGAACTCGACCACACCAACATGCCGCTCAAATCGGTCACGTATTATGGTATCGGTTTGGATAGCTTCACCGTAGGCGACCTTGAATCAGCTGAAAAAGCGTTACTGTCTGCCATCGAGCACGGCAAGCGTGAAAAGAAGTTCACCACAATTCTATCAAGTAGTGGTCTGTTAGGCTGGATCTACTTTTACCAAGGCAAGCTCGAGCTCGCACTGGAGACAGGCATTCAGAACCAGCGTTGGAACGTCAGTTACACAGACCCCTCGCAACCCCGGGTGATTTCGTGCTGGCAAAACACCGTGCTCGCCATGATTTACATCGAGCTGGGAGAATTCACCATCGCGGAGTCCTATATCAATCCGTTGCTCAAACATTTGGAACTGGGAACAGAGCCTGGCCTCCACATTTTGATTCAGTACACGCGCGCCGCATTCAATTTTGCTCAGCAACAGTATGTGGACGCGATTGCCTGTCTGGATGATGCGTATCGGGTATTTCAACACAAGCGCGAAGTGATCGTTTTTGAGCCGCCTAGTATCAGTGCCCTCAAAGCGCGTTGTTTGCTGGGCATGCATAAGATCGACAAAGCCGAACAGGTGTTGAATGAACTCGACAGCGCCACCATCAATGCGATTCCGCTCAATTATGAAGATATTAACCTCACACGTGCGCGACTGTATTTGGAGCAACAGAAATACCCGCTCGTCGTAGAGATGACAGAACGGCTAATCGACCAGGCGAGAGAGAAAAAACACATCTACCACCTGATCCAAGCACTCGCTTTACAAGCAATTGCTCACCACCAGATGGACCACAAGGATGCTGCGCGCACCGCAATCACAGAAGCATTACTGCTCGCCTCGCAAGACGGTTTTATCAGCCTGTTTACCAATGAAAACCAGCGCATCGCCTCTGTGTTGAGCCTTGGCTCAGACCCCAATATCCCAGACGCCTATCTGCAAAAACTCAGTAACGCGCTCGGCATGCACATCGATAAAACACCTTTGCAGGTTGAATTGCCCGGCGCGGCGGCGATCGAAAGCAATATTCAATTACTCGAACCTCTCAGCCAGCGCGAACTTGAAGTTCTGCAACTGATTGATCAAGGGCTGGCCAACAAAGAGATTGCCCAAAAGCTGTCGCTTGCGCCCGCGACGGTCAAGGCACACATTCGCAACCTATACGGCAAAATAAACGCGAAAAGTCGGACGGAAGCCTTATCTAAAGCGCGACAAATAGGCATTATTTAGCCAACATATCTGGCCTCAATCAGGCCTCCCCCCAAAAAACTGCCAATAAATCGTTAACCAGATCACAATTTAACGGGGGTTTAGAAAAAATTAAGCCCTTTGGACGATCAAACTACGCCCCCCTAATCCCTAAACTAAGCAACATCGAGATTTTAGTTGTTGGGTAGGAAATTCAGGCCTTTCTACCCAACCCTGTTTTTCCGATCAGGGCCACCCTAAAGCCCTACTTGAGAATGCGGTGATTTGATTCGTTCGGCGTCAAATCACCGCTTTTTTTTGCCCCGAATTCAAGCGGCACCCGCTACGAAGAGAAATTTTGTTTATAGGGCGGCAGAGCATTGATCAACATGGAGCCATAACGTCGCGTTAATAGGCGGCGATCAAGAATGGTGATATCCCCACGATCTTCTTCGGTGCGGATCAATCGGCCACAGGCCTGAATCAGTTTTAAACTGGCATCGGGCACCGAGATTTCCATAAAGGGATTTCGCCCCTGCGCTTCCAGCCACTCGCTCACACTCTGCTCTAAGGGATCATTAGGTACAGAAAACGGAATCTTTGCGATGATCACGTGACTCAAATATTTACCGGGCAAATCAATACCCTCTGCCAATGACGCCAGCCCAAATAGAATACTGCGCTGTCCGCGATCAATTTTTCGTTTGTGCGTCTCGACCAATTCCTGCTTGCCCAGATCATCCTGCGTTAAGATATCTTCGCGCAAATCACGGTCTACGCCATAAAACACATCGTTCATCTGTTTACGCGAACTAAACAACACGAGCACCGCCTGGTGGTCGCCCATCCAGTCTTCAAGTTGTTCGACAATCTCGTTGGTATGGGCTTCGCTATTACCCGGATCAGATTGCATCGCCGGCACCCGCAAGGTCGCCACCTCCCCAAAATGAAAAGGACTCGGTACGCGATGATACACGCTTGCTTCGGGTAAACCGGTTTTAGCGGCCAAGCGATCAAAACGACCCAGTGCTGTCATGGTTGCCGAAGTGAGTATGGCACCATAACTTTTCTTCCAAAGCGCTTCTCGTAGCACTCCTCCGGCACTGAGTGGACTGCCATAAAGCCAGATATCACTTTGGTTTTCCTGATCCCGAAAGACCATCCAGCGCGCATCAGGAGGCGCACCTTCGCGTCGTTCTTTTGCGTAAAAGCTCCACAATTCAAAATAAGATTCGGCACGATTGCACAAGGAGCCAATGACCGGAAACCACTGCTCGCCCTCTTCTTTCGACAGCCCACAATCCGACTTTTCATCAACCGCCTTGGTCACCTCGGAACGGATAGCATCAAGCAATCGGCAGGTGCTTGCAAAAAGCTGTTTCAGTTCGACAGCCATGGCCTGCAGGTTTTCGGGAATTTCACCTTCAGCAAAGCGATAACGCTTACCTGTACTGCCTTCTTCTTCCTGCCACGCGATACCTGTCGCGATAAATTCGTAAGCCTGCGTCAACCAATGGTGTAGCTGCTCGTTTGTCGCCGAGCTGTCAGCAATCTGTTTTTGTAGAAAGTGGCTGGGGCCCAAATACGGCAGCAGTTCAGCAAGCGACTTGCTGAGCGACTTTAACCAGTTGTCCATTGCCTTGAGCGCGCCGGCTACCGTGAAATGGCCCAGCGCCTTGTCGGCCAGATGGTGGGCTTCATCGAAGACATAAAAGGCCGATTCGGGCGATGGTAAAATGACTCCCCCACCCAAGGCCAGATCAGACAGCACCAGATCATGGTTCGCTACGATCACATCCGCATCATCCCATCGCTTGCGCGATTCATAGTACGGGCAGGTTGAAAAATACGAGCAGCGACGATTCGAGCACTGCTGATTATCCGTAGTAATTTGCCGCCACACATCGTTATCGATGGTCTGCGGCCAGCTATCCCGGTCACCATCCCAGTCGCCGGAGGCATAGGCGCTTAAAAAGCCTTCGAGCGTTGCCTGATCCAGTTCATCGGCCGCACCGCCATCCATAATAAACAAGGGCAAAGCGCTTTGGTCGCCCCCTAGCTTTTGCAGGTGCTGATCGAGTTTACTCACACACAGATAACGCCCACGTCCCTTTGCCAAGGCGTAATCAAACTGGAGGCCAGAGTGTTTCGCCAGCTCTGGCAAATCTTTCGCCAGCACCTGCTCCTGCAAAGCGGTTGTCGCAGTTGAGATCACTACCTTGCGCCCCTGTTCAAGGGCCAAGGGCAACACGGCAATACTATAGGCAAGCGTTTTACCGGTACCGGTGCCGGCTTCTACCACACAAACCGCCGGATCACTGGTACGTAAACCTTCATCGTTCTGCTCGATACTGCCAATATATTTGGCAATTTCAGCAATCATCACGCGCTGACCATAGCGCGGTTTAAACCCTTCTCGGGCGGTAAATTTTCGATAACTGGATTGAATCAGGTTTTTCTGTTGATCACTTAACATGCAGGGTCACACTATTGGGGAAGGCTGTGGCCGTCCGTTGGCCAAGGGCATTGTGCTTGTGTGGCGCAGTCGCGTCAATAAGCGGGCCCTATACACGACCCGCACGATAGGTACGCGGCGCAATTCCCGTCACTTTGCGGAACACGCGCGAAAAATAGAGAGGGTCTTCATAACCTAGCTCAAAGGCGATATCTGCAATACTCAGGGTGCTGCTTTCGAGCAGATAACAGGCGTGCTCCACCTTAAGATGTATAAAGTGCTGCAAGGGAGAGTAGCCGGTAAGTTGGCGATAGCGTCGATTAAAATGAAACTTGGACAACTGACTCACCCGGGCCAGCTCTTCCAGACTCAATCGCCGATGCAAGTTGTCGCGCATGTAGCTGCGCGCCAGCGCCAGCGCATCGGCCTCACTCGATCGTTGCGAGCGACGCCGCAGCCGCTCAATTAGCGTTAGCACCTGGCGCAGTTGATTGGCGGCATGTACAAAAACCGTTAGGGAGTAACCGCTGCCGACGATGCTTAGCAAAGAACTAAAACCACTGTGCAAATTGGGGTCATTAAGCCCGCGAATAATCGGTTCCTCAGCAAACTGAATATGCTGATAAAACTCGGTCGCGAGACGCCCTCTGAAGTGACACCAGAACAACGACCAGGGCTGCTGCGGGCGCGCCGCATACTGATGCGCCACACCGGGTGGCAGCAAAACAATATCGCCCGCCTGAATGTGGGACGCAAAGCTGGCACCAGAGTCGAGCTCACCACTCACTTCACCGGCTCCATCTACACAGTACATGAGCAAATAATCGTCATGTTCCTGTCGACGCATTCGGTGCTTATGCGCTTGGGGGTAGTACCCCATAGCGGTAGGATAGCAATCACGCGTAAGCACGTGCTGCGCCAGTTCGGCAAGGACTTCGCGCGGGACCAGAATCCGTGCCCCACCCTTCGGTACCGGCCAGTCAGAGGGCTGGCTCATTACTTCTTACTCCAAGTCAGTTAGCAATATAGTCCATATCAAAAGCAATTTAGTCAATTCAATCGGAGCATAAAAAGCGTAAAGTGGACAAAAACATTACAGGGTGACTGCCATGAGCAAACAGGTTCCACTTTTAATCGACGGCCAATTCGTTACCAGCCAGAGCCTCCATAAGCTCCCCGTCACGAACCCGGCGGATCAAACCTTATTGGCCGAAGTCCCCTTCGCCACCCCCAAAGAAATAGCGCAAGCGGTGGCAGGTGCCAAAGCCTGCTTTGAGACTTGGCGCCATACCCCGGTACCCGAGCGTGCCCGACTCATGCTGCGCTATCAGCACCTGCTCAAAGAGCATCAGCGCGAAATCGCCGAAATTTTGGCCGAGGATAATGGCAAAAACCTCGAAGACGCCATGGGAGATGTGTGGCGCGGCATCGAGGTCGTCGAACACGCGTGCAATATCCCCTCACTGCTCATGGGCGAAACGGTAGAAAATGTTGCACGCGAGGTAGACACCTACAGCCTCACCCAACCTTTGGGCGTGACGCTCGGCATTACCCCCTTTAATTTTCCGGCCATGATCCCCTTGTGGATGTTCCCCCTGGCAACCGCCTGCGGCAACACCATGATTCTCAAGCCCTCAGAACAAGTGCCCTTGGCAACCATGCGCCTGCTTGAGTTATTTCAGGAGGCGGGTGCGCCGGACGGGTTGGTACAGGTGATACACGGCGGCAAGGAACAGGTGGACGCACTGCTCACTCATGAGGATATTGTCGCCGCATCATTTGTAGGCTCGGTACCTGTCGCCAAGCATGTGTATCAGACCGCGACCCAGCAACTTAAACGGGCACAGTGCTTTGCCGGCGCCAAAAACCATATGGTTGTGATGCCGGATGCCGACAAAGAAACCGTCATGAATGCATTGGTGGGAGCCACAGTGGGGGCTGCCGGTCAGCGCTGCATGGCCATCAGTGTGATTGTATTTGTAGGAGAAACCATTGCCTGGGCAGACGAACTCAAAGCACGACTCGAACAGGTCAAGCCCGGGGTATGGAACGACCCCGATGCTGCCTACGGCCCATTGATTAGTCAGGCAGCACGTGAGCGTGTGGCAAAGCTGATTCAATCAGGCATCGATCAGGGAGCAGAGTGTCTGTTGGATGGGCGTAACTGTCGTGTCGATGGCTACCCTGATGGAAACTGGATGGGGCCCACCCTGTTCAAGGGAGTGAACACCAGCATGGATATTTATAACGAAGAGATCTTCGGCCCGGTGGT
>JAWWBW010000148.1:0-7809 GCA_033720775.1 Oleiphilaceae bacterium | reverse complement strand
CCTCACGATGGCACAAGGCTGTGAGCTGATTTTCGATGCCGTTGCCGGTCCGGCCAGTCGCGCCCTGATTCAATCGAGCCGTCGCGGTGGACGCTACATTATTCACGGCATGCTCGACCGCCGCCCGATGAATGTTCACGCCGGTGTGTTGATGAAGCGCCTGCTCACCTTGCAGGGTTACACACTGGATCAAACGCTGACAGAAACCGAAAGCCGACAATCCGCGATCGCTGCGCTCGAACAGCTGGCCAGTGAGGCCACGGTGCAGCCCAACATCGACAAACGTTTTTCATTGCGCGAGGCACCACAGGCGCTGGATTATCTCGCCACCAATCAGCATCTGGGCAAAGTACTGGTGGACTGCCGCCTACACAAAAAATGAATACTGCTTCAGTTTTTGCGACGCACGCCGTTACAAGCACAGAAATTGTCGTTATTATATGTGCGCCAAAAAAGTGCACCGCGAGACTCCTGCATCACAGAGGGAGCCCCCGGGCGAGTGCATTCACAAAAAACGGGACAAGGATTTGTAAACATGGGTAGCTATCATGAACAGCTGCAGATACATGCGCTGAACGACCTGACTAATCGTGCCAAAAGCGGCATCATGACCTACCTGTTTGTCTGGTTATTAATCGCATTTAGCTACGACCTGCCCGAAGAACACCCCACTTTCTTCCTGATCAATACCGTGCTGCTGGCTGTTATTTTTCTCGCCCGCGTCACCCACTATGTCGCCATGCGGAAACTGGGCGACAAGAATATTGGGTTCTTCTACCAGTGGCTGGTGATATCGATATTGGCGTCCGCCGCCCATTGGGGAGGCATGACCGCCTGGATTGTCCACGATAGCGCCCTGCTTGAGGTGCAGATGCTGGCCATGCTTATATTGCCCGCTTTTGGACTTGGCGGCGCCTGTACTCTGAGCATCTCAAGCGAGATCCGCACACTCTACCCAACACTCATGTTCGTACCCTTACTGAGCGTACTGATATACCAGGGCGGCACCGAAAATCTGCTGATCGCAGCCTTGATGACCTTCTCCATGCTCTACATCTTCAGCTCATCGCGCTCCAGCCACAACGATTACTGGGAAGCCATCACCAACCACATGGTCGCCGAAGAACGCGCTGAATTGATGGAAAAGCTGTCTACGACAGATCCCCTGACACAATTAAAAAACCGCATGTACTTCGACAACGAGTATGCGCGTGAATGGAAGCGAAGTTCACGCCTGAAAAGCCCGATGTCAATCATCATGGTCGATCTGGATCACTTCAAACACATTAACGACAGCCACGGCCACATGTTTGGTGACGAGTGTTTGCGCCAGGTTGCCTCTGCTGTCAGCGCCGAAGTCATGCGCCCCAGCGATGTGGTCGCCCGCTATGGTGGTGAAGAGTTTGTGATTCTGCTACCCAACACCGACACCACCGGTGCCGCCATTATTGCCGATCGCATCCTCAAGGCAGTCAGCCGCATTAATCTGAAAGCATCAGGAGAACCCGTGACCCTCACCTGCTCCATCGGCGGCGCAACGGTCATACCTAACTTTCGCGGGGATCGTGCCGACCTGATTCGGCGCGCCGACTCCGCCCTGTATCACGCCAAAAATACCGGAAGAAACCGCTACGTGGCCGACCAATTGGCTGCAAGCGCCTGATTTATATACCCATTTTAACCAAAACCCAGAGACGCTTTTGTTACCCTCACTTTTGGGCTAAGATGGCTCTCCACTAAATGAATGGCCAAAAAAACAAAAAACATTGGCCAGATTACCGCAGGTGCAGAATAAAACACGCAATAACGCGCCAACGCCCCTATAACGGCACGGTAACTTTACAAGTCGCGACATAGCAGGAGGCCCCTTGTCTCAGTCCATGCACCCCGAAATTGAACACGCCAGTGCCGTCATTGCCGAAGTACAGCGTGTAGTAAACCGCTGTTTCTCACATATCAAGGCCCAGTGTCAGGGCGAGAATGGTCGCCTCTCAGCCGCCAAACTCGATGATTATCAATTACTCAGTTATGACCTTGCCTACTCTTCGGCAGAGCTGGCTGGCGCGCGCTTCATGTGCGACTACGCCGAGCGTATACGCGAAAGCAAAGGAGGCAATGACCAGCTGCACCTCGAAGAACGCTTCGCCCTGTTATTTACTGCCGAAGCGGCACAAAATACCCGTTCACGCTTAAGTGCCCGGCCAGACGAATATGGCTTGAGCACGGAAGCGTTCAGCAACACTTTTGATGCGGCCGATCTGGTGCGCTTCTGTCGCGCCCATCAGCACACCGAACAGCTCGCAGAGCTGGGCCGTATTCTGCTCGACCAGGATGGCCGCACCGGCGATTATCTGCTCGACGAAGATAAAGAAATCATGCGCGAGGCCTTTCAGCGCTTCGCCGCCGATGTGGTCGCCCCGCGGGCCGAACACATCCACCGCGAAGACCTTTTGATTCCCAATGAAATACTCGAACCTCTCATCGAGATGGGCTGTTTCGGTCTATCGATTCCTGAGCGTTTTGGAGGTCTACAGCCCGACGATCAGGAAGATAACATGGGCATGATCGTGGTCACCGAAGAGTTATCGCGTGGCTCTCTGGCTGCCGCCGGAAGCCTGATTACTCGCCCCGAAATTCTCTCCCGCGCACTCATGGCGGGTGGCACCGAAGAACAAAAGCAGCACTGGCTACCCAAGCTGGCCAGCGCCGATCCGTTTTGTGCCGTCGCCATCACCGAACCCGATTACGGCTCTGATGTCGCCGGCATGAAACTACGCGCCGAACGCGTAGAGGGCGGCTGGCGCCTCAACGGCAACAAAACCTGGTGTACCTTCGGCGGCAAAGCCGGCGTATTGCTGACGCTGGCGCGCACCGAGCCCGATCCCGCGCTGGGGCACAAAGGCTTGAGCATGTTTCTGGTCGAAAAACCCTCCTATGACGGTCATGATTTTCGCTACGAACAACCCGAAGGCGGCGTGCTGACTGGCAAGGCTATTCCTACCATTGGCTACCGCGGCATGCACTCCTTCGACGTCTTCTTCGACAACGTATTTGTCCCCGATGCCAACCTTCTGGGTGGTGAAGCCGGTTTGGGCAAAGGCTTTTACTACACCATGGCTGGCTTCAGCGGTGGCCGCATTCAGACAGCAGCACGCGCCAATGGCGTGATGCAGGCTGCGTTTGATAAGGCCGTCTCGTATTCCAAAGAACGAAAAGTGTTTGGCAAGCCGGTAGGACATTATCAGCTCACACTGGTGAAACTCGCCCGCATGGCAGCTCTGCTGACCACGTCTCGTCAGTTCACCTATGGCGTCGGACGTTTAATGGATGAAGGCAAGGGGCAAATGGAAGCCAGTCTGGTGAAACTTTTCGCCTGTAAAAGCGCCGAATGGCTAACCCGTGAAGCCATGCAGATTCATGGCGGCATGGGTTACGCCGAAGAAACCGCCGTCAGCCGTTTCTGGATTGACGCGCGCGTCTTGTCTATTTTCGAAGGGGCAGAAGAAACCCTCGCGCTCAAGGTCATCGCCCGAGCGCTGATCGAGGCAGCGGAATGAGATAGCGCTTTTGGCGGGAAGGAGTTCCCGCCAAAATAACCGCCTGCGGTCCATAACGATAATAAGGTAACGCACGATGAGCGAGCAGCGACATACACACCACTTGTACGATAAAGACGGCAAGGTGACCAAAGATCGCCCCTGGATATTTCGTACCTACGCCGGCCACACCAACGTGTGGGCATCCAATGAACTCTATCGGAGCAATCTCTCCAAAGGCCAGACCGGGCTAAGTATTGCCCTCGACCTGCCTACCCAATGTGGCTACAGCTCTGACCACTCCATCGCTCGCCCCGAGATTGGCAAAGTAGGCGTACCGATCAACTCGCTGGATGATTTTCATGTACTGTTCGACCAGATCCCGATCGAGCAGATGAACACCTCGATGACCATCAATGGCACGTCCATGTGGCTGCTCGCGCTTTACGTCGCACTGGCAGAAGAACGCGGCGTAGACATTGCCGAACTCAAAGGCACGACGCAAAACGACCTGATCAAGGAGTATCTGGCGCGCGGCACTTATATCTTTCCGCCCGAAGATTCCATTCGCATGATCGTCGACATGTACGAATACTGCCTGCACAACATTCCAGCCTGGAACGCCTCGAATATTTGTTCCTACCACCTGCAGGAAGCCGGTGCTACACCCGTGCAGGAACTGGCCTTTGCACTAACGACCGCCATCACCGTGCTCGACGCAGTACGCGAACGCCAATGCTTTAACGAAGAAGAATTTGAGCGCTGTGTAGGACGCATCTCCTGGTTTGTGAATGCCGGCATGCGCTTTGTTGAAGAGACCTGCAAAATGCGGGCGTTCTGCGAAATGTGGGACGAAATCTGTCAGGAACGCTACGGCGTTAAAAATCCCAAATACCGCCGCTTTCGTTATGGTGTGCAGGTTAACTCTTTGGGCCTCACCGAAGAACAACCCGAAAACAACGCTTGGCGTATCTTGATCGAGACGCTGGGCGTGACCTTAAGCCGCAATGCACGCTGTCGCGCCTTGCAACTGCCGGCCTGGAATGAGGCGCTTTCGTTACCTCGTCCCTGGGACCAGCAATGGTCACTGCGCCTGCAACAGATTCTTGCCTACGAAACCGATTTACTCGAATACCCCGATCTCTTCGATGGTTCGCACGTTATCGCCTCCAAGGTCAACGAACTGAAAGAACAGGCCTATGCCGAAATTCAGAAAATTCTCGACATGGGCGGCGGCATCGAAGCCGTTAAATCGGGTTATATGAAGTCGGCGCTGGTGGCCTCGCAAAGTGAACGCATGACCAAACTGGTACAGGGCGAACAGGTTGTTGTTGGCAAGAACCGCTGGACCGACGGAATCGACTCGCCTCTGGTGACCGATCAGGACGGAGGCATATTCATGGTCGACGCCGATGCCGCCGCACGCACCATTGAAGCCCTGAATCAAACCAAAGCCAAGCGCGACGAAGCGCTGGTACGTGACTGTCTGGCGCAACTCGCCGACGACGCGCGCGAAGGGCGAAATATGATGGCGGCTTCCATTGCCTGTGCCAAAGCCCGCGTCACCACCGGCGAATGGGCCGACACCCTGCGTCAGGCCTTTGGCGAATTTCGTCCGCCCACGGGGGTCGATGGTCAGGCCCTGCAAATTGAAAGCGATACGCTGGAACAGGTGCGCGCCAAGGTCGCCCGCTTTATTGAAGACCACGGTTACCGCCCGCGCATGGTCGTCGGTAAACCGGGGCTCGATGGTCACTCCAATGGCGCCGAAATGATTGCCGTGGCGGCACGCCATGCCGGTTTTGATGTGATTTATTTTGGTATCCGCTTGAGCGCCGCCGACATCGTGCAGTCTGCACTCGAAGAAAATGTTGATGTGATCGGCATTTCACTGCTTTCAGGTTCGCACAACGAAATCATCGATCAGCTCTTTGATGAACTGGAACAGAGTGGCGCCCGGGACGCCATTCCCGTTATTTTGGGCGGCATTATTCCCACCCCCGACTTCGAAGGGCTGTACAACAAAGGCATCAAGCGCATTTTCACACCGAAAGATTTTGATCTGATGGGTGTTATGAACGAGATTCTTGATGTGATTATCGAGCAAAAATCCAAAGCGGCATGAATGCAAGTGCAGTGAAACCCGATCTGGTAGAGCTCGACCTGCTACAAGAGGATCTGGCTCAACCGCTTCCGGAAAAGTATCAAGGCATGCTGGAGCAGGCCATGGCGCACGAAAAGTGGCCCATCGCCCAGCTGATTTCGCTGTACGAACGTTCGGGCCGCGAGAGTCTGCTTGCGCGGCATCAGGTCGGCGAGTTTATCAAAGCGCACCCCGAACAATTTACGCGTAACGCCATGATATTGGGTGTCACCGGGACACCCGGAGCGGGTAAGTCGAGCCTGATCGGGGCGCTCTGCATGGAGCTATTGCAACGCGATGAGAATATCAGCATCGCGGTGCTGGCGGTGGACCCGTCGAGCCGACAATCCGGCGGGGCACTGCTGGGGGACCGTACACGCACGCACTTTCCTACCCATGAAAAACGTCTGTTTTTCCGCTCGCAGGCCTCGCAACTCGATTTGGGCGGCATGGCACGCAGCACCTACCACGTGACCCGCCTGTTACGCCGCCTGTTTGATGTGGTCATCATCGAAACGGTCGGCATTGGCCAAAGCGAAATCGAAATTCAAGGGCTCAGTGACCACACGCTACTTGTCATGCAACCACTGGCCGGTGATCAGGTGCAGTTTATGAAAGCCGGCATTATGGAAGTGCCTGACACTTTCGTCATCAATAAATGTGACGAAGACGAACTGGCGCGAAAAAGTCTGCACCTACTCAAATCGAGTCTCAAGCTGGCGCGCCTGCAGAACCAGGATGGCCTCGACGGTGAACAGCAAATCTTTATGACTAGTGCCACCCGCAATAAAGGCATTGCCGCACTCGCCGGATTGATCAGAGAGCTCATGACCAAACATGCCTCAAACCCCACACTAAATCAGGAACAGGCACACGAAGAGTACTTTTTGCAAAAGTGGATTAGCCAGGCCTATGGCGAATTTGGCTTGGGCATATTGGCGCACTTCAGGGAGGAGTTTGATATGAGAGAGGGCAGCTTCGAACAAAAAGAGCTGCGCTTCAAACGCCTCGTATCGCGCTTTCTCAATGAATTATAGCGGGGTGTATCAGAGCAAATTTGAGACACAACCGGGTATTTTAAATTGCCAGCATTGTGTAATACTGAGCAACACAGTTTTCCAGCATTGCGACATAGCGGAAAAACAACAATAAAAACCAACTTTCAACAAAACAATAAAAGATAGAGGAAAACACCATGAGCAAGGAACTATACGATATCGCACAAGCCCCTCCCCTGGGTGAAGTCCCCGAAAAAATGCACGCCTGGCTGATTCGACCGGAACGCTTTGGCGAACCTATGCAAGCCTTTCAGCAAGAAGTCATCGACGTGCCCGAGATCGCTGACGATGAGGTGCTGGTGTACGTCATGGCGGCAGGCGTGAACTACAACAACGTCTGGGCCGGCCTTGGCGTCCCCATCGATGTGATCGGTGCACGCAACAAGGCGGGCGAACCCGAGACCTTCCACATTGGTGGTTCCGATGCTTCAGGTATTGTGTACAAAGTCGGTAAGGACGTGACCAACCTGAAGGTTGGCGACGAGGTCGTTGTGCACTGTGGTATCTGGCAGAAAAACTGCGAGGCAGAGCAGCGCGGTAAAGACCCCATGTACGATCCAAGTTTCCGCATCTGGGGTTACGAAACCAACTGGGGCAGCTTCGCCCAGTTCACCAAAGTGCAAGACCACCAGTGTCTGCCCAAGCCCAAGCACCTGAGCTGGGAAGAAGCCGCGTCGTACATGCTGGTGGGCGCTACCGCATATCGCATGCTCATGGGCTGGGCGCCAAACCAGCTTAAAAAAGACGATGTGGTGCTCGTCTGGGGTGGTGCCGGCGGTCTGGGCTGCATGGCCATTCAGATCGCTCGCGCCATGGGTGCCAAACCCATCGCGGTCGTTTCTGACGATTCCAAATTCGAATACTGTGAGCAGCTCGGCGCCGTCGGCTGTATCAACCGCAAAGACTTTGATCACTGGGGCATGCTGCCGCATTGGAAAGATGCCGAGAACTATGGGCAGTGGACCAAGGGTGCGCGCAAATTTGGCAAAGCCATTTGGGATATTCTGGGCGAACGTCGTGGCGTTGATATCGTCTTTGAACACCCGGGTGAAACAACCGTACCTACGTCGAT
>JAWWBW010000147.1:0-7832 GCA_033720775.1 Oleiphilaceae bacterium | reverse complement strand
TGCGTACCTTATCGCCGTCCTATATGAAACGTTTTGTCACTCAGGCAGAGACCCTGATTTCGATTGAGTCCTCCAGCAAGGCGTAGTGGTGCCATTAACGCGGTTAGCCCTATATTCCCATCTCGTTCATCAGTTTACGTAACGCTACCCATGCACCACTCTGTAACATGTAGCCTCAAGAATATGCCGGAAGGAACTAGAGAGAGTCTGCTAATTTAGGGTCGTCGATGTAGGGGTTGCTTTCACCCTGTAACGCCGCAATAGCCCGATTACGCGCTTGTTCGGCGGCATCAGGAGGGTCGAGCTCGTGCCAGCGTTTCAGCTCCGGAACATTCGTCATGAGGGGGAGTTGGTAACGCTTGTTCATGTAGAACATGATGCGCGCGATGTCGCCTTTGATTCGATTCGGTGGTTCGATCACCTGAAACTTCTTACGAATACCACATTTGTTTGGTTTTAGAGCCTGATCCAAGGTGCCAAACAAGGCGTTTTTTCGTTTGAAATCGAAATAAGAGTCGGCAGGTACCACATTATGTAAGTCGGCCATAATGCGCTTGTAATCTTCACTTTCTCGCTCACACTGGCGTTTAGTGCCGCAGCGCAGGTTGTCGCGCACCCAGGAGCCGGAGTAGACATGGCTAGCGGCCAGAAGAGGGCTTTTAGACTTGAACGGTTCATTGCAGTAAAAGGTGTTGCCGCCTTTTACGTATAGATTGCCCCAAAATAGTTTTTCGATGATTTTTTCGGGGTCTTCCGCCGGTTCGGCGAATACACAAGTCGCGCTAAGAAAAAACGCAATAACGCTCATGGTGAGCTTGTTGAAATGCTTAAGACTGGTCATCTCTGGGGCTTCTCCAGATTGCAAAGCCTTGAAACTAATCCTTTGATCAATCTGCTTTAAAAAACAGAGTCCTTGTTTAACCTTAGCATAGCTTTGAAAGAGTGCCCAACAAGGGTGCATTCAAACTTCTTGAGAAACAAGCAGTTGCCATTGCTGTACGCCGCAAAGACCAAGGCATAATTGCTCAAGCAGTAGCCAGGGCGACGCCAGTTTTGCACCTTTCACTGCATCATCTACTTCTTTTCCCAATTCAAGAAGCTGTTGTAATGAGGCATATGCAAGCCGTTGTTCCGCCGCCTGTAGGGGTGCTTGTCGTTTTTTGATGACGCGTTGCTGCTTGAAATAATCGCCAATGCGTACACCGGAACGCAGAGCGACTTTCATATCCTGCAACACACGGCACTCTTTGGTTAGCGCCCACAAAATGATCGTGGGCTCGGTACCCTCCCACTGCATGTGGTGCAGTATTTTGCAGGCCTGTTTGGCTTTGCCGGCTAAGCAGGCGTCGGTAAGATCAAACACATCATACCGCGCAGAATCACCTACGCTGGCTAACACCTCTTCGGCGCCGATCTTGGTGGTGCCGTGCAGCAGTTTGAGCTTTTGTAACTCCTGCTGTGCCGCCAGTAAGTTGCCTTCGAGTCGGTCGGCCAGCAGTGCGACAGCATCTGATTGCAAGTTGAGTCCGATCGCGCGCGCTCTGCGTTCGATCCAGCGGGGCATTTCTTGCAGTGATACAGGCCAGACCTGCAGCACAAGGCCTGCCTCATCCAGGGTATTTACCCACTTGCTTTTCATGGCAGAGCCATCAAGCTTGCCCGATTGAATCAGTAATACAATATCGTCGGGTAGCTGCTTACAGTATTCTGTCAGCGCTTTTGAGCCCGGCGTTCCGGGTTTGCCATTGGGCATGCGCAGCTCGATCAGCTTTTTCTCTGCAAACAATGATAGGGCGTTGGCCTCATCTTGCAGGCTTTGCCAATCGAATTGACGATCAACGGTAAAGATCTGGCGTTCGCTAAACCCGTGTTCACGCGCCTTAAGGCGAATGGCATCACACGCTTCTTGAATCAATAAGGGTTCTTCACCGCTAATGAAGTAAACCGGAAGCAGCTTTTTGGATAGGGAGTCGTCGAGTTGTTCCAGTCTGATGCGCATAGTGGGGTTCAGCTTTCGCTTGGGTTTAACTGGAGTTCAGCCAATTCGCGTAGCATGGTATTGAGTATTTGCCGGTGCATGGAGCGAAGCAGACTTTCCTTTTCGCGCTCCTTGGCAACCAAGGCGTTGGACTGATGACTGTATACGCGCGCCAGAGACAATTCATTGCGGGCGAGTATCTTCCGATCAGACTTGCGCTCTAAAACATAGGCAAGGCGCTGGGTCAGCTCATATTCTTCAGTGCTGGCATCTCCGGCAATGGTTAACACGCGTTGTTTTGAGGAGGGGGTCGTGATGCGCAGGCGGAGGGCTGCGTTTTCGTTGAGTTCGACGCCCGCCAACGCAAGACGTGATTCGAGTTGCTGGCACAAATACCAGCTTTGCTTGAAATTGCAGGCTACTTCGACGCGTTCAAATGCAACATTTTGATTTTGCGTCCCCCTCAACTGGTAACCACAGGCGGCGAGCGCTGCACACAGGCACAACACTGCAAGGCGAACTAAGCCGACTTGATGCTCTGGTTGTGCCTGCGCTCTACTCATGCTTAATTGGCGACGATGTTGACCAGTTTACCGGGTACCACGATGACTTTGCGTATCGTGTTGCCCTCAACAAACCGTTGTACATTACTGTCGGCAAGTGCGGCGTCTTCCATCGCTTTTTTATCAAGATCGACGGGTAGAGTAAGCTTGGCACGTACTTTTCCGTTGACCTGAACCACGATTTCTTGCGCGGCTTTTACCATGGCGCTTTCGTCAGCCTCTGGCCAGCTCGCATTCAAGACTGCCTCGCTATGTCCCAGCTCCTGCCAAAGTTCGTGACAGATATGGGGCGTGATGGGTGCCAGCAACAAAACGCATGTTTCGAGGGCTTCCTGTGTGACCGCACGGCCCTGAGGGCTCACATCAACAAACTTGCTGATGCTATTCATGAGCTCCATTACTGCAGCAATAGCCGTGTTGAAGGTCATGCGACGGCTAATATCATCGCTTACCTTGGCAATGGTTTCATGTGTTTTACAGCGCAGCGCTTTTTGATCGTCATTCAACTCCGAGGTGCTCAGTGCGGGTGCAGGGCCTTCCGCCACATGCGCCGCGACGGCTTTCCAAAGGCGCTTGAGAAAACGGTGAGCACCTTCAACGGCGTTGTCTGACCATTCCAGAGACTGTTCGGGTGGCGCGGCAAACATCATAAACAGACGCACGGTATCGGCGCCGTGACGATCAATAATCGTCTGCGGATCAATACCGTTGTTTTTGGATTTGGACATCTTACTCATGCCCGCGCGTTCGACCGGTTGTCCGTCTGCAGCCAAACGAGCACCCAGAATTTTGCCTTTGTCGTCGGTGTCCAGCTCCACTTCTGTAGGGGCAATCCATTGCTTGCCGCCGTTTTCATCTTCGCGATAGAAGCTGTCGGCGAGCACCATGCCCTGACACAGCAGACGCTTGAAAGGCTCGTCGGACTTAACCAGGCCCACGTCACGCAACAGTTTGTGGAAGAAGCGGGCATACAGCAGGTGCAAAATGGCGTGTTCAATACCGCCTATGTACTGGTCGACGGGCAACCAGTAATTGGCCGCATCTTCGTCCAGCATTTTGTCGTCACACTGGGGCGAACAGTAGCGCGCGTAGTACCAAGAAGACTCCATAAAGGTGTCGAAGGTATCTGTTTCGCGCAAAGCGGGCTGCCCGTTATGGGTCGTTTTTGCCCACTCGGGATCGCTCTTGATGGGCGACTTAACGCCGTCGAGCTCGACGTCTTCAGGCAGCGCAACAGGCAGTTCTTCAAGCGGAACCGGTACTTCGGTGCCGTCTTCGAGTGTTTTCATGGGAATAGGCGCGCCCCAGTATCGTTGCCGGGAAACGCCCCAATCACGCAGGCGGTAGTTGACCTTGCGCTCGCCGATGCCGAGTGATTCAAACTTGGCCACGATGGCTTCGAAGGCTTCTTCTGAGGTAAGGCCGGTGAATTCACCGGAATTGACCAATGTACCCTTGTCGGTAAAGGCTGCCTCCTGCACGTCAACCTCGTCACCATCGTTCGGTTCAATCACCTGTTTGATGGGCAGGCTGTAGGCTTTGGCAAACTCATGGTCGCGTTCGTCATGGGCGGGCACCGACATCACAGCGCCAGAGCCGTAATCCATGAGCACAAAGTTGGCGACCCACACCGGTACGTCTTCTCCGGTTAACGGGTGCTCGGCGACAAAGCCGGTCGCGATGCCTTTCTTCTCCATGGTGGCCATATCGGCTTCAGCGACTTTGTTGTTCTTGCACTCTTCAACAAAGGCGCGCACTTGCGAGTTGTTGGCGGCAGCTTCTTGCGCCAGTGGGTGCTGCGCGGCCACCGCCATGTAAGTAACACCCATGAGTGTATCGGGGCGGGTGGTATAGACCGACAGACGGTCGTCGCGGCCCTTAAGCGCAAAACTGAATTCGAGGCCCTCAGAACGACCAATCCAGTTGCGTTGCATGGTCTTGACCTGCTCCGGCCATTCTTCAAGCTGGTCCAGATCTGCCAGCAGTTCTTCAGCGTAGTCGGTGATTTTGATAAACCACTGTGGTATTTCCTTGCGTTCAACCAGTGCCCCGGAACGCCAGCCGCGGCCATCTACGACCTGTTCGTTAGCCAAAACGGTTTGATCCACCGGGTCCCAGTTAACGGTCGCGTTCTTCTTATATACCAGGCCTTTTTCATACAGCTTGGTGAAGAACCATTGTTCCCACTTGTAGTATTCGGGACGGCAGGTAGCCAGTTCGCGCTGCCAGTCGTAACCAAAGCCCAATTGTTTGAGCTGGTTCTTCATGTATTCGATATTTTCGTAGGTCCACTTGGCAGGCGCGACATTATTTTTAATCGCCGCATTTTCTGCGGGGAGACCAAAGGCATCCCAACCCATGGGCTGCAACACGTTCTTACCCTGCATGCGTTGATAGCGCGAGACGACATCGCCAATGGTGTAGTTGCGCACGTGCCCCATGTGCAGTTTGCCACTGGGGTAGGGGAACATCGAAAGACAGTAGTATTTTTCTTTTGAGGGGTCTTCTGTGACGCGGAAACT
Organism: Oleiphilaceae bacterium; assembly: GCA_033720775.1. Taxonomy (GTDB): domain Bacteria; phylum Pseudomonadota; class Gammaproteobacteria; order Pseudomonadales; family Oleiphilaceae; genus PZPK01. The sequence goes on along the minus strand of JAWWBW010000147.1, from coordinate 2,769 downwards.
GTCGTTTTCTTCCCAATACTGGCGGGCTTTTTCTTCAACTTGCTGAGGATGATATTGTTCTTGCATGAGTAATTTTGTTGAACGGCTTGGGTTGGTTGTAGACACCGGCTCGTCAGATAACAAAGACGAATAATGAGGGCCGGACCGGACGCGACATTCTATCCTAGTTTTGCTGGCGCGGATACCGCCCGGCGCTCCTTCCAAAAGCGGAACAGGCAAATAATCAATAGCGTCAAACTGAGCAGTATTGTTGGGCTGGAGCCGTAGCGCGAGAAGGGAGTGTTGCCTTGATGAATGTTGATCTTGCCAGTAAGCGTCGTGCGCACGAACTGCTCACTTTGGGCGACGATCCGCCCTTTGTGATCAATGATGGCAGTGACACCATTGTTGGTGCCGCGCAGCATGAAGCGACTGTTTTCAGCGGCACGCATTTGAGCCATTTGGAGGTGTTGCAAGGGGCCAATCGATTGCCCAAACCAGCTGTCATTGCTGATGGTCACCAGATAATCGGCCGCTTGTGACTGGCGTGCGACAAAGTCAGGGTAAACCACTTCGTAGCAAATGAAGGGGGCAACTTTTAGCGCGTGCGAGCGCAGTAACTCCTGATCAGCCGGGCCTTTGCGAAAATCCGACATGGGCAAATCAAAAAATGCGATTAGCCCACGCAGGTAATCCTGCAGAGGCACGTATTCTCCAAAAGGCACCAGTTTTTGTTTGTGATAAATACCATCGCCTACGCCCATGCTGAGCACACTGTTGTGTAAGCGTTGTTCGCGAGTGTCGGGGTTGAATTCGCGATAGGGGATGCCCGAGATAATGTTCGTGTCTTCTCTTAAGGCTTCTTCGCTCATGCGCTCCAGATAGGGAGTCGCCTGATCATACAAAATGGGCAGAGCGGTTTCGGGCCAGATAATGACCTCTTTATCCCAGTGGGCGCGGGTCATGTCGGTGAGCAAGCGGGCCGTCTTGGTGCGCTGCGAGGGGTGCCATTTAAGCTCTTGAGGGATATTGGTTTGCAGCAAGGCTACATCCAGCTGGTATTCGCTATCGAGGGTCCAGGTGTAGTGACTTAACTGCCAGCCTTGCCACCACAGCATTCCGCCGAAAACGACTAGCCCGAATCGTTCGGACCAGAGCCGACAGGTCAGCATGAGGTAGAGTAACACGCTACTGAGAACCACCAGAAAAGTAATGCCGTATACGCCGACCAGAGGAATCCACCCAGACAAGGGCGATTCGAGGTGTCCGTAACCCAAAAACAGCCACGGAAAGCCCGTTAGAAAATGGCTGCGAAAAACGTCGCTGAATACCCAAAGCGCCACAAACAGCAGACCATTGGCTCCCATAGAACGGGTACGCAGCCGGAATAACAACCAGAATTGCAGGCCATGAAATAGTGCCAGAGCCAATACAAAGGCGAGGGTGAGTGCGCCTGCCAATAACGGGCTGGCATAGCCATAAACGTGAATGCTCACGTAAACCCACGAGGCTCCGGATCCAAACAGTCCAACACCAAATAACCAGCCATACCAAAAGCCACGGCGGCCTGTTTCACTGGATCGATGGGCGGGTTGCAATGCGCCAGTGAAATAAAACAGGGCTAATAGAGACAGTAACCCAAGGGGCCACCAGTCAAAGGGCGCGAGGCTCAGAGTTTGCAGGGCACCTGCTGCCAGAATACCGGCGGCACGAATAACTGGGGGCAGGGCGTTAGCCGGTATCATGATGGAGGAATGGTCGTTGGCGTTAATTAAAGTTTTTCGATCTTGAGTAGGCGAATAGTGCGATTATCGGCATTCAGCACGGTGGCGCGAAAATCTTCAAACCGTACTTTGTCGCCACGACGGGGCAGTCGCCCAAAGTGTTTCAGTACGAGCCCGCCGATGGTATCAAACTCGTCCTCGGGCAGGCTGGCCTCAAAGTACTGATTGAATTCTTCGATGGTGGTGAGTGCTTTTACGTTGTATTCACCGCTGGTTAGCGGTTTTATCATGGCTTCGTCATCGAAGTCGTGTTCGTCTTCAATTTCACCCACGATCTGTTCCAACACGTCTTCAATCGTCACCAGACCCGCGATGCCGCCATATTCATCTACTACGATGGCCATATGGTTGCGCGTTTGTTTGAACTCTTTGAGAAGCTGATTAAGACGTTTGCTTTCAGGAACAATCGAGGCCGGACGCAGTAGCTCACTGACTCGAGCGCGCTTCAGTTCGCCTTTGAGTGCGAGTGGCAGCAGATCCTTAGCGAGTAGAATACCGATGACATCATCAGAGGAATCGCCTATAACCGGAAATCGTGAGTGCGCGGATTCGATAATTTCGTTGATGTACTCTTCGGGTTCCTGACTGGCCTTTACCGTGATCATCTGTGAACGGGGGATCATCACCTCGCGCACCTGCATGTCGGTGACCTGCATGGCGCCTTCGATAATACTCAGGGAATCTGCGTCTATCACACTGCGTTGTTCAGCCTCGCGCAAGATTTCCATAATATCGCGCAGCGATTCTGGCTGGTCGGAGAATGCTTGTGAGATGCGTTCGAGCCAGGTTCGGCTCTGACTACTCGGTTGGTCTTCGCTCATAGCGGAGTTGATCTTTCCTTCAATTATCAGTGGGAGTTTCGGCCGGCAGTACGTAGGGATCGTCAAATCCCAAGGCTTCCATAATGCCAGTTTCCAGTGCTTCCATGTGTGCCGCTTCCTGCTCTTCAATATGGTCATAACCCTGTAAATGCAAGGTGCCATGGACCACCATGTGCGCCCAATGT
>JAWWBW010000146.1:0-7930 GCA_033720775.1 Oleiphilaceae bacterium | reverse complement strand
GGCTCGTCTGTGGTTGCCAACTATCCAAACAGGTTAGCTTTTTTATGAAAGGTGTTTATCTGCAGGTGTCAGTTCGCACCAGAGTACATTCAGACTAAATCCATCTTCGGAAAGTCACCACGTCTTGGTGTCCGTTTTCCTCTTGGAAGGGGGAAGTTATTTAGGTATCGAGGCGGCCAAAAGTGCTTTCATATGAAACCATAATGTGGCCAATGCGGCCAACTTATGGTTTCAGCACCAGATGGCAGGAACAAGAAAATAAAATGGTGGCCCCACCAGGACTTGAACCTGGGACCTACCGATTATGAGTCGGGTGCTCTAACCAACTGAGCTATAGGGCCATTTTATCGTGGCTTTGTTTTGAGTCCGTGCCAATGTGGACTGGCCGCCCCTTCGGGACGGTGGGCGCTCTAGCCCGGCCAAAAATCGCAGATTTTTGTCGTTCGAATGGCGCAAAGCGGTGCTTTGCATAAAACGCCATTCTCACCCAACTGAGCTATAGGGCCATTTTGTTGTGGCTCAAGAGCGAGCCGGAAACAACAGCGGCGCATTATAATGCGCCGCTTTAGAAGTTGCCAGACGTTGTTAGCTATTCGTCGAGGAAGCTTCTCAGATGGTCTGATCGGCTGGGGTGACGTAGCTTACGCAGGGCTTTGGCTTCGATCTGACGGATACGCTCCCGCGTGACATCAAACTGTTTACCCACTTCTTCGAGCGTATGGTCGGTGTTCATTTCGATACCAAAACGCATACGCAGCACCTTGGCTTCACGTGCGGTCAGCCCGCTTAGAACAGTGCGCGTGGCTTCTTTCAGACCTTCACCCGTGGCAGTATCGACAGGCGATTCAGCCATGTTGTCTTCAATAAAGTCGCCCAGATGCGAATCTTCATCATCACCAATGGGCGTCTCCATTGAGATCGGCTCTTTGGCAATCTTCAGCACCTTGCGCACTTTGTCTTCTGGCATATCCATGCGCTCGCCCAACTCTTCTGGCGTTGGCTCGCGACCCATTTCCTGCAGCATCTGACGCGAAATACGATTGAGCTTGTTAATCGTCTCAATCATGTGCACCGGAATACGAATGGTGCGCGCCTGATCCGCAATCGAACGAGTAATTGCCTGACGAATCCACCAGGTTGCGTAGGTCGAGAACTTGTAACCGCGACGATACTCAAACTTGTCCACCGCCTTCATCAGACCAATGTTGCCTTCCTGAATCAGGTCGAGGAACTGCAAACCACGGTTGGTGTACTTTTTGGCAATCGAAATAACCAAACGCAGGTTAGCTTCGACCATTTCTTTTTTGGCGCGACGCGCTTTTGCTTCGCCAATAGAGATACGGCGGTTTACATCTTTAATTTCCGATACGGTTAAGCCGGTTTCGGCCGCTACCGCAGCAATCTTGCGCTGTGCGCGGATAATTTCATCCTGAAATTCGGCCAACTTGGCCGAGTAACTATGGCCCTCGTCAATCAAATCGGTGACCCAATCGAGATTTCCTTCGTTGCCAGGGAAGCGCTTGATAAACTCTTTACGATCCATTCCACAGCTGCGCGAGCATATATTCATAATGCTGCGCTCATTCATGCGGACGATTTCGTTCGTGGTACGCACTTCGATAATCAAGTTGTCGAATTGTTTGGCGTTAAGTTTGAACGGCGCAAAAATTTCGCCCAGACGATTCAGCTCTTTCACTGCCTCTTTGCTGGAACGGCCGTGTTTTGCGATCGCCTTTTCAGCGACTTCTAGCTGTGCTTTGAGCTCAGCAAAACGTTCGCGTGTGACTTCGGGGTCAGGACCCTTATCGACTTCATCATCGCTATCACTGTCATCATCGTCATCAGCGTTGTTGCTACCATCGTCATCATCGCTACTGTCATCTATCGATGGTGCGGCAATCGCGCCATCGTCATCAGGATCAAGGAAACCGGTGAGAATATCACTCAGGCGGCCTTCCTCTTCAGTGATGCCCTCATAGGCCTCGATCACCGAGCTGACAGCGCCAGGAAAATGCGCCAGCGAGGCCATGACATCACGCAAACCTTCTTCTATACGCTTGGCAATGCGAATCTCACCATCACGGGTGAGTAGCTCCACGGTACCCATTTCACGCATGTACATGCGCACGGGATCGGTGGTGCGACCGGCTTCGGTCTCTACTGCTGCCAGCGCAGCAGCAGCTTCGGCAGCGGCCACTTCATCAGTGGAGTCGCCATCTGCCATAAGTAAGGAATCACTATCGGGAGCTTCTTCAACGACCTGGATACCCATGTCGTTGATCATACGAATAATATCTTCGACCTGATCAGGATCAGCTATATCTTCAGGGAGGTGATCATTTACTTCTGCGTAAGTCAGGAAACCTTGTTCTTTACCACGAGCAATGAGATCTTTTAAGCGAGACTGTTGTGAATTGCCTGACATGTTCACCCTATTAGTTGGCGGCCGATCAAAAAATAGCCGGCTATTATACGGAAAGATTACTCTGCAACCAAATCAATATGGGCCTTATTTACAATAAATCAACCAGCATTGGCCGTTCTTTTTGGGCCGTGGTTACTGGCCCTGACGGGATCTGGACAGTGACTTGAGCGCCTGCTTCTCGGCCTCACTCAATTGACTTGGTAATTTATTAACTTTAGCTGCTTTAAGCGCATTGCGACGGGTTTTTTCGTGCTCAATGCGGCGCAGTAAATCCTGCGCGGCCTCAATGGCCTGATTTTCGTCCGGCAACCACTCCAGCCGGTCAAACAGATTGCTGAAACGGGCGCGATAACCCTCGTTATCCGTCGCCAACGCGACCAGCATATCCTGTGGGCTTGCTAAATTGCGCTCGTGCAAGTAACTCGCAAACTGACGGCTACGCTCAAACCCCGAAGCATCACCCAACTGATCCAGTATCTGCGCGGCTTGTTCCGGGCGGTAATACAAAGCCAGACACAAAGCTGTATCAGGATCGCTTACCACCCTGGTGCTAGTTAGCGACGGGTTTTCAATCGCGGGTTTGGCGGGCTTTTTATCCTGCCCCCAGGCCTGACGCTGCGGAAACATGCGCTTGTTAAGCTCAGCACGTAAAGCTGACTTGAGCACCTTGCTTGCCACTTTTTCAATCTGGGCTTCGGCACGTTGTTTGAGCATGCCTCGCTGCTCCGCGACGGTCAGATCGAGCCCCTGACTGTATATCTGAAAGAAAAACGCCGACAAGGGAATGGCTTTATCGATACGCGCCTGAAACCGCTCGGCGCCTTCCTGACGCACCAGCGTATCAGGGTCTTCACCCTCTGGCAGAATCAGAAACCGCAATTGCAAACCGTCTTCATATAAAGGCAGCGCGTTTTCCATCGCCTTGCGCGCCGCCTGTAACCCGGCCTGATCCCCATCAAAACAAAACACCAGATGCTGACAACGCTTGATCAGCTGCCCCAGACTTTCGGTATTCGTCGCCGTTCCCAAAGTGGCCACCGCGTAATCAATACCAAACTGTGCCAGCGCCACCACATCCATGTACCCCTCAACCACCAACAACTGCTCCAGCTGACGGTTTGCCTGCATGGCTTCATACAGACCATAAATCTCGCGGCTTTTATGGAAGACTTCCGATTCAGGTGAGTTGATGTATTTGGCCTTATCATCACCTAGCGTTCGCCCACCAAAAGCAATGGTTTTACCCCGCGCATTGCGAATGGGGAACATCAGACGATTCTGGAAAAGTTCGAAGGGCCGCTCGAATTTTTCGCTGAGCATTTTCAGATCGAGCAAGGACTGCCGCATATCGGCTTTGCAGTGACCACTCAGATAATCCCGCTCTGCCGGCGCATAGCCAATGGCAAAGCGTTCAACCACCTCGTCGCTCAAACCGCGCTGCTTGAGGTAACGCTGTGCCACTTCTCGCTGCGGATGTTGTTTAAGTGCTTCCCGGTAACGTAATGAGGCGTAATCAAGCGCCTCCATCATACTTTTTTGGCGATTAAACTCGCGACGATCACCCTCTTCGCGTGGCACTTCCACCCCGGCAATCTTGGCCAACTCTTCTACCGCCTCGATAAAAGACAAATTATCGTGATCACGCAAAAAGTTGATGCTGTTACCGTTAGCCCCGCAGCCAAAGCAGTGGTAAAAGTTTTTTTGCGTATTAACGTGAAAGGAGGGCGTTTTTTCTTGATGGAAGGGACAGCAGGCTTTGAGCGAGCTACCCGCCTTTTTGAGCTGTACCCGAGTTGCTACCACCTCGGCAATGGGCACGCGCGCCAACAGATCATCTATAAAAGATTGGGGAATTAAACCCGCCATAGCGCCTACCTAGCCAGAATGAATGCGGGTAACGAGCTTAACCGGCGAGACGCTTTTTGACCAGTTGACTGACCGCCCCCACATCGGCGCGACCTTGTAGCTGAGGCTTGAGGATGGCCATCACTTTGCCCATGTCTCGTACCGATTCAGCACCAGATTCCGCTACCGCCGCTTCGAGCAGCACGGCGATCTCATCATCACTCAGCGCTGCCGGCAAAAACTCTTCAATCACTTTGAGCTCAGCCTTTTCAACATCCGCCAGGTCGTGACGATCTGCCGCTTCGTATTGCGTAATCGAATCACGACGCTGTTTGATCATCTTATCGAGCACCGCCAGAATGCGGGCATCATCGAGTTCAATACGCTCATCCACTTCGATGCGTTTGAATTCAGCCATGATCAATCGCAAAGTTCCCAAACGCTGCTTGTCACGCGCGCGCATTGCCTCTTTAGACGCTGCATTGATGGTATCTTTGAGAGTCGCCTCAGACATAGTATTCCCCGGTTTCGATGCGATGAAGTCGTGTATTCCGATTCTACAGGCCAAAAACAGCAAAAATCTGCTCAACCTTCACGGCTTGTTTGCCTGCCGTGGGATTAAGCAGATTTTTGAACGGATGCCGCGGCATCCTGGCCTGATTAAAGCGGTTCGCGCAGTAACTGCGTCTTAGTACAGACGCTCGAAACGACGTTGCTCACGCTGAACTTTCTTAGCGTGACGCTTAACGGCCGCAGCAGCTTTACGCTTACGTACCGAAGTGGGCTTCTCGTAAAACTCGCGACGACGTACTTCAGACAGGACACCGGCTTTTTCACAAGAACGCTTGAAACGGCGAAGCGCTACGTCAAACGGCTCGTTTTCTTTAATCTTTACAGAAGGCATTCACATTACCATTTAGTTTGTTGTCGAACACACAGCGCCACTCAAAAACGGTGCACTGCTTTCAATCAGGGGCGCGCATTTTAATGTTATTCGGCAGGCAAGTAAAGCCTACTTTTTGAATCTTTTGCGACTGCGGCATTTAAGCGCTTACTGGTCTTTTCGGTAGGGTAAATAGTCGCATGCCTGCTCTTGGTAGGCGCTAACATGTTCGGCCTCACGCGTCACAAAATCGGCGATGGCTGCTTCAAACTCGGCGCTGGCAATCCAGTGGTAAGAAGATGTCGTCACCGGCTCAAAGCCTCGCAATAACTTGTGTTCGCCCTGGGCCCCGGCATCAAAACGCTGCAAGCCCAAGGCAATGCAGCGATCAATCCCCTGGTAATAACAGGCTTCAAAATGCAAACCGGGTATCTCCTGCAAGGCGCCCCAATAGCGGCCATAGAGCGACTGTGTGCCCACAAAGAACAAAGCGGCTGCAACAATCTCTTGTTCTTTTTCAACCAACAGCACCTGCGTAGCGGCGGGCATGTGTTGCCATATCAATTCAAAAAACGCGGGGCGCAAATAAGGTTGCTGCCCGCGTTTGAAGTAGGTGGTGGCATAGCAGGCATAAAAGGCTTTGCGCTCGTCGGGCTTGAGTTCCTGGCCACTACGCCAGCGGTATGTGAGCCCGATGCCAGTCAAACGCTTGCGCTCCTTTCGCATCGATTTGCGGCGCGATGAGCTCAAACCGGCCAGAAAATCCTCAAAACAGGTATAGCCCCGATTGGCCCAATGAAACTGTGTCCCCATGCGCTGTAGCATGTCAGGTCGCGGTGGCTGCCCGTGCTCAAACAGCACATGCCAGGATGATACGCCCCGACGATGACACTCTGCCTCTACGCCCTCAGCAAAGACAGCCCGCACGCGCGCCAGCTCTTTTGCATTATTTTGGTGCAAAGGATCAATGAGGAGGCGCGGCCCACACACGGGAGTAAACGGGATCGCCGTCACATATTTTGGATAATAAGCCAAACCATAACGCGCGTAGGCATCTGCCCAGGCCCAATCAAATACATACTCCCCATAAGAATGACTTTTAAGATAGCCGGGCGCCGCAGCTACAAGCCTGCCTTCTTTATAGACAACCGCATGCAAAGGGCTCCAACCTGTCTCTGCAGTGACCGAGCCTGACCGTTCCAGCGCGCTCAAAAATGCGTGCTGCAAAAAGGGCATATCGGCATCAACCAGGCGATTCCAATCTTCTGGAACAATCGTCTCAACGAACCGCACGTGCATGATTGGCCTCATAATTGCTGGTTAGTAAACTATCTAAATAGTTGCGCAGTTGATCAAACTCTGCGGTAACAGGCGATCCCACACAGGAGAATTTTCGTGCAACATGGCATACTTGCCCGACAAAACCCATCGGAGCAGCGCAACAATAATAACGGGGACGCCAACGTGGCCAATCTGCAACAGTTATATGCCCGGCACACTGCACGCCGCGAAGCCATCAGATCCAGCAAACACCTGATCAAGCTATTGCTCGAACTTCAAAAGCACCGGGGTTGTACCTTGGCTATTTTGTCAGGCGACCACTTTTTTGCCACCCAACTGCACAGTATTCAAAGAGAAATTACGGAGCTGTTTCGCTCAATTCAAAAAAATGCCAAAAGCGCGGTCCAACAAGAAGACCTCTCGAACCTGCTCAAGGAATGGGTCGTACTGCGACAGCATTGGCCTAAAGACGATCCCCATGAAAACTTTCTACACCACAGCAATCTGATCGCCCGTCTGCTCACGTTTATCTGGCAAAGCTGCGGCGAGCGACTGGTGCAGGATCTGGACAATGCTCAACAGCAGCTGGCACGTTTCTTTTTCAAAGAATGGCTCGACATGATCGAGACCTGTGCTCAGGCGCGTGGACTCGCCACGCATTCCGCCGTGATTGGTACTCTTTCTGACGAAATCACATCGCGCATTCGGTTTTTGAACACGCAAATGGAGCAACTCGACAAGGGTCTGCAAACCTTGCTGCCAACCCTGCAAAACCACCACCAGAATGCCTTGCTAAAACGCATGGACAACACCGAGTATGCTGAGCATTTGCAGGCCTTTATGGCAACCACCAGCGAGGGTCTGAATCGCGGCAAACTTGATGATGCCGATTCGCTCTACCGTCTGGGCAGTCAATGCGTATCCGCCTGCCAGCAGGTGCTCTGGTGCGCGCTGCATTTACTTGATCACTGCCTGCCTCAGGAGCTGGATGCCTGGGTAAGTGGTCAGCATGGCGCCGCAAAACACGTGATCTATGCAAAGCCCTCCAGCACAATCTTGCCAATAGCTGTACCGGCCTCCAACTCCTGATGTGCGCGGCGTAGATTCTCTGCCGAGATCACACCACCATGCCGTCCGAGCGTTGTTTTGATGCGCCCTGCATCCACCAGCGCTGATACCTGCGACAAAATTCGTCCCTGCTCGGCCATATCCTCAGTTTGAAACATGGATCGGGTGTACATAAACTCCCAATGCAGCGAAATACTCTTGCGCTTAAAGACTTTGATATCCAAGGTTTCGGGGTCATCGATCAGCGCAAAGCGAGACTGGGGCCGCATCAACTCCACCAGCGTTTCATAGTGCAGATCAGTGTGCGTCAGACTCGCCACATAATCCAAGGCGGGCAGCGCGTGGGTTTTGGCCTGTGCCAGCAGATCCTCACGATGATCCAGCACTACGTGAGCCCCCATATCTTTGGCCCAGGCCTGCGAGTCCGG
>JAWWBW010000145.1:0-8019 GCA_033720775.1 Oleiphilaceae bacterium | reverse complement strand
CGTGCGCAACAGGCGCATTAATGCACTGCCCAACAATCGTTCTTCTTCGTATAACTCAAAACTTTCACGGGCAGCAAACACCTCAGCGTTGCATGCGTTTAAGGCGCGATAGTCGGATTCGATCACATGGCGATAAGCCCTATTGAATAGGGGAATATCCAGCTTCAGCAGACCTTCGGCAATCACGGTTTCGACCCACTTAAACAGACTCTGCTCGTCAGTCACGTGTCCGGTCTCTATTGCAGACTCTAGCCCCTGGGAATAGGCGAATGCACCAATAGGGAGAGCCGGGCTACTCAAATACAGCAGCGCTGACATTTGCTCGAGTTGTGTGCTGGTCGTTTCCACAAAGCAGCTCATGTTTAGTGATGGTGGTGATGGCCGCCGGAATAGGCGCCAGACTCGGGGTTAAACGGCCCGTCAATAGCGGCCACCTCAAGCCCTAAAACTTGCAACATTTCTTCGAGAATGGCGTCGGGTTGAATCTTGAGTCGGAGTTCGTTGATTTCTACCGGCACATGCCGGTTACCCAAGTGATACACCGCTTTGGCAAAGGTTAGCCAGTTATCACACTTCGCCTCGCGCAGCGCCTCGTTTTGCGCTCTTACTTGTAACAACTGTCCGTCCTCAGACTTAAGTATATCGCCCTCACGCAGGGTTTTTCCGCGTTCGAGAAATAACCCGACATCCCTACCCTTGTCATCGCTCGCCAGCAAGCGGCCTTTTACACGCTGCTCATAACTCAAGGTGATACTGGCACTGATATCCGATGCCGGTATATTTGCGTCGCTGCCCAGATTGGTGACGATACGCAATGTGTTGTCTGACATGCTTTACCTCAAAACAGAAAATAACGTTGTGCCAGTGGCAACTCTTTTGCGGGCTCACAGGTGAGAAGCTCGCCATCTGCACGCACTTCATAGCGCTGTGCGTCTACCTCGACCACGGGCATCAAAGCGTTGTGAACCATGTGTTGTTTGCGCACCCCGCGAACATTCTTACAGGGTAACAACTTACGATGGAGCCCAAGTTCAAGGGCGAGTCCTGCATCTGCTGCGGCCTGACTGACAAATGTCACCGACGTGGCGCTAGCGGCCTGGCCGAATGCACCAAACATGGGGCGGTAATGAACGGGTTGCGGAGTCGGTATTGAGGCATTGGGGTCGCCCATTGGGGCCGCCGCAATCATCCCGCTTTTTAGAATAAGGCTCGGCTTAACACCAAAAAAAGCAGGCTTCCACAACACCAAATCGGCAAGCTTACCGACCTCGATGGAACCAACGTTGTCGGCAATACCATGCGCTAGCGCCGGATTAATCGTGTACTTGGCGATGTAGCGTTTGGCGCGAAAATTATCGCAGCCCAAGCTGGCGTCTTCGCTGAGCAATCCGCGTTGAACGCGCATTTTATGCGCGGTCTGCCAGGTACGCGAAATCACTTCGCCCACACGCCCCATGGCTTGAGAATCCGAAGCAATCATCGAAAACGCGCCCATGTCATGCAGTATGTCTTCAGCCGCGATTGTTTCTTTGCGTATGCGTGAATCTGCAAAGGCTACATCTTCAGGAATATTGGGGTCGAGATGGTGGCACACCATCAGCATATCGAGGTGCTCATCAACGGTATTGACGGTATATGGACGGGTTGGATTGGTCGAAGAAGGCAACACGTTTTCTTCGCCACACGCCTTGATGATGTCGGGAGCGTGGCCGCCGCCCGCACCTTCAGTATGATAGGTGTGAATTGAGCGCCCTTTAAAGGCAGCGAGTGTATCTTCGACAAAACCGGACTCATTCAAGGTGTCGGTATGAATCGCCACTTGCACATCGAACTTTTCTGCCACTGACAGACAGGTGTCAATCGCAGCCGGTGTGGTGCCCCAGTCTTCGTGGAGTTTAAGCCCCATTGCGCCATAACGGATTTGCTCCTCTAAGGGCTCCATGCGGCTCGCATTTCCTTTACCCAAAAAACCGAAGTTCATAGGTAGCTGATCGCAGGCTTGTAGCATCTTGCCTAGATTCCATGGCCCCGGCGTACAGGTTGTCGCATTGGTTCCAGTGGCCGGACCGGTACCGCCACCCAGCATGGTAGTGGTGCCCGACATCAAGGCCTCTTCTACTTGTTGTGGACAAATAAAATGGATGTGCGCATCAATCGCGCCAGCAGTGAGAATCTGCCCTTCACCAGCAATCACCTCGGTCCCGGGCCCCACCAGAATATCCACACCTTCCTGCGTGTCGGGGTTACCCGCTTTACCGATAGCCACAATGCGACCATTGTTGATGCCCACATCGGCTTTAACGATACCCCAGTGGTCAAGAATGAGAGCGTTGGTGATTACGCAGTCAACAACTTCTGAAGCAAGCCCCTGCCCTTGCCCCATGCCATCACGAATAACCTTGCCGCCACCAAACTTCACTTCGTCGCCGTAGCGCGTAAAGTCTTTTTCTACTTCAATCCACAATTCCGTATCGCCCAAGCGCACTCTGTCACCCGTCGTCGGGCCAAACATATTGGCGTAGGCACTGCGTGAAATCTTAGCCATGATCTGCTCCTTATTGCTCGTCCAGTGCGCCCATTACATCGCCACGAAACCCCATCACGATGCGATTGCCCGCAAACGGGACCAAGTCAACAGTGCGTGACTGACCCGGCTCAAAACGCACGGCGGTACCGGCAGCAATATCCAGACGTTTGCCTCGCGCCGCGTCTCGATCAAAATCCAGCGCGGGATTCGTTTCTGCAAAATGGTAATGCGAACCGACCTGAATAGGACGATCTCCAGTATTGGCCACTTTAATTGTGGTTACCGGGCGTCCGGGGTTAAGTTCAATATCGCCGGCCTGTACTTGTAATTCACCTGGAATCATTGTGCTTCTCCTGCCCGCTAGTTAATGGGGTCGTGAACGGTGACGAGCTTTGTCCCGTCAGGAAACGTCGCTTCTACCTGTACTTCGTGCACCATCTCGGCCACGCCCTCCATCACGTCGTCGCGCCCAAGAATATGTCTCCCTTCGCTCATGAGTTCAGCCACGGTTTTCCCTTCCCGGGCTCCTTCCATAATGGCTGCAGAAATCAATGCAACCGATTCGGGATAGTTCAGCTTCAGACCTTTGGCCTTGCGTCTTTCGGCCAACAAAGCAGCAGTAAAGATCAGTAACTTGTCTTTTTCTCTCGGCGTCAGTTCCATTTTCTAGTCTCTCAGTCAGGTGGACCAAATACGGGGCTCATGGGCAGGCTTATCGAGCAGTAAGGGGCGTAAACATTGCCACACACGTATAAACGCGTTGCGCAATATTTCCGTATCGTGCGCCATCGCCCGCACGATCAATATATCGGGTTTATGCGTCACAAAAATATCAAGCCCGCACAGTGTTTCGAGGTGCTCGCGCAGCGCCTCAACCTGCGTTTCAATTGCATTGCCGCTCACGTAACAGGAGCCAAAACATTCATACCCCATCAAACCTGCTGCGTTGTGCTGTAAGGCGCTACCTGCTTGCAGATCAAAATGCTCAAGCACTAACGGGAGGCCGTCTCGCTCAATGCGCAACGCCTGTTTAAACGATCCGCTTTTAAATGGTGCGTCTCCAGCCTGACGACCGAGCGTGATCATATCCCAGTAAAACAATCTGGCGTTGTCAGTGAGTGCAATATGCGTATTAAGTTCGGCGCGGGCACTGTCAAAAATAATGGTTTCCTGGGGCAAAAATTCTAGTGAGCTGTCTTTGTCTGCGCTAAGCGATATACATTGTTGCTGTGGCAGATTATGGCTATCGGTACCATACACCTTGCCCGCAGACGGGGTGGTAACCAGCGCACGAGCGTCTACCGCAGTATTTACCTGCATGCTCAGGCGGTCGCCACTCACCATCCCCCCAGGCGGGTGCAAGATGTAACAATGGCAGGTGCCGTCTTCTTCGGGATAAAAAGGGCGTTGTACGCGTAGGGGCCCTTCAAACTTCATGGTTTCAAGGCGGGTGTTGGCAAGGGAGCGAGAAAAGCCTAAGTCCAATGAGGCTACCCAGTGCCGATGGGTGCCGAAATTACTCGATATCGTCTCAGAGGCTACAGGCGCCAGCTTCGCCAACATAGTCGTCCTTATCGTGTTAAACGTTTTTGATTGTTATTGTCTGCGACGCAAACCAGGCCACGGCACTTATACCGTGAGATATTCCTGCACGAGTTCGTCGTTCAGTTCATCCAGGCCACCTTTAGCAACCGCTCGACCACGATCCATAATAATGAAGCGATCAGAGGTGCGACGCACAAATGGCAATTTCTGCTCGACCAACAGCACGGTTAGGCCAATCTCACGATTCAGCCGCCTGATAATATCACCAATTTCAGCAACAATGTTGGGCTGAATGCCTTCGGTGGGTTCGTCCAGAATCAGCAGGCGGGGGTTAATGACCAAAGCCCGTCCTATCGCTAGCTGTTGCTGCTGCCCTCCCGAAAGATCGCCGCCTCGACGTTGCCGCATTTCTTTCAGCACAGGAAAGATTTCATAGATAAATTCAGGGATCTGTCGATCTCCCCGTTTGCGTATAGGCAATCCGATTTGCAGGTTTTCTTCTACCGTGAGCAAGGGAAAAATCTGACGTCCCTGAGGAACATAGCCAATGCCCAGTGGCGCGCGTTTTTCAGCTGACTGAGACAACAAATCAACGCCATCAAACATGATCTGTCCCGAACGCGGTTTGATTAAACCCATCACACACGACAACAGCGTTGTCTTACCAACGCCGTTACGCCCCATCAGACAGGTGCATTCGCCTTCTGGAATGTCGAGTTCGAGGTCCCAGAGCGTGTGGCTTTCGCCATAAAACTGATTCAGGCCTTTAATACTCAACATCGCTACTCTCCCAGATACACTTGTTTGACGCGTGCGTCATTCTGCACGGTATCCATGCTGCCTTCGGCCAGCACTGAGCCCTGGTGAAGCACGGTCACTTGCCGAGCGATTGATCGCACGAAATCCATATCGTGTTCAACAACCACAACAGAATGCTCTCCCTCAAGTGAAATCAGCAGCTCGGCCGTACGGTCCATCTCTTGATGGGTCATGCCTGCTACGGGCTCATCAACCAGTAATAATCTTGGCTTCTGCATTAACAACATGCCTATTTCGAGCCATTGTTTTTGTCCATGAGACAGCGCTCCAGCGCGTAAAAATCGCTGATCTTTTAATCCGATCAGCTCCAGCACACGGTCTATCTCTGATAATTGTTCATTGCTTAAACGAGCCATCAGCGTGCGCATCACCGATTTGTTACCCGCCATGGACAGCTCCAGGTTTGCCATCACCGTCTGCTCTTCAAACACGGTGGGTTTCTGGAACTTCCGGCCGATCCCGGCTTCGGCAATCTCCGGCTCGCTCATATTGAGCAAATTGATGGTTTGACCGAAATAAACCGAGCCCGTATCGGGGCGTGTTTTACCGGTAATAATGTCCATCATGGTGGTTTTGCCTGCTCCATTGGGCCCGATGATGCAGCGCAGTTCACCTTCATTGATATATAGGTTGAGGTTGTTGATGGCTTTAAACCCATCAAAACTAACGCTCACATCTTCCATGTACAGAATGCAGCCTTTGCGTACATCCAAATTAGGATTATCACGGGGCTGCATAAAATCGAATACATGGTCTTTATCACGTACAGAGGCGATGTAATCACTTACAAAATTACTCATGCTTCAGCCCTCTTGCGATTCATCAACCCGGCCACACCTTTTGGCAGCAAGATAGTCGTTAACACAAACAGACCACCCAGAGCGAACAGCCATACTTCTGGGAAGGCGCCAGTAAAATAGGTTTTGGCATAATTCACGGCAATGGCGCCGACCACCGCACCATAAAGGGTTGCTCGCCCGCCCAATGCGACCCATACCACGATTTCAATTGAGTTCAGCGGTGAAAACTCATTAGGGTTGATAATGCCAACCTGCGGTACATACAAAGCCCCGGCTATGCCGGCTAGTACTGCGGAAAATGCAAATATCCAGAGTTTTACATTCTCGACTTTGTATCCAATGAAGCGTGTACGCGCTTCAGCATCACGAATGGCCAGTGATACGCGCCCCAGCCGTGAGGTCACGATAAAACGACAGGCAATGTATCCTAGCGCCAACGCGATCGCTGATGAGGCGAACAAGACAAGTCTTGTACTATCCGCCTGCAAATCAAATCCGAGGATATCTTTAAAATCGGTCAGACCGTTATTGCCACCAAAACCCATCTCGTTGCGATAGAACGCGAGCATCAAGGCATAGGTCAAGGCCTGTGTGATGATCGACAGGTAAACACCCGTTACGCGAGACCGAAAGGTAAGCCAGCCAAACACAAACGCCAAGACACCGGGAACCAGAGCAACCATCAGCATGGCGTACCAGAAAGAGTCAAAGCCCCACCAGAACCAGGGTAACTCCTGCCAGTTTAGAAAGACCATAAAGTCCGGCAGAATAGGATCGCCATAGACGCCCCTATCACCAATCTGGCGCATCAGGTACATACCCATGGCATAACCACCCAAGGCGAAAAACGCGCCGTGGCCCAGACTCAAAATTCCGAGATACCCCCAGATCAAATCCACCGCAACGGCGAGCAGAGCAAAACAGAGGTATTTGCCCAAAAGCGTGACGGTATAGGTGGGGATGTGCAGCGCGCTATCAGCCGGAAACAGCTGATTAGCCGCAATCACCAAAATGGTAATCGCGGTTAACACGCCAAGAAATATCTTCGCCTGCTTATCCAGTAGCGGTTCATTATGCTGTGCCAAGGCGGCAGTTTGTTGTGTCGTCGTCATGCTCAACCCTCCGCAGCTCGGCCTTTTTGCGGGAACAGCCCGCGCGGCTTTTTCTGAATAAATAGAATGATAAAGATCAGTACGAGAATCTTCGCGAGTACTGCCCCCGACATGGGCTCCAGTACCTTATTGGCAACACCCAGCGACATGCCTGCGACGAGCGTACCCCACAGGTTGCCAACACCACCGAATACCACCACCATGAAGGAATCGATAATATAGGCCTGCCCCATATTTGGTCCCACATTCGTTAACTGACTCAAAGCCACGCCCGCAACGCCGGCGATACCTGAACCCAAACCAAAGGTCAGTGCATCAACCCATTCCGACTTGACCCCCATGGCACGCGCCATGCTTCGGTTTTGGGATACCGCTCTTACCTGCAAGCCCAATACGGTTTTTTTGAGCACCAGAAACAGGGCAAAGAACACCACAAGGCAGAACACAATGATCGTGATGCGGTTGATGGTGAGTGAAAAAATAGGGTTAATTTCGATCGAGCCACTCATCCATTCGGGCGTTTCGACACTGCGGTTTAGTGGCGAGAACACACTGCGCACCAATTGTTGCAGGATCAGACTGACACCGAAGGTTGCCAGCAGCGTTTCGAGGGGGCGACCTTTCAGAAACTGGATAACGCCGCGCTCAATTGCGATACCAAACAGCCCCGACACTATAAATGCCGCCGGAACAGCAACGAGCAACGAAGCCCCAATAGAGTTGGGCATCAGGAGCTGAATCACATAGGTGGTATAGGCGCCAATCATGATTAATTCGCCATGGGCCATGTTGATACAACCCATCACGCCAAAAGTAATGGCCAAACCAATGGCCGCCAATACCAGAACCGAACCAAGACTCAAGCCAAAAAACAGGGTTTCAAGAAAACTATAAAAAGAAATCTTGTCTTCTATCTGTAACAAGGCTTTTTCGGCGGCGGCTTTTAAGGCTGTCGAATCGCTATTGTTTTTGATGATATTCAATTCATTGCGCACGCTTGGTTCCAGGCTGTCGGCAAGACGCTTGATTGCCTGAAGTTGCGCATGGGTCTCGCCATCCTGCAGAACACTCAAATCGATAGCGGTTTCTAAAATGCCTTTTACACGCACGCTGTCCTCGACGACTAAACGTTTTTTAATGGCAGCGAGGGTTGGTGCGTCGAGATCACCTAACAGTGACTGCACCGCTTTGTAGCGCACATCACTGGAGGAATGGT
>JAWWBW010000144.1:0-8055 GCA_033720775.1 Oleiphilaceae bacterium | reverse complement strand
GGGAAATAAACCGAAGTGCCACGCTTGTGTGCTTCTGTGTCCAGGGCACTATCCGGCCGTACGTAATGGCTTACGTCGGTAATCGCAACATAAAGACGCCAGCCACCCTCTGGGTGCGGCTCACAATACACGGCATCATCGAAATCCCGCGCGTCTTCACCGTCGATGGTGACCAGAGGCAAATGCCGGATATCCACGCGTCCCTGTTTGTCCTGCTCCAGCACTTCTGGTTTGAGTTGCGCAATTTCCTGCTCTACTTCTGCAGGCCATTTGAAAGGAATGTTGTAGGAGCGAATGGCAACTTCGATTTCCATCCCCGGCGCCAAGTGGTCGCCTAATACCTCGATGACCTTGCCTGTGGCGTCGTGGCGCTTGGTCGGCTGTTGCAGAATTTTCGCCACCACATACTGACCATGCTCAGCATCGCCACAGTCTTCGAGCGCTACCAGCACCTGTTGCGTCACCTTGGGATTTTCAATCTCGATAAACGCAATACTGCCCTCGCGAAACAGACGCCCCACCACTTCTTCGGTATTGCGTTCCAGTATGTCTACGATGACGGCTTGTGTTTTACCCCGGTGGTCAACACGGTCGGCGCGCACCAGGACGCGGTCGCCATCAAACACTTGCTGCATTTGTCGGGCTGATAAGAACAGGTCGTCACCGCCGGTATCGGGCTTCACGAAACCAAAGCCATCGCGATGACCAATGACGGTGCCTTTAATCAGGTTAATACGCGAGACCGGCAAATACTGTTCGCGACGATTGCACACTACCTGGCCATCGCGCGTCATGGCGTATAAACGGCGACGTAAGGCTTCAAAGTCGTCGGGATCATCTATCTTGAGTTCATGCGCCAACTCGGCGTGGGTCGCGGGAGCGCCACGCTGATCTAGAATTTCGAGGATGTGTTCGCGACTGGCGATGGGTTTTTCGTATTTTGAGGCTTCGCGGGCAGCGTGAGGATCTTGTTGTTGTGCGGGTTTATTATCTTTGGGGTCGGTCATGCGCGTCCATTGTAGAAAGTTTAACCGCGGCAGTATAACGTGAATCGAAGCTGCACGCGAAGAGACAATAATGCTGAGATTAATCAGTGAAGGTGACGCTGATCATCTTGTGTAAAATGTTTGAATCCCTTTGCGAGATACTGCATCTGGTCTGCGAGAATATGGTGATTCTGCAAATACAGTAGCTCAGAAAAAGTCGGTTTAAAGGGCACGGCCAACAAGGGCATGTTCGCCTCTTCCGGCAGTCGAGCCCCCTTGCGCTGATTACAGGCCCGACATGCACTTACCACGTTGGTCCAAGTGTCTTCGCCCCCACGAGAGCGTGGCAGGATATGGTCACGCGTGAGCACTTCGCGAGGGAAACGGTGCCCACAATACATGCATAGCTGCTGATCCCGACGAAACAGATACTTATTGGTGAGAGGTATATTGATTGCGTGCTTTTTGACTGCGCCATCCACCGCAATGATGGGCGATAGATGAATGATGGAACGCTCGCCCCTGTGGTTGTAGCCACCGCGCATGGTGATGCAGTGATCACCGAATGACCATAGGACTTTGCCACTGCAAACCAGACTGGTTGCCATTTCTCTGCTGATCCAGCGCAGTGGCCGACCGCTTTTGTCGATTTTTAATACGACCGCGTTGTTCATAGATATTCCTGCCTGTAAGTGGACAGAAGTACAACCGACGGTATATCGCTCTTCCTGTGTAGACGTTCAGGTGGCCAGCTTAAGCACTAAAGTTGACAATTTGGTGTCATGGAGGCTTTAAAACTTTTACACCTAAACAAATTATAGGCCAATTCGTTCAATAATTGACCATGCTTTTGCCCAAGACTTCCGAACACGAACATTTTGTGAACAATTACAAAATCTGACCGACAAAATGCCTCGTGATTTGTACAAATAATCACCAGCCTGATAGGGTAGTCATTACATAAAGAAACATTCAGTAATTTTTTGTCACAGTATTGCGCCCCCCAAGGCTAAGGCAAAAGTTACATTGCTAACAGTTTGAGGTAGTTACAATGTATGAGGCCCCGTCTAACCCAGTGCAAACCGACGCTTCAGCGCGTGTTGTTCGCCTGCCCGATTTCGATGAACTGCTGCGTCTGGCCAGTGAAGAGCCTGACTCCTTGGAGCGCTTGCGCGAGGAGTTGTGTAATCGCGTCATTGCTGGTGCACCGCCTGCCATGCAGGCACGCCTCAAAGGCCTACAGTTTCGTATTGATGCAGAACGACGCCTTAGTCAGCATCCAATGGGAGCCTGCATCCGTATTTCGCGACTCATGAACGAGTCACTGGCTGAATTGCAACATGCTCTGAATGATCCCTCGGCTTATGTCCGGCAAAAGCGACGACAACAAGGCAAGGTCGTACCGCTTTTTAAAACAACACGACAGTAAGCACTCTGGCGGAATACTCAGCACTGATGTTTTAACACACGGCGATCTTCGACTACACTGCGCACTTTATTTTACAGCTGTACGCTCAACACTATGCCTCAGTCAGATATGCGCCCGATTGATCCCGAATACTACTACCGCCATTTTATACACCCCCGCTATTGGGGCACCTGGTGCGTGCTCGCCTTACTTTATGTGATTTCATGGCTACCCTACTCTGCCAAGCTCCGACTCGGCAAAAGTTTGGGACTATTACTTTATCGTCTGGGAGGTAGTCGCCGTCGTACCGCTCAGGCCAATATTCGCGCCTGCTTTCCGGAATATTCAGCACAGCAGCAGGAGCAGCTGGTGAAAGACAGCTTCATCTCCAATGCAACCGGCTACGTCGAAAGCACCATTTCATGGTGGGGTAATCCCATGCCGTTTGTTGAGCAGTTGAGCATTCACGGTCAGGAGCATATCGATGAAGCCAAGCGACGCGGGAAAGGTGTACTGATTATTGGCGCGCACTTCAGCATTATGGATTTTGCCGGACCGCTGGTGTACCACACCGTTGGCTTTAACTACATGTACCGTCCTCAAAACAACAAGCTACTCAATGCGTTTATCGAAAGAAAACGCCGTATGTACAGCGGCGTCAGCTTTACCAAGCGTCAGCTGAAAGAGATGATCGACTTTATTAAAGAAGGCAACCTGGTGTGGTATGGCCCCGATCAGGACCTGGGCATGAATCGGGGTGTGTTCGCGCCATTCTTCGGCATTGAGACCGCAAGCCTGACCACCCCGGCCTGGATTGCCCGCGAAACAGGTGCATCGGTGCTGCAATTGGCCCAGTTCCGCGAAGCCGATGGCACCTACAGCCTGCACTTCTCCCCGATATTGGAAGACTTCCCGGGTGACGACGAAAGAGAAAACGCCGCGCGCCTGAACAAGGGGCTCGAAGAACATATCCGCATACATCCCGAGCAATATTTGTGGCTGCACCGTCGCTTTAAGACCAGGCCCGAGGGAGAGCCGAGCTTTTATTGATATTGATGAGGCTGGAAGCTGGAAAAGCTTCGGGCTTCTAGCTTTGGACTTCAAGCAAAAAAAAGCCGGAGCATTTGCTCCGGCTTTTTTGTTTCGCTTATCGCTTATTTGGCTTCGTTACGTGCCTTGGCTTCAGCGATAACTTCTTCTGCCACGTTAGCAGGACATGGCGCGTAGTGTGAGAACTCCATAGAGAACTGACCGCGGCCTGATGTCATGGTACGCAGGTGACCGATGTAGCCGAACATTTCTGACAGCGGTACATCAGCCTTAACACGTACGCCTGTGGTGCCAGCTTCCTGATCCTTGATCATGCCACGACGACGGTTCAAGTCACCGATGACATCACCAACGTGATCTTCAGGCGTGAACACATCTACTTTCATGATGGGCTCAAGCAGCTGAGGACCGGCTTTAGGCATGGACTGACGGAAAGCGCCTTTCGCGGCGATTTCGAAAGCCACTGCCGAGGAGTCAACCGCGTGGTAACCACCGTCGAACAACTCGATTTCTACGTCAAGCACAGGGAACTTGGCCAACGGACCTTCTGCCATCATGGTCTCGAAACCCTTCTCGATCGCTGGGAAGAATTCCTTAGGAACGTTACCGCCCACAACAGTAGAGTGGAACTTAAAACCGGAACCTGGCTCGCCGGGCTTGATGCGGTAATCGATCTTACCAAACTGGCCAGAACCACCAGATTGTTTCTTGTGCGTGTAAGAATCTTCGATCGCCTGCGTGATGGTTTCGCGGTAGGCAACCTGAGGCTGACCCACTTCCAGTTCAACGCCGTAAGTACGCTTCAGAATGTCTACTTTGATATCCAGGTGCAGCTCACCCATACCTTTCAGGATGGTTTCGCCAGAATCTTCATCGGTTTCAACAACGAATGAAGGATCTTCAGCAACCATCTTACCGATCGCAACCCCCATCTTCTCGGTAGAGCCTTTATCTTTTGGCTTCACAGCGATAGAGATAACAGGTTCTGGGAAGATCATAGGCTCAAGCGTACATTCGTGCTTGGGATCACACAGGGTGTGACCAGTCTGTACGTTCTTCATGCCTACGACAGCGATGATGTCGCCGGCCTGCGCAGAATCCAACTCGGATCGGTCGTTGGCATGCATTTCAACCATACGACCGATACGCTCGGTCTTACCGGTATAGGAGTTAAGGATGGTATCGCCCTTGTTCAGTTTACCGGAGTAGATACGAATAAAGGTTAGAGCACCAAAACGGTCATCCATGATTTTGAACGCCAGTGCGCGGAAAGGCTCATCAACAGAAACCGTCGCAACTTTTCCGGTCGGCTCCCCAGTTTCTGGATCAGTCAATTCTTGAGGGTCTACTTCAGTAGGTGAAGGCAGGTAGTCAACAACCGCGTCCAGTACCAACTGGATACCTTTGTTCTTGAAAGCAGAACCACAGTAAGTTGGGAAGAAGTCCAGCTTACGGGTACCTTCACGGATACAACGCTTGATGTCTTCGACAGAAGGCTCTTCACCTTCCTCAAGGTAAGACATCATCAGATCTTCATCTTGCTCAACAACCGTCTCGATCAATTGCTCACGATACATCGCGGCATCGTCTACCAACTCGGCGGGAATATCGACAATCTCGTAGTTCTCAGGCAGACCGGAGTCATCCCAGATGTAGGCTTTCTGGCTCAATACGTCGACAACGCCTTTGAAATCATCTTCGATACCGATAGGCAGCGTCATCACCAGCGGGTTAGCCCCCAGCACGCGCTTTACCTGATCCACTACGCGGTAGAAGTCGGCACCGATACGGTCCAGTTTGTTGACAAAAATAACACGAGCAACTTCAGACTCGTTGGCATAACGCCAGTTGGTTTCGGACTGAGGCTCAACGCCGCCGGAACCACAGAATACACCTACACCACCGTCGAGTACTTTCAGAGAACGGTATACCTCAACGGTAAAGTCAACGTGCCCTGGCGTATCGATGATGTTAAGACGGTGATCTTTCCAGAAACAGGTGGTTGCTGCAGACTGGATGGTGATACCACGCTCAGCTTCCTGCTCCATAAAGTCGGTCGTTGCCGCACCATCATGTACCTCACCGGTTTTGTGGATCTTACCGGTCAGCTTCAGGATACGTTCAGTTGTCGTTGTTTTACCTGCATCAACGTGGGCGAAGATGCCGATATTGCGGTACTTGGCTAAATCTGTCATTGCATTAACTCGAGATTGGTGAGGTTAAAAAACGCGCGACAGTATACAGGATTTCTCAAGAAGTTTTGAAAAAATTAGCAATATATCGCACAGTTTTTAAATTCCGTTGCAAACAGCTGGCTGCATGCGAACGCAGGGCGGTAATCTTGTTAGATTCTTTGCCGCTACGCAAGCACTTGCTTTGAGGCATTCACTCTCGGAACGACACGCGAAGAGATTTTCATGACGACAAATAAAACCGCCTGGGTTGCGGGCGCCACAGGCCTCATTGGCGGGCACCTGATTCGGCAACTTTGTGATCACCCGCATATCGCACAAGTCGTGACATTTGTGCGAGGCAAACCGCAAGGCAAGCACTTTGAACACCCCAAGGTACACATCCACCCCTGCCATTTCGAACAACTTGAAGCGCCGATGAACGCCGCTCCCCACCTGCTGTTCTGCGCACTGGGCACCACCAAGCGCAAAACACCCGACCCCATGCAATACCGACGCATTGATGTGGAATACCCCATTGCGTTTGGACGACTGGGTAAAGAGAGTGGTGCCAGCAGTTATGCGGTGGTCTCCGCGCACGGTGCGAGTGCAAGATCCCTCTCTACCTATTTACGCTTGAAAGGGGAGATGGAAAATGCCACCAGCGGCCTCGGGTTCGACAGTGTGATCATCGCCCGGCCCGGTTTACTGCTCGGAGACCGTGGTGAGTTTCGCCTAGGCGAAAAACTGGCTGAAGGCGTGACACGCTTCCTACCAGGAAATTATCGCGCCATACAGGCGCACGACGTTGCGGCCGCAATGATCGCGGCGAGCAACCAAGCACAATCGGGCATACAAGTACTGAGCTCGGCATCCATGCAGGGCGCTATAAGGAGCCAGCCCCAACCATGCTAGATATGGAAAACGTGATCAGACAACACATCGAACAGCTGCAGAGTCTGCAACTCGCCACGCTGAACGACTCCGGCTACCCGGAGATTAGCTATGCGCCCTTTATACTGCACGAGAACGCGTTTTTTATTCTGCTCAGCGAACTCGCCAGCCATTACAGTAACTTGAATCGCGATGCGCGTTGCAGCGTGATGCTGATTGAAGATGAACACAAGGCACCAAACCCCTTTGCTCGCACACGGCTAACATTACAATGCGAAGCCCGCTTTGTGACGCGGCAAGACCCGCTGCGCGCAACCGTTATTACTCGAATGCAGGCGCGTCATGGAGAAACGGTCAACGTGCTGGATGGCTTGCCGGACTTTCATCTCTGTCGATTAGAGATCGCTCATGGCCGCTTCATCAGCGGATTTGCCAAAGCGTACACATTTAACCGCTTTAAAATTGACCGATGTCAACATATCGCGCCACGATAGCATGCCAATTCCGGGCACGTTTGCAATTTTGTGACTATAACTGAAGATACCCCGCACCAACTCATGGCGCAGGTGGCAGGTAAAAACATAAGGTGGTAAATGGCAATCGAACGACGTGAACTCATCGTTCATGTAAGCGAGCTAGCATTGGGTATGCACGTGGTACGACTCGATCGTCCCTGGTTGCATACGGACTTCCCGATTCAGGGTCTTCGTATCGCTTCTCAAAAAGACATTGATGCACTGCAGCGCCAGTGTGAATACGTTTTTATCGAATCCACTGAAAGTAGTCAGCGCACCAGCCGTGTCACCGACCTTACAGCCAATCCGCCAGGATCATCCAAAGAAAGGCGGCGCAAACGAATGGGCCTGTTTGCCCGCCTGGGCAAACGCAAAAAATCAAAAGCGGGCAAATCTGACAACACGCTGCACGGCAAACCACTCTGCACCCATCGCCCCAAACCCGCCGAGCGTGTTGTCTATCACGACAAGGTGCCTACGGAAAAGGAACTGCCTAAGGCCACCATCAGCTATTCCGAAGCCAAAGCCTCCGTATCAGAAATTATGGAAGCAATTCGTATCGGCAAATCACCCAATGTCGAACGCAATCAAGAGGCGGTCAATGACATTGTTGATAGTGTGTTGCGCAACAAAGATGCCCTGCTTTGGCTAACCAAAATCAAACACAAAGACGCCTACACCGCCGAGCATTCACTAAACGTGTGCGTATTGTCCGCCACCTTTGCACGCTTTCTGGGGCACAGCGACGACGAAATTCGCCAAATCGCCACTGCGGCCATGCTGCATGATGTCGGCAAATCCCGCGTCCCCTCAGACATCCTCAACAAAGAAGGCCGCTTTACCGACGAAGAATTTGAAATAATGAAACTGCATACCGTTTATGGTCGCGATATGTTGCTGGGCATTAATGGCGCCGACCGTATTGCCGTAGATGTGGCGCACAGTCATCATGAACGCGTGGACGGCAGTGGTTATCCACGCGGTTTGACCGACAAGCAAATCCCTTACTACGCGAAGGTAATCGCCTTGGT
>JAWWBW010000143.1:0-8126 GCA_033720775.1 Oleiphilaceae bacterium | reverse complement strand
GCTCGATAATGCCCGATGCCAAGGCCTTCACGAAGGCGCGATCATGACTGACAAATAACACCGCACCAGTAAACTCGGACAGCCGTGCCTCCAACCAACGAATGGTATTGATATCCAGATGGTTAGTGGGCTCATCCAACAATAAAAGGTCGGGGTTATTGACCAACGCGCGCGCCAACAACACACGTCGGCGCCAGCCCCCTGATAGCGATTGCATCGTGGTACTTTCTTCAAGCCCAAATCGCTTTAGAATCTGTGCCACACGTGTTTGAAAATTCCAGCCATCAACAGCCTCAATCTGATCCTGCAATTTGGCAAGGCGATCAACACTTTGTGGATCGTGCTGATGAGACAGTGTTTCAAACTCAGAGAGTAAACGCGCAGTTTCAGGCTCGCCTTGCGCCACTACCTCGAATACTGTCAAGGTGTCGGCGGCAGGCAATTCCTGAGGAAGAAAACCCACTTTGAGATTTTTATCAAAAATGAGACTGCCACTGTCTGGCTGCTGAGCACCAACCAAAAGGCTCATCAATGACGATTTACCCTCGCCATTACGACCAAGCAGGCAAAGTTTATCGCCTGGCTCGATAGCAAAAGTGACATTATCAAGAAGGGGGCGTAAGCCATAGGCCAGGCTCACATTTTCGAATCTTACAATACTCATGGCGTCGCATCTGAATCATTTGGCCGGCCATTATGCCCTACTCTGTATGCAACGCAATGACACCTCCGTGACCTTCAAGCAATTATTTTTACTTCATCACCGACGCGAATATTACCCTGAGAAAGCTGCACGAGATTCTGGCCAAAACATACCCCAAAGTCATTTTTGCGGTAAGTGGCCAATGTGGCGAGTGGCTCTTTACCTTTTTGCCCATGCTGGTCAATCGTCGTCATCACACACCGACTGCAAGGCTTAACCACACGCAGATGAATCTCGCCAATTTGAATCTCACTCCAGCCGTCTTCTTCGTAAGGTTCTGCACCTTCAACGACAAGGTTTGGCCGAAACCGCCACATCTCTACCGGATGCTTCAGGCGCTCATTAAGGTCTTCAAGCGAAGCGGTATTTGTCAGCAAAATAGGAAAACCATCGGCAAAACTCACCCGCTGGTCGGAAGCAAAAAACGCCCTATCAACCTGACGAAAACAAGAATCAGGCATATAAACCAGATTAACCTTTCGACAGAGTTTTTCTGAAATTTCCCTGAGGTCACGATCAGTCTTGAGACCAAGTACCCCATCGCCCCATACCTTCACCGGCATTGATACACTGAAGCTACTTAAAGGAAACTGCCAGCTCTGATCAGCATGCTTAAGCACCAAACAATCGCCATCAAAACTGGCCGACCACTGTGACAATGCGGGTTCCTGGCGCTGGGTAACAAAAGTGCCATCCTCACTAACAAACATGAATCTGCGATCATAGCGGGGACCAAATTCATCAAGATCGATGGCGTTGACGGAAACTGACTGGAGAGATTTAACCGGATAGTAAAATAGCGATTGAACACGCAAACTCATAGAAGTTCTTATGCGTCCTTAAGCCTTTGGAGCACGACGGCTGCCAGCTCATCAGGCTGAAACTTTGATAAAAAGCCATCACAACCCACTTTTTGAGTCATGGCGCGATTAAAGTTACCACTCAGAGAAGTGTGCATGACCACATGCATGGAAGACAGCTGATCATGTTTACGTATTTCCGTAGTGAGTCGATATCCATCCATTTCGGGCATTTCAGCGTCGGTCAACACCATCAAACACTGCGAAAGTTTTTCAGGATCGTTGTCTAACCAATCACGCAACATCATGAAAGCCTTCATACCATTTGGGGCGGTGACCGTCTTTAGACCCAACTTTTGTATGGTACCCGTTGCCTGCTGCAAGGCGACAGGCGAGTCATCGACGACCAATATGAACTTCTCGCCAGCTTTCTGAATAGCATCAGAATCAATGACTTCGGCAGATATCTCAGTCGTAAACGGTGTAATTTCGGCCAGTACTTTTTCGACATCAATAACTTCTACAATTTGCCCTTTGTAACGCGTTATCGCCGTTAAATAATGGGTACGGCCAGCCGTTACAGGCGGTGGCGAAATCTCTTCCCAGTTCATATTCACTATGCGCTCGACGCCACCGACAAGAAACGCCTGCACTGACCGGTTGTATTCGGTCACTATCAGGGTCGAATTTTTGTCGACTGGTAACGCAGGCATGCCGATGGCCTGGCTCAAATTAATAACCGGCACTGTTTTGCCCCGAATAGTGGTTACCCCACAGACACAGTAATGGCGCTTAGGCATTTCGGTGAGATTGGACAGCTGCAGGACTTCCTGCACTTTAAATACATTAATCGCAAACAGTTGCTTGCTGCTCAAGCGAAACATCAGCAGCTCTAGGCGATTCTCACCGACTAACTTGGTGCGCTGATCAACCGACGCCAAAACACCCGACATTACTACCTCCAAACCAGGCAGAGCCTCTGCCCGCAATCAAAGCCCGGCAGAACAAAAAATCGACTATATGAGTGTAGACTACGCGCAGCTGTAGCGTTAAGAGAAAAGAGATGTTTGGAAAAATTGGAGCGGGAAACGAGATTCGAACTCGCGACCCCAACCTTGGCAAGGTTGTGCTCTACCAACTGAGCTATTCCCGCATTATTTGGCCTAGTTTTTTACTTGCCTGCGCAAGACGACCCATTTACATAAGCCTTTGGTTTAACGAGGTTTTTCATGCCCCGTCAAAAAGTGCGCGTATTATATGGAGAGGATCTCAGGCTTGCAAGCAGTAAATTGAGTAAGCGTTCTCGTTTCTGCTCACAAGCCCGTACAAGCTATTTTTTATCTTCTTCGTCGTCGTCTAAATCTTCGGTATCACCAATATCGAAGTCTTCCAGATTAAACTCTTCGTCGTCATCGTCATCCGAAAAATCTAGGGCCGCCTCGATTTCTTTATCGAGTTCAGACTCTTCTTCATCAGCAGCCTCTTCGATCGCTTGTGCAATCGTGGCAGCCACATCCTCATCCTCGCTTTCATCGAACAACTCTTCTGGCTCTTCCACCATATTTTCGAGCTCTTCAACAACATCCTCTAGATCGACTGCGTCATCCAGATCTGGATCACCTGAGGCTTCGGGCTCTGGTTCTGGCTCTGGCTCCGGTTCTGGCTCCGGTTCTGGCTCCGGTTCTGGCTCTGGCTCTGGCTCTGGCTCTGGTTCTGGTTCTGGCTCCTCTACAAAGTCCAGCTCTTCATTGAGTTCTGGCACCTCATCGGGAACATCATCCACCACAGGCTCATCTTCCATAATTTCTTCAACGACTTCATCGCTAAGAACTTCGTCATCCTCTTCTACAGCGTTTTTACGACGCTTCAGCCAATACCAAACACCACCAAGCAGCGCCAGCAAGCCCGTAACTGCTGCAGCGATTGACGCCCAAAGCATGACATTACTTTCTTCTTCAACAGGCTCTTCGGGCTGCTCTAGCTCAGCAGGCACCTCAATCGGTGGCGCAATAACGGGTTCTGGTGACGCCTCAACCGGTGCAGGCTCTGGTTCTGCTTCTTTTGGCAGCTCAGGCTCCGGTTCTGGCTCAGGAATTTCCTCTTCTGCCGGCTCATTAACCGAAACGATTTTCTGCGCTGCGCCCGGCGGAATGGGGAACTCCGCTTCAAACACCTTTGGGTTAAATCCAAATTCATTGCCCTCGGTGTTCATGCCTTTAACTTTGACAGCAACCTGATAGATACCATCACCCTTTTCGGGATAAATAGGCAGACTCCAGCGCTTGCCGGTTGCATCTAACTCTACTGCTTTAATCAAACTACTAGCGTCGGGAGCCTTGATTTTGGCAAACACACTGCTGTCAGCGATGCTGACCTTGTCGGACATGGGCGAAACCAACAACTCATAATGCGCGGCGTCACCCTCTCCCTGCACCGAAAATTCAAAATCGAAAGGCGAGCGCAAATTGATGATCTGACGATTCTTACGCTTAAAAGTTTTGCCATCTACCAACACCGTCAACTCATACTGACCCACCTCTTTGAGTTTTCTGATGGCGTCACGAAATATTCCGTCTGCAGGAGGATTATTATCTTCCGAAATTGTTTTTGTACCCTGCTTACCGTCTTGGGTGGTCAGGCGCAATTTCACATCCAGCAGGGATAGAAAATCAGGATTTGTCACCACCTTGCCGTCTTCGATAAAACTCACTTCAACGGGTAAATGATCACCCGCAAAAAAGTTAGTGGGTAAGCGATTGACATTCAATTGCAGATTACTTACTACCGTCACACGACTATCGGGCTGCACTTCTGCCTTGATGTTCCAGGTGCCCTCCAGGGGGCGTTTGACCGTTATCAGGTCGTAACCCGTATCCTGATACCAGTTCACATCATCGCCACGATTTGAATAGGAATAGGTTTTTTCATCCGGACCAACAAGTTCTGTGGGTACGCTACCATCGCCCCTGAATATCAGTGCAGTAAACTCTTCTACACTCGAGTCAATCACAAACTCATTGCCCTCAATAGGCACCTGCTCACTGGGAACAGCCTGATCCAGAGCCTGCAAGAAAATGCGGGTCAAATCTTCTGGCGTTTCAGCAACTGCAGACAAACCACCTGTTTGCACCGCAAGCTTATCCATCAAGGATTTGTCGGCATTGGATGACAAGGCAATCGTATGGACTTTGGCGCCCTTTGCTTTGAACTTGTCGATTACCTCGGTAAGAATCCGGTCCCGCTCAGCCGCATTTTTTTCGGGATCCTTATCAATATCCACCATTCCATCTGTTAGAAGAATGAAGTGCGTATTCGAGAAGTCCTCATCTTTGTAGAAGTCATCCGCTGATTTTTCGAGGACAGCACCAATATTTGTAAACAGTGCAACCGAATTGATTTTTTTGGCTTGTTCTTTCGCATTGAGACGCCAGGCCTCATCAACGAGACCGTGCTTAATTAGATTGTTAACCCATTGACCAAACGTCCAGACGCCCGCTTTATCGCCTTCAGGGACCAACTCAGTTAACAGATTGACGGCGGGAATACGCAGGTTCGCAGGATCATTCTTTTTCATGCTCCCCGAAATATCGATGAGCAACCGAACGTCGGCACCTCCCTGAAGAGAAGACTCGGCCGCAACTTCGTTAGCCGATACCCAAGAGACAGTACTCGTGAGCAAAAACAGGCCAAACCAAATGCGGCGGGCCAAGTAGCTCCTGAACAGTGCGATCATGTTTTCCCCTACAACAAATCAACAAGCAACGGCGCATTTCGCGCAATTAATTTAGTTATAGCAGGTTTTACAATAACAACAACGCACTTCTAAAAGTGAGAACTTAAAATTGATCGCTTACTTATTGTTTTAAAATAGTTTTTAGGCTCGCTTCACGCGCCTCAACGAGACAAAAGCGCGGCACTTCACCAACATCCGTGGACACCGTTTCAACGAACATGCCAAGCGGTCTTACCCACAAGCCATATTCACCATACAAGGCCCGGTAAAGCACCAATTCTTCTTCTGTTTCGCTGTGCCTTACTACTCCCAATACTTCGTAGTCTTTGCCTTTGTAGTGCCGATATACACCAGGACAGGGATGCAATGGTGTAACTGTACTCATTTGGCAGGCTCCATATGCAGAAGCCTCCGTAATACATCTTCGACCATACTTAAGAGAAGAAGGACGCTGAATGCGCCGGTCAGCAGCATTGCCGCCATCCATGATCGCTCTGCATTACCTAAAATCCAGTCATATCCCGCGACCAAATAAGCGGGCGCCAACCACATATCCCCTTCTACAATATTTATCGGTGTCAACAAAACACAAACAGCAAGCACACGAACGACGCGTCGGGTGCGGCGAATGCGCCAATGCCGGGTAAAGCGCCAAACTACCAACAGTACACCGGTAGCCGACAGCAGGTACATAATCCAGGCTGTAACATAAGCAGGTAGATCCACGCCGAGCGCTCTCCTTCTTTTATCTAATCCAAGTTATCAATGATATAGAGATCCCAGTCATCCTCGGCAACAGCCGTTTCACTGATGCAGCGCTGTTGCATCGACATTTGTGCGAGATGAACAGATTCTTTATCACCCGATACCAAAGGGTGCCACACTGGTAACGTATGCCCTTCGTTAAGCAAACGATAGGCACAGGTTGCGGGCAGCCACTTAAAGTTGTCGATATCTTCTTGCCTGAGCGTCCAGCACTCAGGAACCAGACGTTTACGTTCGGTATATTCTGTGCAGCGGCAGGTATTATGGTCGAGATATCGACACGCAACGCTGGTGAAGACCACTTCGCCACTCGTTTCGTCTTCCAGTTTATGCAGGCAACATTTGCCGCAGCCGTCGCACAAGGACTCCCATTCGTCCTGCGACATTTCTGTCAGAGATTTGGCCTCCCAGAAGGGAACTGCCTCAGCCATGCAAGGTGTCCCTGGGCGCTGGAATGGTTGGTTCGGGAGCATTTTCTGAGGGCGGCATTTGTAAATAAAAGCCCTGCTCCTCGATACTAGAAAGCACTTCGGGCGCTGAAGCGCGAGCCAGTTTCTTCTCTTCAGTCAGGATGAGGTCCATAACGTGAATCGGCTCGCCGAATACCTTTAGCAACGCTTCGGGCAAGTCAGTCGTACCGACCTTGCGATCCACGTACACATACATTTCGGCCTTGCGACTACTCTTAAAAACCGAACACAGTCTCTTCGTCACGACTTTTTACTCCTCATCGTCGTCTACTGGTGCTTGCGCCATTTGGAATTCTGCCACCGCGGCTCTGAGAGGCTCCCCCAACAGAGGCTTGCGCCATCCGTTAAACTCTTCAGGTAAGGCTTCACCTTTATCGCGATACAAGTCAATCACAACACGCTCCAGCATCTTACGCGACCCCAATATTTGCGCCGCAATCCCTTCGCGCTCAGCAACCCGCGCCACCAGCTTTTTGAGGCGTTTATACAATTCCATCTCGCGCCCCTTTAAGGGCCTCGGTACTAACCGGAAGGGCGCGTCTGTGGGCTCGAAATCCCTCACCAATTGACACAGGGTGTCCCCAAATCGTTTGACCGATTTGGGTTTAACACGGTCCAGCTTCCACAAGGCGTGAGGATTGCGGGTTTCTTTTTGGGCAATCTGAAGCAAATGCGCATCGCTAAACACCCAGGATTTGGGTAAGTTGTGATCGCGCGCCATTCGATCACGCCAACTGACAAGCTTTTTGAGCAATTGCTGTTTTCGGGGGGGCAGATCCCAGGCCCCTCGAAGCCGAAGATATGCGTCATCATTATGCAGCCATCCAGCCACATTCTGCTCGATTAACAAGCGCCCTTCATCGATCACAGACTGGTACAGATCTTTTTGCTCCAGCTGCGGAGCCAACGCATCGTATAACTCGATGAGGAAATGCGTATCCTTGATAGCGTAATCCAATTGCTGAGCGGTCAATGGGCGTTGCAACCAGTCCGAACGCGTTTCAGACTTATCCAGCTCCTCACCCAATTGACTACTTACCAGAGCCTGATATCCAAGAGCCGGCCCGAGACCTAAAAATGCCGCGGCAATTTGCGTATCGAACACCTGCACCGGCACCACACCACAGATATGATGAAGCAGCTCAATATCTTCACTCATGGAGTGCATCACCTTCGTCTGATCTGAATTAGTCAACAAAGGCGATAACACACTCAAATCTTCAATTTCGAGAGGATCGACCAGGCATACTTCACTTGGCGTCGCAAATTGGATCAAGCCAGGTTTGGCATAGTAAGTATTGGTGCGCATGAATTCGGTATCAATGGCGATCACGCTCAGATCAGCCCATTTTTCTACCCATTCAATGAGTGCCTGCTGCGTATCAACCCAATGCCAAGGTAACTGTGAAAAGTCAGTCATGGTTCAGGGGTTTCCTACCTGAAAAAGCGTGACTGAGTGTACCGCCATCCACATAGCCCAACTCGCCGCCGAGGGGTATGCCATGGGCAAGCCGGGTAACCACCACGCCCTGCGGCACCGAATCGGCAATATATTGAGCGGTGGCCTCTCCCTCAAGGGTAGGATTGGTGGCAAGTATGAGTTCGCTACACGCTTGTGACTCCAGTACCGCCAACAGTTCGGGTATGCCAATTTG
>JAWWBW010000142.1:0-8152 GCA_033720775.1 Oleiphilaceae bacterium | reverse complement strand
GCTGTGATCAGCAAAGCTTCGACAAGGTTGTGCTGTTGGCACCACTTATTCGTCCTGCTGCATGGCAAGGTGTCGCGCGACTGCACTCGGTCGTGTCACCCTTTCTCAGGGTGTGGCACCGAACCTTCTCACAAAACAGTAGCGATGTGCAGTTTGTGAAGTTTCTTAAGGAGAATGATCCGCTTCAGTCGAAATGGCTGGCGGTCGACTGGGTGGGAGCGCTCAAAGAGTGGATCCCCCGTATGGAAAAGCTAGCAGGCTTCAAACGTAAAGTTGCTGTGGTACAGGGCACCAGTGATGCGACCGTCGACTGGAAGCACAACCTAACCGTTTTGCGGCGCCTTTTTCAGGAAGTCAAAATCACGTATATCGAAGGTGGGCGCCATCACCTGGTGAATGAGTCCGCGATTAAACGCGTAGAGGCCTTTGAAGCCATATTGGCGGAGCTCCGGGGTGGGCTTACCTCATAAGGTGGATGAGAAGCACGCTGCAGAAGTTTGTTTATCAGTCTGCGCTGCCTTAGTTTATATCGAAACGGGCTCTGAAAAGAGCCCGTGTCATTGCATTTGGACTATTGCATTATAATCCCATCTGCTTTGCGATCACTTCATTCATAATCTCGTAAGTGCCTCCGCCGATCGACAAAATGCGATTATCTCGCGCTAGGCGCTCTACAATACTTTCACGCATAAAGCCCATGCCACCGAAGATTTGGACGGCGTCGAAGGTAATACGATCGCTGGTATTGGTGGCAAAGTTTTTGGCCATCGCAATTTCTTTAATGACGTTCTCACCGGCTTCGATTTTTGCCGCCAGTCGATAGGTGTATTCTTTACTGGCATCGAGCAGTGTTGCCATTTCCGCCAGCTTGTGGCGGGTTACTTGAAACTTTCCAATGGGTCGTCCGAAAGCCTGACGTTCTTTGACGTAACGCATGGATTCCTCAAGCGCGATTTCGCTCGTCATATTAGCCATCACACACAAAGCCAGCCGCTCCAGTGCAAAGTTAGACATAATTGCGATGAAGCCGGCATTTTCTTGGCCAATCAGATTGCTTGCGGGAACACGCACGTTGTCTAAAAACAGTTCAGCGGTATCACTGGCCCACCAACCGGTTTTTTTCAGGTATTTGCCGCGACTGAATCCGGGGCGATCTGCCTCGATTAACAGTAAGCTAATCCCGCCATAGCCGTCACCCCCGGTGCGCACGGCCACCGTGTAATAGTCGGCGCGATGACCACTGGTGATAAAGGTCTTTGAGCCATTCACGATATAGTCATCACCGTCACGCACAGCGCGTGTTTTTAGGCTGGCAACGTCAGAACCGCCACCGGGCTCGGTAATGGCCAGCGCAATCACTTTTTGCCCCGTGATCACATCCGGCACGATGCGCTCTTTAAGTTCCTCCGAGCCCCAGCGCCAAACTGGCGGCAAGCCGATATCAATAGAACCAAGGCTCGCAACCAGGCCGCCCGAGGTACTACGCATTAACTCTTCTGATGCGGCAATTTTGCTGTATATATCTTCGCCAGTTCCGCCATACTCTTCGGGGTGCCCGATTCCAAGAATCCCTGCTTCGCCAGCCTTGCTGTATAGCTCCCGAGGAAATCCTCCCGCTTCTTCCCAATCATCTATATGAGGAAGAATTTCCCGTTCGACAAAGCGACGGACATTGTGGCGTACGATCTCTTGGGTTTCGCCAAAGTATTGTTGTAATTGTGACATGGCTGTGTGCTCTTAAAATTAGTAGCTGAATTTATTGTGCCCAGGTATTACAGTACAGGGCTGTATGTTTAGTCTAAGTTTGATGTATAAAAAATACAAGGGTGTATGTTTTTGTGAGGCAGAAGTCCCGTAACAAGCTGAGTCCGCAAGCCTGGATTGATGAAGCACTCAAAGAGCTCAGTAATCATGCCTATGCTGGTTTATCGGTGGTGAAATTGGCCGAGCGCTTGGGTGTTACCCGGGGCTCTTTTTATCACCACTTCAACAGTTTGAATGACTTGATCGATGCGATGATTGCACAGTGGGAAGAGCAAGTGATCGATAAGGGCTTTAAAGAGGCCTATGAGCGGGCAGGCAGTCCAACTGAGGAAGTGCGTCTGGTCATAGAATTTATCGCTCGCCTGACTGACAAGCAGGATTTGATGTTTCGGCAATGGGCGGCCCACAACGAACATGTACGTGCGCACATGGCTCGGTTAGATAAACGGCGCTTGGGCATGATGACTGAGATGTTTGAGCGATTGGCAGGAGATAAGAAGCGAGGGCAGGCGTATGCCAAGATTGCCTTCTATGGCTATATTGGTTGTTTAAATTCCTACCCGAGGCCAAGCCCGGATAGACAGAAAGAGTTGGCGCTGGAGATACTGGAGTTGTTCCAGCATGATATCCAGCGCCAGCGGGCAGGCTAGAACAGTACGCGGCAGCGAATAGTGCCTTTTACCGAGCGCAGTTTTTCCAGCGCCAGGTCGCTATAGGCTTTATCCACATCAATTACGACGTAGCCGACGTTTTCATTGGTCTGCAGGTACTGGCCACAAATGTTGATGTCGTTGTCGCTGAATACACGGTTGATCTCGGACATCACGCCAGGCACGTTCTCGTGAATGTGCAGCAAGCGGTGATTGTCCGGATGTGCGGGCAGGGCAACTTCGGGGAAGTTCACCGAAGTGACCGAGGTGCCGGTATCACTATAGGTTGCCAGTTTCTCACCCACTTCGTAGCCGATGTTTTCTTGTGCTTCCATGGTGCTGCCACCAATGTGAGGCGTAAGAATCACATTGTCGAACTCGCGCAATGGCGATACAAACTCTTCGTTGTTTGATTTGGGTTCAACCGGAAATACGTCAATTGCGGCACCAAGTAGCTTTTTGTCGCGCAGCGCTTGAGCCAAGGCGTCAATATCGATCACAGTGCCACGCGCAGCGTTGATCAGAATGCTGTTGGCCTTCATTTGATTGAGCTCTTTCTCGCCAATCATGTTTTGCGTCGCGGCAGTTTCGGGTACGTGCAAACTTACAATGTCGGACAGGCCCAGTAACTCCTGCATGGAGTCTACTTGAGTGGCGTTACCCAAAGGCAGCTTGGTCACCACATCATAAAAGTAAACCTTCATACCCAGGGCTTCAGCCAATACGCTTAACTGGCTACCAATGCTGCCGTAGCCGATAATTCCGAGACTTTTGCCGCGAATTTCAAAACTGTTGTTAGCTGACTTTAACCACTCACCGCGGTGTGCCATCGCGTTCTTCTCAGGGATGCCGCGCAGTAACAGAATCGCTTCAGCCAGTACCAGCTCTGCCACACTGCGAGTGTTGGAGTAAGGCGCATTGAATACTGCGATACCGCGCGCGGTGGCGGCTTTAAGATCTACCTGATTGGTGCCAATGCAAAAACAGCCCACAGCGATGAGTTTTTTGGCGGCTTCAAATACTTTGTCAGTAAGCTGGGTACGTGAGCGAATACCGATAAAATGCGCGTCGGCGATCTTTTCGATGAGCTCGTCTTCAGCCAACGAAGTTTTAAGGTATTCGATGTTGGTATAGCCCGCTTTGTTAAGGGTCTCGACTGCCGATTGGTGCACGCCTTCCAACAGCAGGAAGCGGATTTTATCTTTGTCTAAAGACGTTGTAGTCATATGCCAGATTAACCTTTATGTTACGAAAACAGGTGCATGAGCCGACGCGGCTGCGACACAAACAAAAGAGTTTGTGTCCGAAAAAGCGGCGTATGATAACATATTCCGCTTTTCCGTCCTTCAAAATCTTTTTTGACTCATAAAGCATTGTAAAAACAGTAATATACGAAGCTTTTGTAGAATTTAACTCATGATTTGGCGGCGTCAAATCATACCGGTAGTGGGAATCAGAACTCATGGCGAATGCAGAACAGATCGTACAGGCTCTAATTGATGTATTGGATGAAGACAAGGTTAAAACCGACGCTGAGAGCTTGGCCAGTCATGGCTGTGACTGGACGAAAATTTATGATGTTGCGCCCCTCGCCATTACCTTTCCCCGCACAACAGAGCAGGTACAGGCCATTGTGCGACTTGCAAATCAGCTCGAATTCGCTTTGGTGCCATCGGGTGGTAGAACAGGACTAAGTGCGGGTGCTGTCGCCACCAACGGTGAGGTGGTGGTGTCGTTTGATTACATGAACAAAATTCTCGACTTCAATGCAAGTGATCGGGCGGTGCGTTGTCAGGCGGGTGTGATCACACAACAGTTGCAGGAGTTCGCAGAAGAGCAAGGGCTCTACTACCCGGTCGATTTTGCTTCGGCGGGCTCGAGTCAGCTCGGGGGCAATTTGTCGACCAACGCCGGCGGCATCAAAGTGATCAAGTATGGCATGTCGCGAGACTGGGTATTGGGATTAAAGGTTGTGACCGGTGCTGGTGAAATACTGGAGCTGAATCGCGATCTGCTCAAAAACAACACGGGCTATGACCTGCGCCATCTCTTTATTGGTGCGGAGGGGACCTTGGGCTTTATTACCGAAGCGACCATGCGGCTCACGCGACAGCCAAATAATCTCACGGTATTGGTTCTGGGCTTGGCAGACATTACCAATACCATGGATGTTCTGAAGGCGTACCAGGGCAAAATCGATCTTACCGCCTATGAGTTCTTTTCTCATGAGGCCATGGGCCATGTATTGGCTCACAGAGATGTGCAACCTCCCTTCGAAACCGAGGCGCCTTTTTATGCATTACTGGAGTTTGAGGCAGATTCAGAAGCTGTTATGGATGAAGCGATGGCCTTGTTTGAGCATGCCGTGGAGCAGGGCTGGGTGCTGGATGGTGTCATAAGCCAGAGCGAAACGCAGGCCAACAATTTATGGCAATTGCGTGAGGGGATTTCAGAGTCTATTTCGGGACGCACGCCTTATAAAAATGACATTTCGGTGGTGGTTTCGAAAGTCCCCGATTTTCTCAATGAAATTAATGACGTCGTGACCGAGCACTACCCCGATTTTGAGATTATCTGGTTTGGGCATATCGGTGATGGCAACTTGCACTTGAATATTCTAAAGCCTGTTGACTTGGCGAAAGACGAGTTTTTCGCGCAGTGTCAAAAAGTGAACAAGTGGGTGTTTGATATTGTTGAGAAACATCAGGGCAGCGTATCAGCGGAGCATGGCGTTGGCTTGGTGAAAAAAGACTACCTGCACTATACCCGCAGCCATACAGAGCTAGAGTTGATGCGTGGAATCAAACGTGTGTTCGATCCTAAAGGGGTGATGAACCCGGGTAAGATTTTCGACTGAGGGAGCTTATCGGGTGTTTAACTGCGTCGCTATGCAATACTGGCGGCGCCAGTGGAACAAAGTGTTTAATTGTAATATGAACAATATTCACGTAAATTCGCAGGCCCTGTAAAGTAGTCCAGATTACTGGCGCGTAGTGAGTTAATAGAACAATGAAAAACATTCTTCCTTCCCTGATTCTCTTTTTACTTCTGCCACAGGCTGCAATTGCCTCTAACCTAAGCACTGTCAAATTCTGTATTTGGGACCCGGTAGGGGCGAATGGGCCCTTTATAGCCTTCCTTAAGGAAACCAAGCTTAAGGCTATTTCGTGGGGAGTGGATCTGAAACTGGAAGCCTATACAGACGAAAAGGTGGCCTCGAATGATTTTCGTTCGGGCGTATGTGATGCGGTCTTTCTCACTAATATTCTGGCCAAAGACTTTGTCCCGTTTTCGGCTGCCTTTGGTGCGCCTGGAGCCATTAAAACCCTGCCCGAATTAAAGACCCTGTCAGCTTCACTGAATACCGAAAAAGCGGAAGGGCTAATCACCAATAACAACTATCAGGTCGCGGGTTTGTTCCCGATTGGCGAGATCTACACTTTTATTCGTGATCGCAGCAATGTTGCCATTTCGAGTATCAGCGGGAAAAAGGTTTCCATACTTAACGGCGATATTGCCAGCACAAAGTTTGTAGAAGTGGTGGGTGCATCACCAGTACATACGACCTTGGCGACTTGGGCTGGTCAGTTTAACAACGGTAATATTGATGTCCTGTTTGGTCCGGCATTGGCCTACAACACCTTTGAGCTATATAAGGGCTTGGGTACGAAAGGGGGCATCATCGATTTCAATATCCTGTATGCCGTCATGGTGGCAGTGGTCAATACCAAGCGGGTACCCGAGGGTTTTGGTCAGCAATTGCGGAGCCATGCGCTGACACGCTTTGATGAGCTGGAAAATACGGTTAAACAGGCAAAGAGTGAAATTCCTCAGCATTACTGGATTCAGCTTGATGATAAGAATCGCAACGAGTATGAGCAAATGGTGAAAAAGGTGCGCTTGGAGCTACGTGATGAAAAAGCTTACGACGCCAAGGCGATCACCATACTGTGGAAAATTCGCTGTAAATTTAATCCTTCCTCACCGGAGTGTTCTTCGCCCGAGTAAATCGCAGTAAACTGCTTGTCTTTCTGCCGCGTATGCGAGTATGTTAGAGCGCATTTTGGTACCAAGGGGGCAGCATGTTTCAAGGCAAGATAGTCTGTGTCGGGCGCAATTACGCGGAGCACGCAAAGGAATTAAATAATCCCGTTCCCGAGACGCCATTGCTGTTCATCAAACCGTCGACCGCATTAGCGGATGTGGAGCCTGAATTTCGTATTCCAGCCTCTGATTGCCACTATGAGGCTGAGTTGGCCGTTCGTATCGGGCGGGATTTGCAAGCGGTAACGCCTGACGAAGCGGTTTCTGCCATTGATGGGTATGCCTTGGCTTTGGATCTTACCAAACGTGAGTGTCAATCTGCGTTAAAAGCAAAAGGGCATCCGTGGGAAATAGCGAAGGCCTTTGACGGTTCCTGCCCGATAACGCCCTTTGTATCGCCAGACGCGCTCAACGACCCAGCGGCACTGAAATTTTCTCTAAGCATCAACGGCAGCCTTCGTCAGCAAGGTGATACAGCCGACATGCTCACGCCTATTCCTCAATTACTTTCTTATATTACTCAGCACTTTACGCTTCGTGCCGGTGATATTGTGCTGACCGGCACGCCGGCGGGAGTTGGGCAACTGAGCAATGGTGATGTGATTAAGCTGGAATTGCAGGGTGCGTTCTCATGGTCTGGCGTGGCCAAGGTTTCAGAGGTTTGATTTGATGGCAAAAAAGGCGACCACCAGTCGTGCTGGGCGTTTTATGAAGCTCGCTGGTATGACCGCTTCTGTGGCAGGTCGATATGCCAGTGAGCGTGTGCAAAGTGTGTTCTCCAGCGAAGAGAAGGTGC
This sequence comes from Oleiphilaceae bacterium, assembly GCA_033720775.1. Taxonomy (GTDB): domain Bacteria; phylum Pseudomonadota; class Gammaproteobacteria; order Pseudomonadales; family Oleiphilaceae; genus PZPK01. The sequence continues at coordinate 898 of JAWWBW010000142.1, read as the reverse complement.
AAGAACGCAAGCAGGCGTCCTATGGGAAAATGGCAGATGATATTGTCGAGACGCTGGGAGAGCTGAAAGGGGCGGTCATGAAGATTGGCCAAATCGCCTCGCAAACGCAGGACTTCTTACCCAAAGAGTTTTCCGAAGCTTTGCAAAAATTACAAAAAGAGGCTCCACCTGTCGACTTTTCAGTCATCCGTCAGCAAATAGTCGATGAACTGGGCGATGAGCCCGAGCACCTATTCAAAAGCTTTGATACCGAACCATACGCTGCGGCTTCGATAGGGCAGGTGCATCGCGCTGTGACCAAGTCGGGTATTCCGGTGGTGGTGAAGGTGCAATACCCAGGTGTTGATCGTTCTTGCGATTCGGATCTCAAACAATTACGGCTGGCGCTCAAGCTGGGAGGCTTGATCAAAATGCCTAAAGCCAGTGTTGATGCGTTATTCGAAGAAATTAAAGCGCGTTTGCATGAAGAGCTGGATTACGAGCAGGAAGCAAGAAATCTACGAGCGTTTCGGGAGTTCCATGCGCAGCATGAGAAGGTAATCGTACCCAAGGTGATTGCACGTCTCTCGAGCCCACGTGTGTTAACTCTGGAGTATATCGAGGGGGATCATTTACAGGAGCTTGACGGTAACACTGCGTATACGCAGGATGTTAGAAACCAGTTGGGACATCGCTTGTTTACGGTTTTGGCAGAAGAACTCTTTATCTTTCAGCGCATCCACGGCGATCCCCACCCGGGTAACTTCGCGTTCAGGCCCGACGGAACGGTGATCATTTATGATTTCGGCTGTGTGAAGACCCTCAAGCCCGACATTGTGAGAGCCTATCATGATGCCATTGTTGCGAGTATTCGCGAAGATTATGCTGCCGTGGATGATGCCATGCTGAGCCTGGGGGC
>JAWWBW010000141.1:0-8219 GCA_033720775.1 Oleiphilaceae bacterium | reverse complement strand
GTCGATCACCTGCCAGAAACGCGAAATATCAGGGTAATTCGGTACACCTTCGTAGAGAAGTGTCACTGCACCATTCGCCAACGGCCCGTACAAAATGTAGCTATGGCCCGTAATCCAGCCAAAGTCTGCGGTGCACCAGTAAACATCACCATCCTGATAATCAAACACCACCTCGTGCGTGAGCGAGGCATACACCAGATAACCTGCCGTGGTGTGCAGCACACCTTTGGGTTTGCCGGTAGAGCCCGAGGTATACAGCATGAAGAGCGGATCTTCCGCATTCATCACTTCTGGCTCACACACCGCCGACGCCGCATCCACCAATTCGTGATACCAGCAGTCGCGACCGTCTACCCAATTGACAGATTCGCCGGTGCGACGGAGCACCACGACCTTTTCAACGGTGCTCACATCCGCATGATTGAGGGCCTGATCCACATTGTCTTTGAGCGGAATGGCCTTGGCACCACGAATACCCTGATCTGCCGTAATCACCCACTTGGACTGCCCATCGATAATACGAGCCGCTAACGCGTCAGGCGAAAACCCGCCGAATACCACCGAATGGACGGCGCCAATGCGCGCACAGGCAAGCATCGCTACGGCGGTTTCGGGCACCATGGGCATATAGATGGTAACGATATCGCCCTTTTTCACACCCAAGGATTTGAGGCCGTTAGCAAACTTGCAGGTTTCCTCGTGCAATTCGGCATAGGTGATATGACGTGACACAGACGGATCATCACCTTCGTAGATGATGGCAGTCTGATTTGCCCTGTTCGCTAAATGCCGGTCAAGACAATTCACCGACGCATTGAGTGCCCCGTCCGCAAACCAGCGAATATGCAGATCACTTGAACGATAACTGACATCCTTAACCTGCGTAAAAGGAGTGATCCAGTCAATGCGCTGCGCCTGTTCTGCCCAAAACTTTTCGGGATCATCAATAGACTGTTGATAAAGTGACTGGTAGGTATCGGCGTCGATCCTGGTGCGAGCTTTAGCCGCGTCTTTGACTGGATAGATTTTTCCTTCGCTCATGCGTGCCCCCGTGGTGTGTTTATCGTTATAAGCCCGTCCGGGTGAGAGGACTTTCCTTAGAAGTGCTGGCTATTGTGCGCCAAGCCGAGGGCCATTCACAAGAGGCAAAGGCGCACGATTCGTGCACCTCTGAGGGCATAACAGTCACTGCCAATAACAGAGCTTGTTAAGAGGTAAAGCGGACTTACTCGTTCTCTTTAGCCTCGGTGGTTTCTACCAGCGACGCATACTTAATGGATTCAAGCAAAGCTTCGAGCGGCATCTGTTCTGCTTGCCGAATCTGCCGGGCTAGCCCATCCTGACAACCAAACCCCTGGCTGTCATATCCTACGGTAATCACTTCTCCGTCGGTCTCACTCTGAGCAGAGACTTCTCGAACAGTCTTCTGAGGGGGCTTCAGACTGCCTGCTATACGCTCAAAGTCGGCACGCAGAACACGCTTCTCGGCATCACTCATACGCTCTGGATCCAGTGACGCCATCAGGCCATGTATCAAATCGATAGCAACATTACCCAAACGCTCACCAAAGGAATAAATACAGCTTGAGAGTAATGTAGTGACCTGCTCCGGCGTGGTTTCAGAGCGACTCACAAACTGATTAAGCCGAATACGCAGATCCAACCATTCATTTTCAGCATCGGCACTTAGCGGGCCAAGCGATTTGTGTGATACAGCCTCGGGCGTCGACTGCAACTCACCTCTCTGCGCCTCAAGCTGCCTCTCGATCTGACTGCGCTGCATACGCTCTTTAAGTGCCGCTAGCGTATCTCCCGTCGACTTCGCGGTTGAAGCCGGCGCAACTGGCGCACGCCCTGCGGCGTGGCGCTCCAGCAACTTCTGCCAATAGGCGCTAAACGGTAATGTCGGAACGCCTGTGCGCGAGAACAGGTTATCGACACGATCCGCCAAACGATAAAAACTGCGCGCCGAAGGATCCGTTTTTGGGAACAAAGCAACCGGACGCTGCAAGGTCACAGCGGTACGCATACTTTCATCCATCCAGACAGAACCGAGACTCTCTGTTTTCAATCCCAGATATTTGTCGACCGCAGCACTAAACCGGCGAAAGACCTTTTCGGCCTGTGTCGCGCTGCTGCACATATTAACGATCACCTGTACACGCCGGCGATAGCCCCGACGTTTCAGCACCTTCAATAAAGAGAAGGCATCCGTTAGAGAAGTCGGCTCGGGAGTAATCACCACCGCTGCCAACTGCGCTGCGGCGATAAAATGTAGCACCGTGGGAGATATACCCGCCGCAGTATCCACCAGCATATAGTCATAGTGCGGTTCGATCGACTCAATGGACGTGAGCAAGCGCTGTTGTTGCCCAACATCGAGCTCCACACATTGTGCAAAGCCTGAAGCACCCGGCACAATGTGGATGCCCTCAGGGCCCTCAACCACAATATCCTGAATGGATTTTTCGCCGGTGAATAAATGCTCCAGCGTATACGGCGGATGCATCCCCAGCATAATGTTGACGTTAGCCAAACCGGTATCGGCGTCGAACAGACAGACCTTGTTCCCATTGCGCGACAGAGCAATGGCCAAATTAACGGAAATACTGGTTTTACCTACACCGCCCTTACCACCGGTAATGGCAAGCACCCGGGGGACACGTTTCCCCTGGGAGTGTTTGTGCATACTCAAGACAGACATGATGACTACTACGCTCTGAAGTACTTTTTATTGGAGTATCTGAAGCGGAAGACAATGCACCACCGCGAATACCCACCTTATTATTTTTTTCCGTTGGGCAACCCGGCGCGGCAACAAAGACGTTAGGTGAGACTTGCTTCAGGCTAGGCAAGTAACACCTCAAATGCGGGTGCTCCGATAGGAACCGCTCAGATAATAGCCGGTTTGAACACGCTAAAAAAGCCATTGACATCGCAAATTTAAGATCATTTTTTTAAGTGACTTAGCGAGGCTTTTAAACTATTTACTTAAATTTTGTTCAGCAAATGTTTAATTTTTAACGAATATTGTCTAGTATCAACTTTAAGCGCTTAAATAATGAACATGCCATGCCACCCACTAGTGAGTCCATCTTTGCGACACTGAAGACCAACAGGCTGCCGTCATTACCGCACGTACTCGTCGAAATGCTCGAGGCTTGCCAAGGACAACAGGCCTCATTTCAGGAAATGTCGCAAATAATCAGCCGCGATGCCGCCATTGCTGCGCGCGTCGTTGCGCTTGCCAACTCGTCCTACTACAACCGTGGGCGCCGCATTGACTCACTCGAACGTGCTCTGTTTATGCTGGGCACCGAGACCATCAAAACCATTGTCATTACAGCTTCAATACAGCAGTTCTTTTCAGGCTTTAGCAGCGCACACAGCGCCTATCTCCGTCGCTTCTGGCAACAATCACTCAGCTGTGCCCTGATCGCCAAATCTCTCGCCATTCTCACCAGTTACCACAATGCCGACGAGGCCTACTTAACCGGTCTGCTGCACAACATCGGCGAGCTGGTGCTCGAAACCAATTTTGGTGAGGAGTATCAACGGATTCGCGAAAGCTGCAGCGATATAGCGATGCGCCTTGAGACAGAACAAAATGAACTCGGCATGACTCACCCCTCCGTCGGCGCCTGGCTATTCAGGCAATGGCGACTCGGTGAGTTTGCAGCAGATGCCCTCGCCTTTCACCAATCACCCTTGGCTGAAGTGGAAGACGCCCACCACCTGGTTAAAATCATCTATCTGGCAACGTGCTTGAGCCATGGCGGCGAGCCGCTTAGCCACGACGCCATGACTGCAGCGGAAGCGTTATTCGAACTTAACCCTTCTCTGATCAATGAAATTTCAGAAAAAATCAGCGATGAAGTCACCGAAGTAGCGACGAGCCTTGGCATTAGCTTTGACGAAGCACTGCAAGAAGACGACCACCACAAACAAATTGCACTGGCACGACAAGTACGCAACATCGGTTTGATTCAATCAGCCGCGAGCGAGGTCAGGCAGGCCACCACGGCGCTGGAACTGGATCGAGCACTACAGAGCACCTTGGATCTCTTGTTCGATTTTCGACAGAGTCTGATTTTTTGGCTGCTTCCCGAGCACAACGAATTAGTACTATTACGGGATGAGGACAATCAACTGCGTATCAAGCTGGAGCACTCGCGCAGCCTTGTCGCCACAGCGGCTCGCAGCAAAATGTTGCACCTTCATAGCGACGCCGAACAAGAAGCTCCCCTTCCGATTGTCGATCAGCAATTACAGCGCATGCTCAATGCTGAACAGCTCTGTTGCATTCCTATCGCCACACAACACAAACTCTATTGTGTAGTGGTAGCGGCGCAAGCAGGCCCCATGAAATTACACGGTCACCAGCATCAACTCATACAATTGTTTGCCCACGAGATTGCCAATACTTGCCAGCAAACACTGGAACGAGTCAGTCATAGTGAACAGAATCTTGGCGTTGACGAACTGATGCAGCGGGTACATGAAATCGCCCACGAAGCCAACAATCCGCTCAATATCATTAGCAACTATCTTGCGGCACTTGCCGAGAAGTTGAAAAAGCAAGGCGAGACCTTTGAAGAGCTCGATGTTGTGCGCGAAGAAATTGAACGCACCAGTCATATCCTGTTCCGCCTCAAGGATTTGCAGAATAACGAAATAAATGACACCCGCGCTGAACTGAATACTGAAATACGAGCACTCTGCGGGCTCTACGAACAGTCGATCTTCGCGCTGAGAAACATCGACTGTTCATTGCAGCTCGACGCGGCGCTCGAAGCCTGTGCAATTTCGCGCAACGCACTACGCCAAATACTGACGAATCTGCTCAAAAACGCAGCTGAAGCCATGTCAGATGGCGGCACCATATTTGTGAGCACGAGCCGTTGCGTAGATGCCAGCGGCAAGGTATTGGCGGAATTAAGAATAAGAGATTCGGGACAAGGCATACCCGAAGAAGTACTCAAAAACCTGTTCTCTCCCGTTGCCAGCAACAAGGGAACAGGTCACTCGGGCCTCGGCCTGAGTATTACCAAAAATCTGGTCACGGACGCCAGTGGAACCATAAGTTGTAGGAGCAACAATCAGGGCACCGAGTTTCAAATACTACTCCAAACAATAAAGTGAAACCGTGTCCGAAAAACCTTGGTCTGAAGCACATGAAAGCACTCAAGTCACAGCAGGCGTCCGGCCTCAAAACGGAACAAGCCAAGCTATTGGTCGTCGACGATGAACGGCGGCTGGTTAGCGTTCTCGAAAAACTATTAGCCGGTGAAGGCTACCATGTACACACGGCTCTGGGCGGCATGGAAGCCTGCGAAAAACTGCTCGAACAGCATTATGATCTGGTTCTGCTAGATCTGAAGATGGGCGATATCAGCGGCCATGATGTGATGGACTTTATCGCGCAAAACGAACTCGATACCGCCACAATCGTGGTGAGTGGAGAGTCTTCTTTTTCGGCTGTCAGCAAAGCGCTAAGACGTGGCGCTTACGACTACCTTAAAAAGCCGTACCATCCTGAGGAACTGCTGCGTACGGTACAAAGCTCGCTGCAAAAGATCATGCTTGAGAAAGCCCACGCTGCCATGCAGCAAAAGCTTAAAAAGTCTGAAGAACTGCATCGCTATATTGTAAACAGTTCACCCGACATTGTGTTCATGCTTGATCAGAAAGGTCGCTTCAGCTTTCTGAACAATAAAATAGAAACACTATTGGGCTACAAAAAAGCAGAGCTGATCGGCAAAGCATATCAATCCATTGTGGATGACTGCGATCTTGATCGAGCGCAATATATATTCGAAGAGCAGATCCATAAAAAAAGTGGGGCCTGGAGTTCAGAGCTTAAATTGAAATCCCGCAATAGTGATCAACAAGCGCGACACTTCGAAATCACGGTATTTCCCATTGAAAGCAAAGTGCGCACGACAGGGGCTGAATCGCAACAGGTGGCAAAGCGTATTATCGGCACCTATGGCACCGCTCGCGATATCACAGAACGCAAAGAGGCTGAGGAATTCATCAATTTTCAGGCCTATCACGACCTGCTAACCCGCCTGCCCAATCGCGCACTGTTTAAGGACCGCTTGAGCATCTCGCTAGCCCAGGCTCGCCGTAACAAACAAAAAGTCGCCGTGATGTTTTTGGATCTTGATCGCTTTAAAGTCGTCAATGACACACTGGGTCATGCCATGGGCGATCGTTTGCTGCAATCGGTCGCACAACGACTCGAAAACTGCGTCCGAAAATGCGACACGCTATCGCGTTTTGGTGGGGATGAATTTACCCTGCTGTTGCCGGCCATACATAATGCGGAAGATGCCCGCACCATTGCCAAAAAGGTGATTAATGTATTGAAAGAGCCCTTCTACCTGGGTGACGAGGAGGTTTATGTCGGCGTGAGCATAGGTATCGCGATCTACCCCAATGGCGGTGATTCGGTAGAACAGCTCATCCAAAACGCCGATGTCGCCATGTATCATGTAAAAGGGCGCGGTAAAGACGGATATCAGTTCTTTAGCGATACCATGCAGGTGAGCAGTTCCAACCGCTTAAGCCTAGAACGTGAAGTACGCAGCGCCCTCGACAACGAAGAATTCCAAGTGTACTACCAGCCTAAAATCAACACGGCCACTGGTCGTATTGTAGGTGTTGAAGCTCTGGTACGCTGGCAACACCCAACGCGCGGACTGGTCTTCCCCAAAGACTTTATTCCCCTGGCTGAAGAAACCAAACTCATGCCAGACCTCAATAACTGGGTGTTACGCAATGCCTGTCTGGAGGTGAAACAGTGGATTGATGCCGGTCATTCCGACATTCGTCTGTCGGTTAATTTTTCGCCCTTGCAGGTGGAACATCCCAAGTTTGTTCAACACCTGTTAACGGTACTTGAAGAAACCCAGTTTCCACCCGCCAATCTTGAGATCGAACTGACCGAAAACGTGCTCATGAACGACCTCGAGAATATGACACAAAAACTGAGCAAATTATCAGAGCATGGTCTGAGCATTGCGATCGATGATTTTGGCACAGGCTATTCATCACTCAATTATCTAAGAAAGCTACCGATCCATACGCTCAAAGTAGATCAGTCCTTTATTCGCGATATTCATGACTCCATGAATGAAGCCTGTATTGTGAATGCCATTGTATCGATGGCGCACGGCCTCAAACTCAACATCGTCGCAGAAGGTGTAGAGACGCGAGCACAGCTGGACTATCTCAAGAGCCTTGGCTGTCAGGAAATCCAGGGGTTTTACTTTGGCAAGGCAGAACCCGCCCACCTTATCATCGATATGCTGAACCGACGCACCCGCTCCATTGCGGTGTGAACATCTTCCGAATTGCTACCGGCGTTATAACGGGCCCTTTAAGGGCCCGTTCACTCCGATAACGGGCGCTTGCCGGCATTGACATTTGAACGTCGAAACCGCAGTCTGGCAGCTTCGCTAAGTTATCCTCCGCACAAGAATCTATGCTCGATAAATATCGCCTACTCGGCCCCTCCTTTGACACTATCAGCAAACTCTACAGCGGCGACGCCGTGCACGCCTGTCGGCTGGCGATGCTTCGTCCCGATACGCTCGGCCCCGGCAGTCGCGTACTCTTTGCCGGCGCGGGACAAGGGCGCGACGCATTACATGCAGCGGAGCTCGGCGCACGCGTATCGGTAGTGGACATTTCGCCCACCATGCTAGGCAAGTTCAAACAACACCTGAATGAGCACCCAGCCCGAGCAACCCTCGCCATCGAAGCAATTCAGAGTGATGCGCTGAAAGTGGAAGATGAAGGGTTCTATGACATGGTTGTCGCCAACTTTTATCTCAATATATTTGAGCGCGACAAGATGCTCAGCCAGCTAAAACATTTGATCAAATTACTAAAGCCTGGAGGCAAACTCGTTATTGGTGACTTTGCCCCACCCTCTGGTTCGTTGCTCAACAAAAGCATCCAAAACCTGTATTGGTACACCGCAGCAACCGCCTGTTTTGCCGCAGCCGGCAATGCCATTCATGAGATCTACAACTACGCTGAAATTCTCGAAAAGCAGGGGCTTCAAGTAAAGGAAACCAAAACGTTTTCGGTTTTGGGGAGAGAAATGTTTTGCTCAACGCTGGCGATTAAATAATGTGAGTGATCAAGTAAAACACGAGATTAAAAACGTGAAACGCATTAACGGGAGCATCAAAGCTCATTACTCTCCC
>JAWWBW010000140.1:0-8228 GCA_033720775.1 Oleiphilaceae bacterium | reverse complement strand
GCCGGGCAACTACTATTGCAGGCTACATTTAAATGACGAACTCCATACCGAAGAGTTATTTCCTGAGTTCAAAGAGCGTGTTGCCAAAGCAAGTGACCGAGGGGCGCCAACTTGGTTAAAAAGAACAACCATTACTTTAATATTAATAGCCACGGCGCTAACGATTTTTAACGAACTCAATTAATAACCACCCTAACCAAGCGCCCTTGCGGGCTCGCTTCGCTCGCGCGCAAAGCTAGGCATTATGCTTAAAGCAGGAAGCTACAAATGATATCCAAAACAACCGTCTTGAGAGTTGCAAGACCAACAGACAGATTGGATGAAATCACAAGGATGTATGTTTCAGGCCTTGGTTTTCAGCTTATTGGCAGTTTCAAAGATCACGATGGTTTTAACGGTTCAATCATTGGGCATCCCGATCATGCATACCACTTAGAGTTTACTCACCATCGTGGCACAACAGTTGGAAGCGCTCCAACAAAAGATAATCTCCTCGTTTTCTACATACCAGATGCCAAGGAATGGACATTAAACTGCCAAGCATTAGAAAAGGCTGGCTTTAAACATGTTCAATCATACAACAGCTATTGGGAATCAGCTGGTAAAACATTTGAAGACTTAGATGGTTATCGTGTTGTGTTACAAAACTCGGAATGGACAGAGTAAATGCATAAAACGCGTTTAGGGGGTCAAGGTCCAGGGAGCGTTTAACGCACGGTTAGGATCATAAATGAATCAGGTACATCAAACTATGGATGAAGTGCTGCCGATGATAAGTGACTTCTTAAACATGTTGGGGTTGTCGAAACAAGAAAATGTTGATTGCACGACTTCATTGCTAACTTTTCAGATGGGTTCTACCCGAATTCCTCAAGAAATGGGTGCCCGGTTTACAACGCGACCAACTCGAGGTAGGTGTTTTTCCCGGCACCGATGGCAGTGTTTGGGTGATTGAAGCCCACGAACTGCAACGGGATATTCAGGACGAGTTGGCCCGTTTTTAAATCCAAAAGATTCAAACGCTTTCCCCCCCCACGGCTCAACCTGCAAATGCCTCCGAACCTGGTGATGTGTGCTTAAGGCACCCGAGTGGGCCTGCATTCCTCTAGCGCCCCCTTTTTGATCTAAGCCCACTAATGAAAATGATAACTGGGTCCAAAATAGCTGAACAACACTGCGCGTCTTAAAAAATAGCGCTGCAAATTCACCCGTTTGTAGGAGGCTATGCATATCTGATTACCCGTATGATCGCTCTTGACCAGTCATCTGCAAAAGGCCAAGACGACATGCGAATAATAAAAACCGGTTACGTAAAGACTTATGGCGGCATTTTTTTGTTAGCGGGTTTAACCGTGCTCGCGCTTCAAAACGAGCATCTACTAGACGGTAACGAACAACATCCATTGCCTGTCTCAATAGATGCAGCGCATCAGAAAGCGGCAGCACAGACTAACGATAAAACACCTGCCGATAGCCATGAACATTCTCAGCATGACCAAGAGCTTGCTCAGGAGACGAATGATCCGTTCGAAGGCAAGGAAGTAAAATACCGTTTCCAACAAGTCGCGGCCCAGTTCGCCGAAGACATTAAATACCCTAACTTCTCCAAACCCATTCGCAATGAAGAGGAATTAGCCAAGTACCTGCCCAATCGGAGTATCTCTTCGAGTATGGCGATTAATCTTGACGACGCGACTGCAGCACCTCTGGAAAATAGCCCACAGATTTCTCTGCAAGCCTCAAAGTACAGGTACTATCAAGGTGAACCACTGTTAGCAGAAGCCGAAATTACCGGCCTCAGCGAAGGTGACTTTGTGGGTCTTTCAGCCTACGTTTTGGCAGAGAGAAAAGTCATTGCCAACGCCTTGGAGATAACCAGAGCAGAAAGCGAAAGAGCCCCAAACAGCCAACACTTTACGATTAGTTTTGACGATCTCAGCCACTTAGCGTCTGGCCATAACGGCGACATGCGCATCGTTGCCGAGTTTACAGTCGGCGGCCAACCTTTTGCCATCAGCGCTCCAGTGCAATACCCCAACACAATCGCAACATTAGAACAGGTAGGGTTGGCCAAAGTTGATGCCGAGTACTTGGTCATTCCGGTACATATCAGTACGACCTCCCCAGGCTTACATTCGGTTAAAGCCAACCTCTACGATGCGGAATCCGGCGTTCCTATCGCGCATCTCAATGGCCGAAATCGCATCACTTCGAGTACCGGCGTTATTCATCTCAAAGCGCATATCGTTACCCTCAAAAAAATGGGTTACGAAGGCCCCTATGAACTGAAAGACATTGCGCTAAGTCGCGGCCCCTCGGCCCCCAGAAATATCACAGAAAGGGGCATGGTCCCGCGCGACAGTTACGCCGTTGCCGGTTTTCCTTTTAGTCAATATGAAGACATCCCTTACGTCGATGAGCGGGCCCAGGCGCGCTTGGATTTTTTAACCCAACTAGGGAGAGCCAATTAAGAAAAACCAAACATATGCGTCACACGAGCACTAACCAAATCCGCTTATACACACCCTAGAGAATAAAGATAAACAACAGGAGAACCATCATGAGGATGCTCAGATTCATCATTGCAATCAGCATAACCCTGGCTGCGTCATCAAGCTTTGCAGGTAAGATTGCAGGTAAAAACGTATTTCTGATTCAAGGTTACTGGATACCCCATATTATTGCTGACCCGGGCGACAATGGAAAAAACGACGGGTACGACTATTGGGATACATCGGAGCTATATCGTAACGGAGCCGGCATCGTCCGCAACGGTGGGGTAATTGACGAGAAGGCCGACCCGCATACCCGCATCTTGTATTACGATTCGGGCAGGCATCTAGAAGAGAGTGACCCGAATAAACTGGGTACCGGTGAAAACGTCGCGAACCAACTCAAAGCGATCTTCGCAGACGAACCAGACTATTGCGCTGAGGGTTGTGTAGTCGTAACTCACTCTACGGGCGAAATTGTAATGCGTTACGTGATGGACGAAGACAATGCCGACCTGCTGGGCGAATATGCAAGCAACTTTAAAGTCGATGGCGTAATCGCCATGTCTGGCGCGGGCGGTGGCACCATATTGGCTGACATTGGCGTCATGTTATTTGATGGAGCGAATAACGTCTCGGCATTCGCGACAGAGGCCTTTAACGCCTTCTTCCCCGGGGATATCACCGCGCCCTCTACGCGCATTGGCATGACCGTGGAATTGCAGCCCCAAGTGGCACGCTGGTTAGCTGATAACGCTTCACTTCCTGCTGTCCCACATTTCCGAATAGCCGCAGGCGGTGAGGAGCTTTATGCGCCACTGACACATGCCGTTATCCCCGGGCGTGATGACAGCGTCTTACCATTGCACAGTACTTGTGGAGCGGTCGTGCACTACCCCTACGACTCTTGCTTACACGACCTCGCTCTGGACGGCCGGATTAAATCCATAGCGAACGCGCCAAATTCTTTTTACGACTACAACTACGTAATCATTATGAGTGAAACCTTACCTCACAATGATATGCCACAAGGCATCAACCAATGGTCGTGGCAAAACCTGCTGGTTGCGCCTTGGTACGTGAAGGGACGAAATATGACATATAGCGTCAGCGAGAGCGCTCGTTACGCGAGCAGCGATCACAAAACGCTCGGTATTAGCGTTGAGAATCATGAGAATTGGTTGAGGACGCATCGTTACATCACTGGCGCTTCAAGAAAAAGCTTATCCCAGGTCATATTGGATTCATTTGAATAGTTGATCTGTCCTTCAAATACCTATGGACTGCATGGCAGTCCATAGGTCTCCATCACTGCTTCGCCGCCAAAGAAACCTCAAGTCAACAGGAGGCGGTATTCCGCTTTCCTTTCAACCAAGCCTCAATTCTTCCACTTAAACTGAAACTCAATCTCTTCTTCGCCGTCTTCGCGTTCGTGCTCAATATTAAACTCTGCTCGTACCGGCACGTAGATTCGCTCGCCACCAATCATGATTTCGAAGGCTTTGCCCTGCTCCAAACAGTCGGCGAGGCGACGGAGCTTTTCGACGGTTTGTGCCACAGAATATGACTTCTCAAAATCGCGATCCGGTTTTTCGGCAACGTTTTCATTTCGCTCTACTGACATAACAACTCTCCTTAGTGTGTGATTGGCGGTGTTTCGCCATTTTTTAAAAATAAATAACCCCTTTTCGAAAATCCATCGTTAGTAGGTTCCGCGTGACATATTACCCTGTTATGAGAGGACAAAAAGATGAAGATTACGTTACCCCTGGCCGCTGGCATGATCCTGGTCATCATTGCTGGCTGTGCTTCAAACACCGACGACAAAACGGCTTACAATCCTAACAAAGAAATCACACCACCGGCCGCAACGATAGAGATGGACCAAATTGCTCCCGTCGAAGATCGGGCTGAAGCTCAGGCGGCATTACTCGAAGATCAGCCCTTTATCGATGTGATTGATCCTTACCTTGCGCAAGCCGCGCCACACAAATTCAAAAAAGCAGAATCGAAACGCCAGGTACTCTCCCCCGCGCCTTATAGCCATACGTTTATGCCACCCACTCCCACTGAGCCATATCCCACTTACTATCAAGACGAGGGCCGAGAACACTATGCCGCTTTATCACAAAGTGCGGTGATGCAAGTGACGGAACAGCCTGTGTCGACGTTTTCGATCGATGTGGACACAGCCAGTTACGCAAACGTTAGACGCATGCTGAATCAAGGCGCCTTGCCCCCGGCAAATGCGGTAAGAGTTGAGGAGATGATTAATTACTTTGACTACAACTATGAGGCCCCTAATACGCTGAAACAGCCGTTTAGTATTCATACCGAACTGGCTCAGGCCCCCTGGTCAGAACATCATGTATTGCTTCGCGTTGGCCTAAAAGGCTATGCACCACCAGCACAGATGCGCCCCGCTACCAACCTTGTGTTTTTGCTGGATGTGTCGGGCTCCATGAATGCTCCCAATAAATTACCTTTGCTCAAAAAGTCCTTAGCGCTGCTGACGCAACAGTTAAGCGAGCACGATTCGGTCGCGATAGTCGTATATGCCGGTGCCTCCGGCGTGGTCCTTGAGCCCACCAAAGGCAACGACCGACACAAAATTTTAGCGGCGCTCGAGCAGCTGTCGGCCGGGGGCTCCACCAACGGACAAGCTGGTATCGAACTCGCCTATCAGTTAGCCAAACAGCACTACCTCAAAGAAGGCATTAACCGCGTCATTCTCGCCACCGATGGCGACTTTAATGTAGGGCTGAGTAACGTAGACGCGCTCAAAGCTCTGATCGAACACAAACGCAAAGAAGGCATCTACCTAACCACCCTGGGCTTTGGCACGGGCAATTACAATGATGCACTGATGGAAACTCTGGCCGATCACGGTAACGGCAATTACGCCTACATTGATACTTTTAGCGAAGCGCAAAAGGTACTGGGTGAACAGTTGCAGTCAACACTTATGACCATTGCCAAAGACGTAAAAATTCAGGTGGAATTTAACCCGGGAGTCGTGAAGGAATATCGCTTGATCGGCTATGAAAATCGCACGCTGAAACGCGAAGACTTTAATAATGATCTGGTGGATGCCGGCGAAATCGGGGCAGGCCACACCGTCACCGCCTTGTACGAACTGGTGCTGCATCATAGCCCCTACAGTGTGGTAGACCCATTGCGCTATCAGCCAAACCCAGCCGCCACGTCTTCGCTTAACAACGAGCTGGCATTTATTAAATTCCGCTACAAAGCACCCGAGGCAAGTCACAGCCAGTTGTTGTCTCAAGCCATTTCTTTACCCGAACGCATACCAGAATTTGAGCACGCATCGGAGTCCTTTCGCTTTTCTGCATCTGTGGCACAATTTGGTGAAGCGCTGCGCCAAAGCAAATACGTTTCCACCAACTACGAGGCAATTATTGGCAACGCCCTGCAAGCAAAAGGAACCGACGATCTGGGTTACCGCAGCGAATTTATTCAACTTGTGCGCCTTGCAGCTAAACTGAGCAGATCATCTTAAAAGCCGATGAGCCAGACCATGGAGTATTCAACGCAACACGACGAAGCACTGATGCAGGCCTATGCCCGGGGCGAAGTGGCTGCGTTCGAAGCACTCTATGGTCGGCACAAGGGAGCCGTGTACCGTTACATATCACGGCAAGTCTCAGATCAAGACATGGCCCGGGACCTGTATCAGGACTTTTGGAGTCGCATCATCCGTTCGGCCCCGACCTACACGCCTTCTGCTAAGTGGACCACCTGGGCCTACCGCATCGCACACAATCTGATTGTGGATCATTATCGCAGCCTTAAACCAGTTGAACCCGAAACCGATGCACCGTCACCGGGTTCACCGCATGGCGCGCACGAGAACAGGGTGCTGGCCGAGCAACTGACAACGTGCATGGAAAAACTACCCGCCACCCAACGGGAGATTTTTTTACTGAGCCAGGAAACCGACCTGAGCCTGCTCATGATTGCGGAGGTCGTGAGTGCCTCGCACG
The DNA here is from genome assembly GCA_033720775.1 of Oleiphilaceae bacterium. Classification (GTDB taxonomy): domain Bacteria; phylum Pseudomonadota; class Gammaproteobacteria; order Pseudomonadales; family Oleiphilaceae; genus PZPK01. The sequence goes on along the minus strand of JAWWBW010000140.1, from coordinate 1,732 downwards.
AGGCGGTCAAATCCCGACTCAGATATGCCAGAAATGCATTGAAGGAATGCCTTTCTCGTGTTGGCGCATGGCCTGCGTCCACCGCAGATAAAGGGGGAATGGGCAATGAGTGACAAGCAAGCCAATGACGACGTGCTCAATGCGCTGTACGCAAAAACCAAACATGAGCTGCCGCCAGCCGAGATCGACCAGCATATTCTGGCGGAGGCCCGACAACACTGCCCCAACCCACGCAAAGCACAACTTGCCACCTGGCAACGCATACTCTCCGTGGCCGCCGCCATGCTGTTTACCGTTTATATATTCTTTGATGTGCGCCAGCTCGACCACCCGGATGCACTAACCGAACACTTTGACGATGCCTCCCCATCATCCTTGTCTGCTCCTGCTGAAATGCGTGCCGAAAAGGCGCTACCCGAGCTGGAGATGAAAGAGCAAATGTTCGAAGCAGATGAAGCGCAGGAGGGATTCGCTCCGTATGCCGATCAATCTGGTACCGCTTTATCCCGCGAACCGAGGCAGGCGATTGAAGCACCGGCGGCAACACCTCAGGTTGCAACACCCAGCGCCAAACTCAAGAAAAACGAGCAAGCTGAAGCGTTCACAGATGAGTCAGCTCCCTCCCCCGAAAGCATGGTGATGCGTGTCAGAGAGCTAATCCGTGCAGGGGAGTTAGAACAGGCGCGCGTGCTGCTCGATAGCTTGAAAACGATCTATCCCGATTATGCGATACCTGCCGATTTGGCACGCTTATCCGATAACTCAGCCCCCCTCCCCTAGAAACAGCAGTTAAGCGCCACCCAGGTTAGTGCACGGGTGGCGCACTGAAGCATTGCCGTTAGGTGATTATGCCCTTTTGTTTGGCAGCCTCTGGTATCTACACCAATCCGCGCATTTTGAACTAAGCTTGTAATCACTGAAACGAGAGGCTCCACTACCATCAACCCCGTATCGGCGGGAGCGTTGCAATGAAGATCAAAACCAAACTGATTTATGGTTCCAGCGCATTGGTACTCGTCAGCATTCTGCTGGTTGGGCTAACGGCCATGATCGTGGCCAACAATAAGTCTTACGAGACCCTCGCTGCGCAGTCCCAATCCAAGCTGGTCTCCATTCTTGAACTTAAAAAGCGCCATATCGAAGCGTATCTGAATGGTCTGCGGCAACAGTTTCAGCTCATGTCGAAAGACCAGAACACGGGCTCCGCCAACTATCATTTCTGGTCCACCTTTGATGTCATCACGCAATCTTCGAGCATGTCGGAGCAAAAAAAACAGGCCTTGCGCGATTATATGCAAGAGCACTTTTTTGGCCCCTACAATAGTTTGAATCCTGATCGCATGATCGATGCCGACGCCTACTATGCCGGCTTTGACGAAAACGCCTGGCTGCTGCAATACCATTACATTGCCACCAACCCTAACGCACCGTCTGAAAAGCGCCTGATGGACAGCCCCGGTAATGAGTTTTCGTCGTATAGCTCCGCCCATGCCGGTTACCACCGGGCCTTTCGCGAGTACGCCGAGAAGCTGGGTTTTGGCGATATCTATCTGGTCGGAGCCGATGGCCGCATCTACTACTCTCTCAACAAGGGCTATGAGCTGGGCACCTCACTCATGGATGGACCTTTTGCCGACTCCGGCCTGGGGCGCTCTTTTCGTGCTGCGCTCGAAGCCGAACAAGACCAGCTCATCTACGAAGATTACAGCGCCTACCCTCCCCTGTTTGATGC
>JAWWBW010000139.1:0-8232 GCA_033720775.1 Oleiphilaceae bacterium | reverse complement strand
CGCCAGCGATGTTGCGACGGCCGTCATATGCTCAATACCTACCTGGTCTTTTAACCAGAAGGGTTTGCCGCCGCTGGCTTCGAGATCTTCCATTGCGAGCAAGAAACGCCCTCCGGCGTAGGCCTTGCCGTACCAGATTTTGGGTGCGATATCGCTCAGCTCGGGCTGTAGGCCCGAATAGAAGTTCACCTCTGCATCGTGCATATGCAGCACGCTCAGCATCTCCCGGTGGGCCGGTTCGGCAGGGGTGGATTTAACAAATATACTGGTGGGCAGTCCGGCCTGCTGACCGGCGGGGTTCCATTCAAGCTGCCACTTAACGCGGCTGGTCATGCCACTGTGTTCATCGGCGGGGTGCATTTTCACCAACGCGGCGCCGTCGATATTGGCGGCCATCGACTGCTCAATCCACTCGGGTGTGACGTCGGCCATGGTATGGGGGCCATCGATGGTCAATTCCGGGGCTAATGCGGCGGAACGGTCGGCGTCGGCCAGGGCAAGGAGGGCCTGTTGGTGGTAGGTATCGCTGCTGAAAGAGGGTTGAGGCTTGGTCATGATAAATACCTTAATTAATATAATGATTTAAATGTAAATATGTTTACATATGGTGTCAAGTGGTCGATTGTCGCCAAATTGACGCATGGTGACTAAGTGTCTGTTTCGCGTATACTTTGCGCTTACAGATACTCGGGTATTTTTTAATGGTTTCGCCGGAAATCGCCGCTGCTCACAAACTGTCCACCGAGCTGCGCATCAAAATATTCAAGCTCAATGGCCTGCTGCTGAGGGAAATCGACCTGCAGAAGTTTCAAGGTCAGATAAGCCGCGCAGGGAGCCTCCTACTGGCGATAGTCGCCCGCCACGGCCAGCCGCTGACCGCGTCGCGGCTCGCCGAAGAAATGGGTCAAAGCCGTCAGGGCGTAGGGCGCATGGTGAATAAGCTGGCTGAACAGGGCTTTTTGGAACTGTCTGACAACCCTTACCACAAAGGGTCGCGGCTCATCAGTCTTACCGAAAAAGGGCAGGCCCAACATCAGGGGGCAGTGGCGTTGCACAACCAATTAACGCGGGAGTGGCCCCTACCGGTAGGTGAGGAGGAGCTGGAGGTGACGGTGAACTGCCTGGAGAAAATAATCGACCATTTATCTTCCAGTACGGCTGTGTACTAAGCTGCGCTGAGCTGTTTGAGGTGGATTTTCTTTCGGGCTGAATTCGTTGCTTACAGTTACATCCCTTCCGTCTATGGAGCACTTATTTAAACGGTGATCTAATTGCTAGTTCAGGGTCGTGGCGCTAAATTCGGGGGAAAGGTCACTCGCCATGCAATTATTATGTTTCGTTTGCTGCATACTCAATTCTTGTTGTAGCCAAATGACCTGCTAAGAAGCGCTTTTTTCCAGTAGCTTTCACGTTCCCTTACATACTCGTCTGATGCGTGAGAATCCGCGATTTCCAGTATTGAATACTGAAAATTTGATACGTGTTCTTGCCCGTTGTTTGCCAAAACAGATTTTAGCTCTACGTTGCCGCCATGCCCTGTATGCACATAAGACGCCCATCTTTGCCACAAGCCCTCTGAACTAAGGGCGCTACCAACATATTTTGAGCCATTTGACGTGTCGGCAATTAGATAAACACCTTTAAGGCTTGAAAGCGCCCCTTTCCATGAAGGGACGCTTTGGGTAACGATGGTTTTTAATGCGGAGTAAGACACTGTGGCGCCGTGATACCCAGGGAACTCACCAACGGACATTGGCTTTTCACGAAACTCGCTTACCACGTAGTTGTTTTCGGTTTCAGGTGTACCCCACAAATATGACGCCCGCGAGGTTCTGTGATGAGATACCACAATGCGGCCTATGACATCAGTTTGACCTTCAATCTCCTCAGACTTGTAGTAGCAGCGCCCGCCACTCAACTCATGCCCCAGCATTTGGTAAACACCGGCAAACAACCACTTATTTGAATGGAGCCCTATAAGTGCTATGACGTGCTTACACTCAAAATTTCTTTGGGCTTGATCTTCTTGCCACTCTCTAAATGTGCCAGCAAAAAAAGCATCAAGTGGAGGGTGTTCAGCCCCGGTTGCCAAATGTACTTTGTAACTTGAGCGATCAACATTCACGCCATAGAGCTGCAAGAAATCTATCAGGTTAGCCATTCGTTAGCCCAAAAAAATAACGCCTAAGTTCAGCGGCACTTGAAGAAATGAACACTTTTGCGAAAGCAAAAGTCCTTCATTGTAATCGGTTATCATTTCTATTTTCTTGTTTGTAAAGTTACGTAATCTTCAATTCGCTTACTAAACTTGGACCGTCTCTAGACGGTTAACGCCTGTAGCTGCGGCAAGTTTGAAGCGCAGCGTAAAAATTGTGATCTTCACCCGATAAAACGGACACGTTTCTTTTCACGCTGCTAATCCTTCATATTCCATTGGCGATTGATAGCCGATGCCTGAGTGCAGCCGAATCCGGTTGTAGTAAGTATTGATATAACCAGCCAAAGCATACCGCAAGTCTGTGGCATCCCGGAACACACGACCACGTATTAACTCAGCTTTAAGCGAGTGGAAGAACGATTCCATATGAGCATTGTCAGTGCACTGCCCAGGGCGGCTCAGGCTGTGTGTAATACCGTTGCGCTTCAGCACAGCCTGATAGTCGCTTCCTCGATATTCGACACCACGATCAGTATGAATCATTAGGCCTGGTTTTGGACATCGCTTGCTGAGCGCGCCCAACAACGTCCGCTTTGTCGTCGATGTTGTTCTACTCTCGTCCAGACTCCAGCCAACAATAGCTCGCGAATATAAGTCCATGACCACAGAGAGGTAGTGCCATCGCTGCTTCACTTTCAGATAGGTCACATCAGCTACCCACACGCAATTAACTGTCGCAGGCACAGCCCCGTCGGGGCGCAAATTTTCTCCTGAAGCCAAGAAGCGCTTGGAACCCGGAGCTCGACGGGTAACCTTCACGACTCTCGCGACCATTCCATTTTCCCTCATTAGCCTGGCAACCCGCTTTTGACCAACAGAAAACCCTTGTTTCTTTAGGACTCGAAATACCCTTGGACTTCCGTAGCGACCTTCATTCGACTCAAAGATGGCTCGAATTCGCTTCACTAGATCGTCATCCTCAATTGCACGGTCGGACGGCTGTCTATCGCGCCAGCCATAGTAGCCACTGCGAGACACGCCCAACCACTCGCACAACGCTTTGATGCCTAGCTCTTGTCCGTATCTCTGGACGAATCGATATCTAGCTGATGTTCCTCCGCAAGAAACCGTTGCCACTTTTTTAACAGGTTATTCTCCTGCTTCAGCTTGGCATTCTCAGCTTTTAGTTTCTTTAAAGCAGACATCTCCTTCTGCTGCTTTCGAATGCCAGTCACCTTCTTGCGTTTATCAGCCACAATCTTTCCTTCTCGATACTCTTTCCGCCAGCGCGATAGCATAAACGGATGAATATCGAGTGTCTTGGCTACTTCTTGGACTTGGATTCCATCCAGAAGACTCAATTGAACTGCTTTGATTTTAAATTCATTTTCATACTGCCAGGTTTTTCTCGGGTTGTTGTACTTCGGCATTTGGACACCTCTTCTGTTAGATTTTGGTGTCCGTTAAAGCGGGTGAAGTTCATTGTCCGACAGCCTACACTTGTTAGGCGACTTCATGGTTGAGCCCCAGAAGTTCGCGTATTTTCTCATTGGTTATCTTCTGGCGGTGAAGCAGCCATAAAATGGCCGTATGCCCAAACACTTGTGATATCGCACCTATCGTTTGAAGGTGCACCAATGTCACCTCGGAACGTTCGGCCGGGTCAACTACGGTTTCACACTTCCCGTGTGTTTCCAATGACATAAACCTGTAGAGAATCTGATACAGATGCAAAATTCCAGACTCACGGGCTTGCTGCTCAACCGAAACGCCTTTTTTCGGCTTGCTTCTAGCCGATAGAAACTCATTAGTCACATCCGCGCCATCTTCTTTTGGCTTGACGGAGAGCAATCCGTCTTTCATGGCCATCTGGGCAAGCCTATCGAGTTCATTTGTAGAAAATTCCCCGTACCTTGCCGCCCGCTCTGGATCCGATATCGCCCAATGAAGCGATATAAACAACTCCAGCAATTGCCGAGATAAGATGGCCAATGCTGTTGGATTTTCTGCCAGACCGAGATCGGTAGCCCCCCGAATGATTTCTGAACCTCTAAGAAGAATCCTTCGTACCGGTTCATCTACTGGAGACGAACTGTCCGACCATTTATCCTCTGACGATTGCGCGAGCATCTTCGAATGAGTGCTGAGGTTTTCACAGATTTCTTTCAATCCTGGCACCCAACCCTCCTATGCGCCTAACAGCCTGTTAATAAGGCCTGCAGCCTTATAAGAATTCTTAGCGGGCGACCTGTGCAATATCTTTGTCTAGCCCAGGAAAAATCAGGCAACTCACTGAAAATATTAATATTATTTCCATTCGCCCTGTTGCTCAGGCATTTTTCGGGGGCGCACTTTGCAAACACCGCAAAGGTCAAACGCTGTTTAAACATACCGGGTTCGGTAAAGGGGTATTGTAATGTCGTCGTCAGCATCCCCATTCCTTGAGTCAATCCGCGAGCTTGTGCTGGTGCGGCGCTATAGCCGCTGTACTGTAAGCACGTACCTGTACTGGAGCGGTTACTTTATTGTATTTGATGGAAAAAAACACCCTGCCAGGGCCAGTTAATACTCATTGAATCTATTTTGCTTGAGGTGTTTTTGCGCCCGGCAAGGGGGAAGGAGGGGGGGGTGGTGGGCTTACACAAGCGACTGAGGGCCTGCCCCGCGAGAGCCGTGAGTGTTTTGGATATAACGCCGCAGGGCAAAAAAAGCCCAAGCCCTGCGGGTTGTGGCTACAAAAGCACCACTCAGGTTTGACCTTTGCTGACTTCGGCCCAGCAAACCGGGCCACTGGCGTCTTGGCAGGGCTTGCGTGATGGGTGATTTTTTACCGCCTTGGCGGCGATGTAAACAGTGTTATTCGGCCCCGGGTTCGTCTACGTTGGTGTACTGGGCTCTAGCGAATCATATAACGTTGCAGGCCAGAGGGCTGGTCGAATTTTATCAGTAGTTCATCCAGCTGTTGGCTGGGGCGTAGGGAGTTTCTGATCTGTGCCAGGCGTGGCCATACCGAACGTCGGCCTGCCAATATCAACGTGTCGATATCATTATTCTCATACATGAACAGGGTGTTCGCGCTGCGGTAGTCGCTGCGGCGCAGGATAAGGTTGATGTCGCCGGTGTATTCCTGGTCGAGCAGTCGGTGACCTACAGTGAGCAGGTTGCTAAGGGTTTGTGCTCGTCCGGTTTTTTCCAGCGCGCTCTGGCTGAGCTTTAGGGCATCGAGGCTTGTGTTGTAGAAAAAACGACGAGCGGCACTGTAAATGTTGTCCCTGTGCAGGGCGGGTTCGATGGTGAAGGGCAGGGCAAGGGGGTTAATCAGGCTGACCAGATAATGGTTTACCCCGTAGAGCCGAGCCAGTTGCTTGGCGGGCAGGTCGTGCACCATAGAGCCGTCTACCCAGCGGCGTGTGGGTAAGTAGGGTATGAGTCTGCCGTGGCCATCCTTGCATTCCAGTTGTACTGCGTCGATCATTCCGGGCACCGCAGAGGAAGCCATTGCCGCCGATCGCAGGGTGACATCCGGTGAGGTGATGGCGTTAAGCAGACGCGGTTTTTGATGACGCTCCACGGGCGCGACCGAAATATTGATATAACGGCCAGTGTGTTCGTAGGCCTCCTGAAAGGTCATTTTGCTGCAAAAGCTGTCGATCAATGCTTCGCGGAAGGCGGCAGATTCAACACCACTGCGGTTAGTGAGGCTGCTCCAGAGTTCCTTGCCACTCAGGCTGGGGTAACGCTGCCGGTCAAAAAACCCCTGGGCCAGTTCCTCGTCTGTGTGTGAACCGACCTGTACGCTGATCCATGAACCGGCACTGGCCCCGGAAATCACATTGGGCAGGCAGCCATGCTCGGCGAGCTCGGCGATCACGCCGTGGTGAAAGTAGATCAGTCCGGCGCCACCACTCAGCATCAAGGCTGAGCGGCCATAGCAGTGGCTGGCACGCCGAAAAAAGTCGGTTTTTTCCCAGTCGTTCAGCAACTGCTTTGGGTCCTCACCAATGTGTTCAAAGGCGTTTGAAAGCAGGTCGAGATAGTTTTCGATGAGATGCTTCGTGCCCACTTTGCTGCGATGGTAGAGGCGGGAGTCGCCCATGCCGCCCATGTTGCCGTGTACACCTTCGTTCAGGTGCCGCAGCAAGCCCTTTGTGTCCCCGCTGTTCAGAAGCGCCTCGATGCGGGTTTTTCTCCGCCGGATTTCGGCATAGTCGTACAGCCGAGTCTCCTCTCTGGCGCGCCATTGCGTTTTACCGGTTAAGCGGTCGTGCTCGGTGGCCAGGGCATGCCAGCGCTGGTAGTGCGTCGCCTGAGCCAGAGACGCCTCGATCTGTTTCAGATTGGCGTGTTTCGCAAGGTTAAATACGTTTGGGGCGCGCAAGGGGTTCTCCTGTCGATACTCGTTGAGCATTGTGCTATCGAGATGCTTCGGCGATTCGGCTTTCCAGCAATTCCAGCTCGTCTTGCAAATACACTGACACCTTTTGAATATGCGGCAGAATGTCCGGGCAGGAGGTAAAGGCAAAGTCCAGGTTGCCGTTGTAACTGCTCACGGTAATGTTCACCCCCGAGCCCTGCACCAGCACCGACGGGATATACCAGGATTCCATTTTCGCGCCGTTAAAGTACAGGGCGTCCTTTGAGCCTGGAACATTGGATATCAGCATATTGCTGAAGCGCCGGGCGATCATATTGTCCTTTGAGGCCACGTCGAGCAGGGCCGGCAGGGTGGTGAGAATCATCCACGCCTGCATTCCCTGGGTAGACATTTGTTGCATATGTTGTTTGGCGGTATGACTTGCGTCCATTACAAACTGCATACGCTCCAATGGGTCACTGATATGGCTGCCGATGGGCACCAGTAAATTTGCCAGGGCATTGCCGCCACTCACTGAGGCGTCGTTGCTTTTCAGGGCCATAGGCACCGCCGAAACCAGGGATTTTTCTGGCAGAGCATCGATTTCAGGCAGAAAGCGATGAAAGGCACCGCCGATCAAGGTAAGCAGGGCATCGTTGATGGTAGCGCCGTCAATAGAGGCCGCCCGCAGGCGCTCGATATTGACAGATTGTGTCGCGACGCGCCGACGCCAGGTCAGCGGGTCGCCCATTGGCGACTTCGGTGCGGTGTAGGGGGCTGTCAGTTCGCTGTCCTTTTTCGTCGCTGCCTTCAGTGCCTGGAGGGTAGCTGTGGTGAGGCTTTTGAGCGAACTGAAGCTGCTGGTCAGTTGTGCGCGCAGGGCGTCGGTAATCAACTGGGGGGATTCCGGTGTGGCTTTGGTCTGGGGCTCGGGCAAACCGACCGCCCAGAACGGCACCATATTGCGTTGCTTGGGGTCTTTACTGAGCATGCAGCTCTGCCAGCGCAGGGCGCGCATACCGTCGAACATGGCGTGGTGCCCCTTGGTCAGTATGGCAAACCGGCCATCGTCGAAGCCCTCAATCAGGTGGCACTCCCAGAGTGGGCGGGAAAAATCCAGCGGCTGTGAATGTATGTGCGACACCAGCTCACCCAGCTCTTTTTGCCCGCCCGGCGCGGGCAGGCCCCAGCGGAAAAAATGTTGGTCGATGTCTATCTGTTCGAGGGTTTCCCAGGCGGGCGCTAGCTTTCGCGCCAGCGACTTTTGATTCAGTTTCCAATTGCAGGGAGCCTCGCTGACCGGAACGCTGCGCATGGCATCGTACAGTTCGCGGAGATATTCAGGGCCGGCATCGGCAGGTGGTGAAAAAATCTGCAAACCACAGCCGTGACGGGGGGCCGCGCGGGATTCAGAGTGGACGAAGATAGCGTCGAGCAGTCCGAGTTTGTTCATTTTTTTTGTTGCCTCTTAATTAAAATAGCGGCGCAGGGTTAGGATAGCGTCGCGACGAATATCGGGGTCGGGAAGTTCAGACGGAGCATGTCGCCCGCAGGCACGCCATGTGCTTGAAGGGGGGCGTTGTGTGTTCCATGCGTAACTCGCTTTCCCTGTTGATGAAAACCGCTGGTCGCTCAGCGCGTAAGTGCTGGGCGGTAGCCTTCGGCCCGTGTCCGTTGGGCGCCACCGGGCTGATAGGGCGCCAGGCCTCTGTGTGGCAGG
>JAWWBW010000138.1:0-8313 GCA_033720775.1 Oleiphilaceae bacterium | reverse complement strand
TCTGAGACCAATTCGATGCGGACCTGCGCGTCATGTGTCTGCAGGGTGTGCAGTAGTGTTTCGACGTAGTTGATGCCGATGGCAGCCGACAAATGGACACGAATCGGTGCTGTTGCTCGGCGTTGTTTAAAGTGGGACTCGATTTTTTGTGCCTGGTGCAGCAGCTGCTTCGCCATGTGGTACAGCTCTTCGCCATTCGGCCCGGCAGTAACGCCACGGGCATGGCGGAACAACAGCTGACATTCCAGCTCCTGTTCGAGCTTGTTAATGGCTTGCGTAATGCTGGGCTGGGCTACATAGCAGCGTTGTGCCGCGCCACTGACACTGCCGCATTCTACAGTGGCGACAAAATAACGGAGTGCGCGTAAATCCATTACATAAACTCCGGATAGATAGGTAGGCTGCGATTAATGAGTTCGTCGTGAGCCGGAACAATGACCAGTTCCGGGTGTTGTTTTTTAAGGGCGTGGATTTTGGAAAGCTGTTCTGCATTACGATCAATTTCACTGTCGACGCCTACGAGCCAGTCAACAAAAACCGGTCTGCCACGATTACGGCTAACACCGATCTCCACCCAGGCTGTGTCGCCAATAAAGAAATAGCGCTCGCCTGAAGCGCGTGTCAGAAACAACCCCAGCTGACCGGCGGTATGGCCGGATAAATCGACCAAAACCGCTGAACCATCGCCAAAAATATCGAGGCTTTTGTCAAACGTCATGTAGGGTTCATTCGCAAGCTCGACGTGTTGCCAGTTAATCCGCTCCGCATCAAACTGGCTAGCGATAAAGGCCGGAGGGGCTCCATTTAATGCCTCATCATGCTCTGCTTTTTGCACCCAAACCGGCGTGTCGCCAAAGTCTTCGAGGGCGCTAACGTGATCCCAGTGCATATGGCTTGGAATAATCGCGTTCAGGCGGCTGGGGTCAAATTGCTGGGCACGAAGCTGCGCGATGGCCGGATTCACGTTTTCTACTTTGAACAGACTTTTTTGCCACCAGTTAAATGCTTGTAGCTGTTCCTCCAGCTGGGTGCCCAGACCCGTGTCCCAAAGAAAGGCCCCGTCGGGGTGCTGCACCAACACGGCGGTATGGACGAGTTTGCGCTTGGTTGTCCAAGAACCACCGTCTACGACCATGGCTTCGAGCGAGCCCGATGACTCACCGGTGATGATAATGGAAAACGATAGGCCTTCTTTTGTCGCAGCATTCACCGCACCCGCAAAAGATAAACTTAAGCCAAGCATCAAAGGTAATAAATAGAATCGAAGAAGAGAGGCGGCGCGCATGGGGAAATCCTTGTCTTGTTAGTGTGGTTTAAGATTACGGGCAGCGTATCAGAACATTGCTAATAGGAATAATATTTAAAAGCAATATTTGGTATAGGTAAAATATTGTGAGTGAGTTGTGTGATAGGGGGTAGCTGAAATCGTATTCTAATCGGTGTGTACGCTGAGCAGGGTGTACTTGAACTGATTGCCAGCAGCCCTCACATAGGATGCGGAATTTCGTGACATAGAGCAGGCCTCATACTGCTCTTTGCCGCCAAAGTTGTATATACTACGCCACCTTTTTTGGTGGTTTCGGATATTCCAGACACTGTTGGTTTGCTTTGAAGAGGTAAAAAGCCCATGCCGATTTATGAATATGCGTGTAAATCCTGTGGTTTTGAAAAAGACGTTCTGCAAAAACTAAGCGACGCCCCTTTAACGACTTGCCCATCCTGTGAGCAGGAAAGCTTCACTAAAAAGATCTCGGCAGCGGGATTCAGACTCAAAGGCGGCGGCTGGTACGAAACGGACTTTAAAACGGGTAAGAAGAAAAATCTTGCCGGTGAGAATGGGGCCTCAGGAAAGACCTCAGAAGGCAAGACCACAGAGGGTAAGACCGGAACCAGTAAAAAAACCGAAAGCAGCGCCCCCGCGGCCTAATAAGTAGTAATTAAAGCGCGTCGCAGCAACCCACTGCGGCGCCGCATTGATAATAACCAGATTGAATCAGAGACATATTATGAGCATGCGCAGCCTTTATTGCGGTCTAGTCACCGAAGAAGACATTGGTCAGGAAGTTACACTCTGTGGTTGGGTCCATCGTCGTCGCGACCACGGCGGAGTCATCTTTCTGGACATGCGCGACCGCGAAGGTATCGCCCAGGTGGTGTTTGATCCGGATACCGAAGAAAGCTTTGCTAAAGCAGACCGCGTGCGCAGCGAATATGTGCTTCAAATAAAAGGGATTGTGCGAGCGCGCCCAGAGGGCACGGTGAATGAAAACATGCGCACCGGCAAAATCGAAATTCTGGGTAAAGAGCTTGAAGTGCTCAATGCGGCAGAAACACCCCCCTTCCCGTTGGACGAGTACGTTGACGTAGGTGAAGATACGCGTTTGCGTTACCGCTTTATGGATCTGCGTCGCCCCGAGATGCTGAACAAGCTGATGTTCCGTTCCAAGGTGACCAACTACATTCGTAACTTCCTCGATCAAAATGGCTTTATGGATGTTGAAACGCCCATTTTGACGCGTGCAACGCCAGAGGGTGCCCGTGATTATCTGGTACCAAGTCGCACACATGCAGGTAGCTTTTTCGCCTTGCCTCAGTCGCCACAGTTATTTAAGCAGTTGTTGATGGTGTCTGGGCTCGATCGTTACTACCAGATCGCCAAGTGTTTTCGTGATGAAGACTTGCGTGCAGACCGTCAGCCTGAGTTTACCCAGGTTGATGTGGAGTGTTCCTATATTACCGAAGAAGAACTTATGGGCATGATGGAGTCGCTGGTCGGCAACATGTTCAAGGATCTGTTGGGTAAGGATCTGGGTGAATTCCCCCGCATGCCATATGCCGAGGCGATGAACCGTTACGGTAGCGATAAGCCCGACCTGCGTATCCCGCTTGAAATAGTCGATGTGGCGGATCTGATGGAAGGCGTTGACTTCAAGGTATTTGCCGGCCCCGCCAAAGACCCCAAAGGACGTGTTGCCGCATTGAAAGTGACCGGCGGTGCTGAGCTCTCGCGTAAGCAGATTGACGAGTACACCAAGTTTGTCGGTATTTATGGGGCCAAAGGTTTGGCCTGGATCAAGGTAAACGAAATTGAGAAAGGTGCTGAGGGTCTACAGTCGCCCATCGTGAAATTCCTGGGTGAAGATGTTGCCATGAAAATCATGGATCGTCTCGAAGCGAAGAATGGCGACATCGTGTTCTTTGGCGCAGACAAGACCAAAGTGGTCAATGAAGCGCTGGGCGCTTTGCGCTGCAAGCTGGGTGAAGATCTTGACCTTTACACATGTGAGTGGGCGCCTTTATGGGTGGTTGACTTCCCCATGTTTGAAGAGTTGGATGATGGCGGTCTTACTGCGATTCACCACCCGTTTACCGCGCCTTCCTGCAGCCCTGAAGAATTAAAGGCGAATCCTGCTGGTGCACTGAGCCGCGCTTACGACATGGTGCTTAATGGCACTGAGTTAGGTGGTGGTTCCATTCGTATACACAGTGGTGATATGCAGAAAGCCGTCTTCAGTATATTGGGGATTGATGAAGAAGAAGCGCAGAACAAGTTTGGCTTCCTGCTGGATGCGTTGAAATTTGGTTGTCCTCCGCATGGTGGTTTGGCGTTTGGTCTGGATCGACTGGTGATGCTGATGACGGGTGCTTCGTCGATTCGCGAAGTCATTGCCTTCCCGAAAACCCAAAGCGCTACCTGTCTGTTGACGCAGGCGCCGGGTGAAGTAGACAGCAAGCAACTCCGTGAGCTCAGCATTCGTGTGCGCAAGCCCGAATCCGATAAAGAGTAAGACCCGATCAGTTAACTCCGCGCGCTCTCCCGGCAGAGCGCGAAACGAACAAAAAGCAATGATGTGAGTGGAGCAAAGTCATGGCAGGACATAGTAAATGGGCCAATATCAAACATCGAAAAGCTGCCCAGGATGCCAAGCGAGGTAAGATCTTTACCAAGATTATTCGCGAGTTGGTGGTCGCCGCCAAAGAAGGTGGTGGCAATGTAGAGGATAACCCTCGCTTGCGCGCGGTGGTTGATAAAGCGCTGGGTGCCAACATGAAGCGCGATACCATCGATAAGGCCATTCAGCGTGGTGCTGGCGGTGGTGAGGGCGACAATTACGATGAACTCACATACGAAGGATATGGCCCGGGTGGGGTCGCCATTTTACTTGAAGTAATGACTGACAATCGTAACCGCACGGTTGCTGAGGTGCGTCATGCCTTTAATAAGGCGGGGGGTAATCTGGGCACCGATGGATCGGTCGCTTATCTTTTTGAGAAGAAGGGTTCGATTGTATTTGGTGAAGGTGCCGACGAAGAGGCCATTATGGAAGCCGCACTGGACGCAGGGGCAGAAGATGTGGTGGCACAGGACGATGGCTCTGTAGAGGTGCTGACGCCCCCCGAAGATTTTATGACGGTAAAAGAAGCCTTGATTGCGGCAGGTTTAAAGCCGGATCAAAGTGAAGTCACAATGGTGCCTTCGACGACGGTTGAGTTGGATCTCGATGGTGCCGAAAAAGTCGTCCGTCTGGTTGAGGCGCTGGAAGATCTGGATGATGTGCAGAACGTGTACTCCAATTCGGACATTCCCGATGACGTAATGGAGCAGTTGCAGTAAAACCTTCGGCAGGGGGCTGTCTTGCCTCCTGCCAATTCGCTACCATGCCAGAATAATAAGCTTGTCGAATACGGCAAACGATAAGAATAACGCCCGGAGCGATCAGTAATGCCCATTTTTGATGCCCATCTTCATATTATCGACCCTCGTTTTCCTTTAGTTCCCAATGCGGGATATCTGCCCGAAGCCTTCACCGTTGGCCAATACCGTGAACGTGTGAGAGGGCTGGCGATTAGTTCTGGTGCTGTCGTATCAGGGTCCTTCCAGGCCTTTGATCAGAGCTATCTAATCGCTGCATTGGAGGAGCTCGGGCCCGCCTATGTTGGTGTGACACAGATGCCGGCAACGGCGAGTGACCGTCAAATAAAAGAGCTCGATGCCCAGGGTGTGCGTGCGTTGCGCTTTAATGTGCGGCGCGGTGGGTCAGAAGATGTGAAGGAGTTGGCTCGATTTGCACACCGAGTTTATGACTTGGTTGGCTGGCATGTGGAGCTTTACGCGGGCGAAACTGCTCTGAGTGAGTTAGAGTCCGTGATTGTTGATTTGCCTGCCGTGAGTGTCGATCATCTGGGTCTAAATAAAGAAGGGCTACCACGCCTCTTGCGTCTGGTGGAGAGAGGTGTGCGTATAAAAGCTACGGGATTTGGGCGGGTGGATTTTGACCCCTACGAGGCGATGGCTCAGTTGCATGCCGTGAATCCGGAATGTTTGATGTTCGGCACCGATCTCCCTTCAACGCGAGCTCCGGTGCCCTTTAATGATGGTGACCTCCTGGGTATTCAACAGCGCTTTTCTGAAGCCGATTTACACCGCATTCTCTGGAAGAATGCGCGTACTTTTTATCGCCTGGATTCTCACTGATGTGTACGTGTAGACACGAAGGGCGGATATTTGGATGAGTGTCATTATCGGTATTGATCCGGGTTCACGCCTAACCGGTTATGGCATTATTGAGGTCAAGCAACAACGTTGTACCTATTTAGCAAGTGGCTGCATTCGTATTGCCCCGGGCCCGTGGTCTGAGCGTCTCAATACAATCTTTCAAGGCGTGTGCGAGCTAATCAAACAGTTTCAGCCAGATGAAATGGCGATAGAAGAAGTTTTTATGGCGCGCAATGCTGATTCGGCGCTCAAACTGGGTCAGGCGCGGGGTGTTGCTATCGTTGCTGCATCGCATCAGGGGATTCCCGTCAGTGAATACTCCGCGCGCAAGGTGAAGCAGGCAGTGGTAGGCAAAGGGAGTGCTGACAAATCACAAGTGCAGCATATGGTGGCCCACTTATTAAAATTGAATGGTATGCCACAGGCAGATGCCGCCGACGGGCTCGCTATTGCTTTGTGTCACGCCAATACGCAACAAAATCTTGTTCGCATCGCCGGGGCCAGTCATAGTCGCCGCGGTCGCCTGGTGCAACGTTAAGTCAGAATAATTCAGGAAGTCATATGATCGCTTTGCTCAAAGGGCTCGTTATTAGTAAAGACACCCATTCTGTTCTGTTGGACGTGAATGGGGTGGGCTACGAGCTCGATGTGCCTTTATCCACGGCGTTTTCTCTTCCCGAAACCGGTCAGTCCGTGGTACTGCATACCCACTTCGTTGTGCGCGAAGATGCCCAGCTCCTATATGGTTTTTTAAACAAACGCGAACGTGACATGTTTCGTGTGCTCATTCGTGTCAACGGAGTCGGGCCGAAATTGGCGCTGGCCATTTTGTCCGGTCTTAGTGCAGAAGAGCTAGTGCGTTGTGTTCAAAATGATGAGGTAGCGACACTCGTTAAACTGCCGGGTATTGGTAAAAAGACAGCCGAACGCCTGTTGATAGAGTTGCGTGACAAAGTGAAAGACCAGTTTGCCGCCGAGGGCGATAGTAGCGCGATTGGTGTCGCGTCAAGTGATGGCTCCGGTGACGATATGCTGGCAGAGGCAGAAGCCGCGCTTATCGCTTTGGGCTACAAGCCTCAAGATGCGGCGAAGGCCATTAAAAAGGCACACGCCCCGGAGCAGAATCTCGAGCAGCTGGTTAGATTGGCGCTTAAAAATATGCTCTAAGTCACTGAATTAATGCGTTAGCGACTAACACAATGTTAATTTTTGTGTGGTCGCATAATCGCTACACTAGGTGGTCAAAATGCCACCGCGTTACATTTTCTGGCAACACCGGAATCAGCATGATAGAAGCAGATCGACTCGTCTCTCCTGACAATCAAGAACATGGCTATCAAACGGAAGACGTGATTGATCGCGCCATTCGACCCAAGCGCCTTGATGATTATATTGGCCAGCCGGCCGTCAAAGAACAGATGGAAATCTTCATTGAAGCGGCACGCGCCCGCAATGAAGCGTTGGATCACGTATTGATTTTTGGTCCTCCCGGTCTCGGTAAAACCACTCTGGCCAATATTATTGCCAACGAATTAAACGCCAACATTAAATCGACCTCAGGTCCGGTGCTGGAAAAAGCAGGTGATCTGGCTGCCTTGCTTACCAATCTTGAAGAAGGTGACGTGTTGTTTATTGATGAGATTCATCGTATGAATCCTTCTGTTGAGGAGGTGTTGTATCCCGCGATGGAGGACTATCAGCTCGACATCATGATAGGAGAAGGTCCGGCAGCGCGCTCCATCAAGCTGGATTTGCCTCCATTCACCCTGGTAGGTGCAACAACGCGAGCAGGTTTGCTGACCTCTCCCTTGCGGGATCGCTTTGGCATTGTGCAACGCTTGGAGTTCTATTCGATAAAAGATTTGCGAACCATTGTGGCGCGTTCGGGTCAGTTAATGGGCGTGCAAATGGAAGAGGGCGGTGCCGAAGAAATTGCCAAACGCTCGCGCGGTACGCCGCGTATCGCCAATAGACTCTTGCGACGGGTACGCGATTTCGCCGAAGTGAAGGGTGATGGTCTGTTGTCGCAAAATATTGCAGATTTGGCATTGAACATGCTGAAAGTAGATGAACTGGGGTTTGACCATTTGGATCGTCGCCTGTTATTGGCGTTGCTAGAAAACTTTGGTGGCGGGCCAGTAGGTGTTGAAAGCATGGCGGCTGCCATTAGCGAAGAGCGTGGTACCATCGAAGACGTATTAGAGCCTTATTTGATTCAACAGGGTTTTTTACAACGCACTCCGAGAGGGCGGGTCGCCACGGCAAAAGCGTGGGCGCATTTCGGACTCCAGCAACCCGAGGCGAATTAGTTTGATTGATCATGCACAGGCAAGCTTGCGCTTGCCTATTCGCGTTTATATAGAGGACACCGATGCGGGAGGCATCGTGTTCTATGCCAATTACCTGAAGTACTTTGAGCGGGCGAGAACGGAATTTGTGAGGGCGCGTGGTATCGCATTGCGCGCCGGTATGGCAGATAACGTTAATTATGTGGTGCATAGCCTGGATGCAAAATACTTTAAGCCGGCAAAGCTGGATGACGAGATAGTTGCGATTGCCACGCTAAAGCAGGTGGGGCGCACCTATTTTGACTTTGAACAGCGCATAGAAAGCAAAGACGAATCAGTATTAGTGAGTGGCAATGTGCGTATTGCCTGTGTGCATTTGGACTCGGGCAAACCAAGACGGTTGCCAACTGAGGTACAGGCTGCTCTCGGGGGTAACCAGCAGTGATTAGCGCAATAAATATGACATACCAAGGTGGAGAATAACGTGGAGCAGGGCATTTCGGTTTGGGGCCTCATCTTTGATGCGAG
>JAWWBW010000137.1:0-8472 GCA_033720775.1 Oleiphilaceae bacterium | reverse complement strand
TGTTCGCGAGCCAGGGATACTGCGCGACATAGGGCGCAAAAAACGCGTCCAGTTCCTCAAAGGCATTCCCCCTTTTTTGATTAATACCTTCTCGAACTTGCAGGTTGCTGAGGAGAAAAGGGGACGGATTTATTTTTAGGCGTTTGGTGTGGGATGCCTAACGCTGAAAGGCCTGATTAAAACTTGGTTGTTTCAGTCGCTTAAAATAAATGCGTCCCCTTGATTCTTGGTGGAGTTGCCAAGCACTAATAAGCTAATTACCCTCAAGTCCCCTATAAACTCATTTAAACGCCTGCAGGATAACAAAGCATGTATATTGGAGAACTCGCCAAAAAGACGGGCGCATCGCCTAAAGCCATTCGTCACTATGAAGAACTTGGCATTCTCATCAATATACAGCGCTCAGGAAAATACCGTGTTTACGATGATCACCATGTGACGATCGTGTCCTTGATAAAACGGGCACAAAAGATGGGGTTCAAATTAAAGGATATTGCGCCGCTGATTTTGCAAAAGCATCAAGCTGATCAGTTCCCTCTCGACTTTGCCTTGAATGCCATTAGCGATAGAAGACAAGAGCTGAAAGCCGAAATTGAGCGTGCTAATAGTCTGGACAAGGAGCTGTCCCTGCTTTCAGGTGAGCTTAAGAGGCTGTTCTCCAAAACGTAGTTTCTTCAATTAGTCTGTTGACTCTGCCCCTAAGGGCAGACTTTATGATGAGCTCATCGGTCGTAGATATGAGGAAAATAGATGAGCAAGCTTTCATTGGTCACAGGTGCAAATGGCCACTTGGGCAATAATCTCGTACGGGTTTTATTATCGAAAGGTGAGCAAGTTCGTGCTGGTGTGAGAAACCTGGAAAACACAAGCATGTTCGAAGACCTGGAGTGCGAACGCGTCTATGCAGAGATGACGGATGCAGTCGCTATGCGCAAAGCCCTTGAAGGCGTGGATGTGCTTTACCATGTTGCAGCCGTGTTCAAACACTGGTCCAAAGACCCCATAGCAGACATCATCACCCCTAATTCACTGGGTACAGAGATCGTATTAAATGCGGCTCTCCAAGCGGGTGTGCGCAAGATAATTTACGTTAGTTCGGTTGCTGCTGTGGGCCATGATGGCTCGCGGCTAGATGAGAACACTTGGAATCAGGAAGCGCGTAATGCCTACTATCACTCGAAGATAGTATCGGAACAAAAAGCTTGGGAGATAGCAAAGAAGTATCAACTGGATATGGTCAGTGTATTGCCTTCTGCCATGGTGGGTCCAAATATTGAAAACCTGACGGATACAATGCGCTTCATCGATTCCATTCAGAAGCAGACTCTCCCCGTCGATCCTAATTTCTATTTTAATTTTGTTGATGTGCGAGATGTAGCGGAAGGGATCTATCTTGCTAGCCAGAGAGGTAAAACGGGAGAGCGCTACATCCTTGCCAACGAACACTCTTTTGGATTACCGGAAGTGATTGCCCTTGCCCGCAAGCTTGACGCCAGTTACCGGAGTCCGCCCAAAGTACCCAAATTAGTGCTGTATGGTTTAGCCTTTTTGGACGAGCTCAAAGCCAGATTGACAGGCAAGCCGGCAGAACTGCTGCGCAGCCAGGTCCGTTTGTTCTATGGTGTAAAGCAAGAGTACGATATTTCCAAAGCAAAACGGGAATTAGGGTTTAAGCCTCGTTCGCCAGAAGACGCTATTTATGACGCAATGGAATTTTTACGTGTAAGAAGCTCTCACTGAGTAATGAAAATCCCTGTGATTAAATGGGAGCGCATTAATTTTTTGGACGTTTGGTGTCGGAGGCGAAAGAACGTGCTGAATACCAGGTTAGTTCAACGGCTTAAATTAAATGCGTCCCCTTTAACTGCTAGTGTGTTCTGAGGTGGGTCGGCGTCGCAGGCCAAGGCGGCAAATGCAGACTAACGAATAAGTCGCCCTGCGTCGTATCGCATAGCGCGCATGGCCGCATTGCGGCCGGAGTTGCTATGTGGTTCAGGCTGGCAGGTCAGTTAAAACTGATTGGACTCCGACCAGACTCTTAGCTGCTCCAGTATATCCAGTGCGCTGCGGCCAAAATCCGTTAATTCGTAGGTGACTGCAATCGGCCGGTCACTAATCACTTTGCGAATAACCATGTCGCGTGCTTCGAGTTCTTTCAGGCGCTGGTCGATCATTTTTTTGCTCGCGCCTCCCAGCATGCGGGTGAGGTCGTTGAAGCGCACAGGCCCGTCTTTTAAGTGATAAATAATCGAAGCGGTCCATTTGCCGCCAATAATGCGCATCCCTTTTTCAATGGCACAGGGCTCCATACAGGCATCGTAAACTTTTTTTCTGCCATAACTGTCTGTTTCTACGTAGCTTTTCATAATATTCTTCGCGTATTCACTAGGTCACTAAAAGTAAACTAATTGATTAGAGTTTAGTGGTAACAATATTATACCAGCGAACATTAAATAACCACTGTCTTCCGACTTTCAGCAGCGAGGAATCAAGCTATGAGTAACATTCTGATTATCAACGCCCATCACAAATACCCGTTTTCGGAGGGCCGGTTGAATGGCGCGCTGGTGCAAATGGCCGACGAACTACTTAAGGCCAAGGGCCATACCACACGCATTGTGCACGTTGATGAAGGCTGGGATGTCGAAACCGAGCTGGCCAATCATCAATGGGCCGACACCATTTTGCTGCAGACGCCGGTGAACTGGATGGGCGTACCCTGGACCTTCAAAAAATATATGGATGAGGTGTACACCGCGGGCATGGCTGGGCAATTGTGCGAAGGTGATGGCCGCCACGCCGATGCACCTAAAAAGAACTATGGTGCCGGCGGTACTCTGACCGGAAAAACCTACATGCTGTCATTAACCTTCAACGCGCCCAAAGAAGCTTTTGATGACGAGAATGAGTACCTGTTTCAGGGTAAAAGTGTTGATGACCTGTTTTTTCCCATGCACATGAACTTCCGCTTTTTTGGCATGAGCGCGCTGCCCACGTTTGCCAGTTTTGATGTGATGAAAAATGCAGAGCCCGAAAACGATTTCAATCGCTTTGCCGCACACATCGACGCGCACTTTTAATGTCACCGGAGGGCAAACACATGGTGCAACGATTCAACCACATAGTCACCGCTTGCGCGCTTGCACTGGTCGCGCTGGGCGCCAATGCCGAAGCGCCGGGCTTGGCACACATTGCCTCACCCGAACATTATCAGCGGGTATTGGAAAACGATCATGTGCTGGTACTTAAAATGGTATTGCGGCCGGGCGAAGTGGATCGCCTTCACCGGCATCACAATGAAACCGTTTACTTTCAAAAGGGCGGGCAATTGACCATCACAGAGGCAGATGGTCATACCGTTGTCGCCAATGTGCCCGATGGCCACGTGATGTGGCATCAGGCCTGGTCGCATCAGGTGCGCAATACCGGCGAGTCTGAAGTGGTCGCCATTATTGTTGAAGACAAAACCCCATGAACCCAGGGTGTCGTCAATCAGGGTTTATGTGAGGTGGCGACGCCGTTAGTGATTTTTAACATGTTTACCTCGATATGTCGTCAGAGATTGGATGCGGTCGGGGGTTTAAACATCGTCAGAGAGGAGGATGAAATGTTTACCTATTACGATGTGGATAACGCACCTGAAGATTCGAAGCCGCATATGCAGGCTTCGCTAAAAGGCTTTGGAATGGTACCTAACCTGCACAAAGTATTGGCAGAAGCTCCCGCTACTTACGAGGCCTACAACACAGTATTCGAGCTGTTTATGAAGAAAACCACGCTTTCTCCTTTGGAGCAGCAAGTGGTGTTTATGACGGCAAATTTTGAGAACAACTGCCATTACTGCGTACCCGGGCATACCTGGATGATGCATGCGGCCAAAATGCCCGAAGAGGTGATTGAGGCGTTGCGTGAAGGGACTGAAATTCCTGATCCTAAATTACAGGCCCTGCACGACTTTGCAAAAGCCCTTATGGATAAACGCGGTCATATTGGTGACGAGGCCTTGCAGCGCTTTGTGGATGCAGGATACACGCGACGTCAGGCCTTGGAGGTGCTGACCGGCCTTTCGGCTAAACTCATCTCCAATTTTACCAATGCGCTGGCGCACACCGAACCCGATGCGGTGTTTAAGCAGTATGCCTGGACCCACCCTTCTGAGCGATAGGGCTCAAGCCACGAAGGGGGGGCGCGTGATCGGCGGGCTCCCCCGATAGGCTTTACTTCCGACTAGCACCAATGTGACAGCATCCGTTGTGACCTCAATGACGCATCAATGCGAACGGCTGAATTTGAGTAAGCAACCATTACATGGCGTTGCCACAATGATGGCAAGTATTGCCTGCTTTGGCATGCATTTCGGCTTGCACCGTTTCGCGAATATGGTCTGCGGTGCGCAGTGATAGCCCTAGTTGTTTACGCAGGGCTTCAATGTCATCTTCTTCCTGTTGGCAGATCATGCCATCTTCGAGCGCCTTTCTGAATTTCCTTTGCAGGCTTACTCGGCGGCGATGAATCTGTTCGTTCAAACCATTTGCAATAATGCCGGCAGGCAGGGCGGCCATGCCAATACCGATGATGGTAATCAGTGCGCCAAACAATTTGCCAGCAACCGTGATAGGGGTGACATCGCCATAGCCAACGGTAGTGAGCGTCGCAACTGCCCACCACATAGCGCTGGGAATTGAACCAAAGGTGTCGGGTTGTACCCTGTGCTCGGCGAGCCAGGCGCCGCTGGCGGCAAATACCAGCATTAGCATGAGAATAAAGAAGCCGGCAAAGAATGCACCGGCCTCTTCTTCAAACACTGCCAACAGCATGCCCAGAGCCGGGGAATAGCGCGTAAGTTTCAGCACGCGTAGAACGCGGAAAATACGCAGCATACGCAGGTCGATGGGGATCAGCAGATACAGCAGTGCTGGCAGAATGGCGAGCAGGTCGATCATGGCAATGGGCGATTTGATCCAAGAAAACCGCGAGGTGTAGTACGGGTTTTCGGGGGCAACCCACAAACGTAGTAAATACTCCAGCACAAAAATACCAAGAGAAAGTGCCTCGAATACGCCAAAAACATCGCTCCATTGGCTGTAGATCGATGCGACGGTTTCTAGCACGACCGCTGTGACGTTCGCAATGATGAGGATGATCAGTGATATTTCCAGAATTTTAGGTCCAAGTGCTTTGCGGTCGGGCCGCTCCAGCCACCAGTACACTTTCGCACGCAGTGTCGCGTTGGGCTTGTAAAGAGGGTTATTCATTGCGAAAGGTCATCCAGGCTCGGGTGACGGGAATAGCGATTTGTGAGACTAACGCGGTGCCCCAAATTAGATTTCCCACCAGAGAGGGCACATACGGCACGATAAAGTAACAGGCAATGGCGACGACGATGCCGAATAGTCTGACATCGCTTCGCCCAAAATCGTGCGCCACACGGTGCTCAATGATATTTCTGAGTAGCCATAGCATGGCGATGTATCCTGCCAAACCGAAGCAGCCTATGGCAGCATATTCTGTGGGGTACGGTTCCCAGAAGCCAACTTTGACTTCTGCGGCCAGAGCCACGCCTACCATGACGCCGCATAACATAAGCACCAAGTGCGAGAGCCACCATGTTACTAGCGTGTTGAGCTTGTCGTCCTTGATCTTGCCGTTGCCGGCAAAATCAAAATAGATCCAGCACATGATGAACATGGATACACCGCCAATGACAAAGTTGACCAGTACATCCGGTGATACCTTGTAGATGCCTTTCTCAGACAGCGTAACGACCAGTTTAAAGAAGCCCTCACCCAGAACAATGAGCGTGAGCAGCGAGAAGCGTTCTGCCATATGACCCACTCGCGGAACGAAACGCGCGTGACGTAGTACCGAGATACGGGGGATCATATACAGTGTTTGCGTCGCCATCATGGCGGCCACAAACGCCCAAAATGCATAAGGTTTGGGTAAGAACGCGATAATTGCGAACACGACAGTAAAGAGCGCAAAGTTTCTGATCTGTTCGTTGCACATGGAATGGGTGGCTGAATTACTGCGACGTGCTCTCAGATAAAGCATGGCCAGCATGGCCCGGTTCGCTGCGAATCCCAAGGCGAAGTAGGTCCAGCCCTTTCCATCGATGGCGGGTATTGCGGCCGCCATAAACATAAGGGTACAGATCATTACCGACATAATAATGCGATGCCAGAAGTCAGTGCTTACATAAATCGAGTTAAAAATGCTGAGTTCACCCCAGGCATACCAGAGGGCAATAAATACGCCGCAAAACACCAGAAATCCATCAAGGTTCAAATGGTTTGATAGGTAATTGCCCAGCAGAAAGATGGTGACAACATGGATCAGATCGTAAAACAGTTCTACCCAGTGAACGTGGTCAGTTGGGTTATCCAGATCGTGATGATGCTGTGGCTTTCGCCACATAGGATGGTCTTGCAGGGCCATGACAAAAGCCTCGTTGTAAAAGGCAGTGAAGCGGCACCGCTTCACTTTCAAGAATGTGGATTACCGCTCGAGCATTCAGTTGCTCAGCACTCAGTCATACGCATAGGTACCACGAATCGGGTAGTCGTTCTGGCGAATCCATTCGAGGCCAGATACCAGATTCTCGAGGTCGGGGCGTACGAAGGGGTTGTTGGATACATCAACTACCTGCAGCGTGCCTTGCTCATTAATGACAAACAGGCCGGGTTCGGCAAAGGGGTGATCGGTTTCCTGCTCCGAGCGGGGGTGGGAGATATACAGCCCCAGCGCTTGCATATCTTTGAGGGTTAAACCGTAAAAGATCGGGTAGTTCACTTCGAGGCGGCTTGAGTGTTCTTCTAACTGAGCCTGGCTGTCGCCCGATACCGCAACCAGATCAATATTGATGGCATCCAGTCGGGGCTTGAAGTGGGCCAGCTCGTTGAGAAAACGGGTGCATAAGGGGCAATGTCGGCCGCGATATACCACAACCAACTGCCAGTCCTTACCTGCAGAGGGCTGGCGAAGATCCCGCGTCTCGCCTGTTAGAGTGGCTTTTGTCAGCGTAGGAAAAACGCTACCGGCGGCTAGTTTAAACGTGCTCATGTTGACTTCCTCCAGGCTTCATAATCAGGACTTTGTATTATTGGAGGGCCATGCAGAAAAACAATTAGTCACCTTTTGGTAACCGCCAGTGTACGACCATTAGCCTTTGTGTTGCGGCATTAGCTTGTATGCGGCATGCAAAATAGACGGTTATCTTGCCTATACTGGTGCAATGTAAAGACAAGCTGGCTGCAATGTATCACCACGGTACTGCGTTTAAGGGGTGATGAAGCTGTGATGTCTCAACACACCCACCCTCAATGGAGAGCGCACATGCATTACCGTCATATCGATTACCGCATGCAGGGGCCGGTCTGCATCATTACCTTTAACCGGCCGGAACATAAAAACTGTATTAACCAAATTGGAGCCGAAGAACTGTGCCACGCCTTTGACCGGTTTCGGGTGGACCCGGATGCGAAAGTGGCGGTGATCACCGGCGCGGGTGACTCGGCCTTTTGTGCGGGTGGCGACCTAAAAGCGGCGTTTGCCGGTGATCCACCCATTGCTATCACGCCTGAAGAGATTGCGCGGCATAATCGTGGCGAAGCTCCGGGGTGTTTAGGCCCCACGCGCTGGACCGATATTTATAAGCCTGTGATTGCTGCCGTTAACGGTGTGGCCTATGCCGGTGGCCTGGAGTGGGCGTGCTTTGCCGACATGCGCATTGTTGAAGAACACGCTTCGTTTGGCGTGACCTGTCGGCGCTGGAATATCGGTCTGGCGGATGGTGGTACGCAGCGCTTGCCGCGCATCGTGGGCATGGGGCGGGCCATGGAATTGATTCTCACGGGCAAGGTGATTGATGCGCACGAGGCCTACCGCATAGGTTTGGCCAACGAAGTGGTGCCCAAGGGCAAAGGCCTTGCGCGTGCGGTGGAGTTAGCCCAGTTTATTGCCGGTTTGCCGCAGGATGCGATGCGCAATGATAAAGAAGCTGCTGTGCGAGGGTTTGGTGAACCGCTGCGAGAAGGCCTGCGCATTGAGGCCGAATGCTTTAATCGCGTGACGGCCGACCCCGAGGCGAGAGGGCGTATGTTTGAAGGCCTGCGTCGCTTTAACGAGCGGGATCACCCCGACCGTCAACAGGGGCAGGTGAAAACACCGGGCATCGTCAGAGATGAAATGTCGGATGATTAAGGTCGGCTTTATCAGGCAGCGAGCGACATGATTATGGTCGCTCGCGCTGCATGCTCAGTGCCGTCTAAACGCAGTTAGTCTTTCGTGTTCGCGAGCCAGGGATACTGCGCGACATAGGGCGCAAAAAATGCGTCCAGTTCCTCAAAGGCATTCACCCCTTTTTGATTAATACCTTCGCGAATCTGCAGGTTGCTGGAGGTGCGCGACACGCCTGCATCTTTATGGAATTCGAGGCAGGAAGCGTCCCAGGGTAAGCCGCAAAACTCAAAG
>JAWWBW010000136.1:0-8497 GCA_033720775.1 Oleiphilaceae bacterium | reverse complement strand
GTACGCTGCGCTTACTTCAAAGTCGCCGCGCTGCGCGTCGCCCGCATCAAAAGAGATTTGCTCCAGCAAGCGTTCCAAAACTGTGTGCAGACGTCGCGCGCCAATATTTTCGGTTTTCTCGTTCACTTTCCAGGCAATGTGCGCAATTTTTTCCAAGGCTTCATTCGTAAACTTAAGATTCAAGCCTTCGGTCGCCATAAGTGCAACATACTGATCGATGAGCGAGGCATTGGGCTCTGTCAGTATTTTTTTAAAGTCGTCCGTCGAAAGCGCTTTTAGTTCGACGCGGATGGGAAGGCGGCCTTGCAGCTCGGGTATTAAGTCGGAAGGTTTTGCAAGGTGAAATGCGCCCGACGCGATAAAGAGCATATGATCCGTGCGAATGGATCCAAGTTTGGTATTGACCGTGCAGCCCTCAATCAACGGCAGTAAATCGCGTTGCACTCCCTCGCGACTGATGTCGGCCGAGGAACCTTCAGAACGTTTGGCGACCTTGTCGATCTCGTCAAGAAATACAATGCCGTTTTGTTCAACTGCATGTAAAGCCTTGGCTTTAATATCTTCATCGTTGATCAATTTGGCGGCTTCTTCGTCACGCAGTTTTTTCAGAGCATCGGCAACGCGCATTTTTTTGGTTTTGCGGCGATCCCCGGACATGTTGGAAAACAGGTTTTGCAGCTGATTGCTCATTTCCTCCATGCCGGGAGGTGCCATGATTTCCACACCCACTGGCGCGGTACTCACCTCGATATCAATTTCTTTATCGTCGAGTTCGCCCTCACGCAGCTTTTTGCGGAAGATCTGTCGCGTGCTGGATTCTTCTTGCATTTGTTCTGACACCGCAGGGGAACTGCCTCTTGCGGGGCGTAGCAATGCGTCGAGAATTCGATCTTCGGCGGCGTCTTCGGCACGATGACGTACGGCTGCCATTTCTTTCTCGCGAAACATCTTGAGTGACATCTCGGCCAGATCTCTCACAATGGATTCCACGTCGCGGCCAACGTAGCCGACTTCAGTGAATTTTGTGGCTTCCACTTTGATAAAAGGCGCATCGGCCAGCTTGGCGAGGCGTCTCGCAATTTCTGTTTTGCCGACACCGGTTGGGCCGATCATCAGAATGTTTTTGGGGGAGATTTCGTCGCGCATTTCCTGTGGCAGTTGCATGCGGCGCCAACGATTGCGCAGTGCGATGGCGACTGCACGCTTCGCTTCGTCCTGCCCGATGATGTGCTGATTCAGTTCGTGAACAATTTCGCGGGGAGTCATATTGGCCATGGTCTTTATCTTGCTCTCAATAGGTCAGGCGTCTTGCTTGATTTCTTCGATGGTGCGGCTGTGGTTGGTAAAAACACAGATGTCGGCGGCAATATCAAGCCCTTTCTCTACAATATCGCGCGCTCCCAACTCCGTATTTTCCAGCAGCGCTCGCGCAGCTGCCTGTGCGAAAGGGCCTCCCGAGCCAATAGCGATTAGACTGTCCTCAGGTTCGATGACGTCGCCATTGCCGGTAATAATAAGTGAGCTGTCTTTGTCTGCTACGGCTAGCAGGGCTTCGAGACGGCGCAGCGCTCGGTCTGTGCGCCAGTCTTTGGCGAGTTCAACTGCTGCACGCACGAGATTGCCTTGGTGTTTCTCAAGTTGAGCCTCAAAACGCTCGAATAGAGTAAAGGCATCGGCGGTGCCGCCAGCAAAGCCTGCGATGACTTGGCCCCGGTATAATCGGCGAACTTTCTTGGCGTTGCCTTTCATGATGGTGTTGCCAAGCGATACCTGGCCGTCGCCGCCCAGCGCAACTTCACCGTCGCGGCGGACTGATAAAATGGTTGTCATTAACTTCTCCGTGTGTGAGCGCCGTGTATAGAGCTTGTCTATATGGCTGCCGCTTCCCTTATTTCAAGGTTTGACTTTTTTCACCAGTGGCTCGATGTTGATGGCTACCAGTTTGTCTAGCGCGCTATTCATATCGCTGCGCGACTGAAATGGGCCTGTGCTCACCCGGTGCCAGGTGGTGCCCTGCGCGTTTTGGACTGTCGTGATAGACGCTTTAAGACCTTGAAACGCAATCATCGCTTTTTGTCTCTCTGCATCGGCAAGGTTGCGAAAAGATCCGGTCTGGATCATATACGTGACCGAATCATCAGCACCCCTTTCTTTGTATTGATAGGCATCGACTTTGGGTGTTTCGACAATTGACTCAGGTAGCAGATCATAAAACTTAAAGCGTTGTTCTGGGGTATCAGGCGTTGCGTTGGTTTCTGATGGGCTACTTTTGTTGGTTTTGGGGGCTGGTCGCTCCGCTTTGGATGGCGTCTCGTTTGTGGGCGTTGGTGGCACGCTTTGGAGAAGATATAACGCGTAACCAAAACCCAAGACCAGGCAGACCAACAGGGCCACAAGCTTGCCGCGCCCTTTTGGAGCTGGGGGCTGCTTGTTGTGCTGGCTGCCTGATTGTTTTCCACCGCGGGGCTTGCTCCCTTTTTTAGGAGCTTGCTTTCGCGTGGTTGTGGGTTTTGCGAAGTCTTGGGTCATAGGCGATTACATGGCGTCCGGTGCGCTTACACCGAGCAGATTCAGACCATTCTGCAACACCTGTTTTACCGCCAGACATAAAGTGACCCTTGCTTGGCGTACCTTGTCGTCGTCAACGAGTACTTTATGGCTGTTGTAATAGGTGTGGAACTCGCTGGCCAGGTCTCGCAAATAGTGCGTGATGACATGTGGTTCAAATTGCTGAGCTGCATTTTCAATGAGTTGAGGGAATTCAGCCAAGCGTTTGGCAAGCGCGACTTCTGCTTCTTCACTTTCGTCAGAGAGCGCCTGCAGGCCGACGTCTGGCGTAATATTGATTTGCTCTTCTTGCAGTTTGCGCAGCATGCTAGCGATGCGGGCATGTGCATACTGAATGTAATACACCGGGTTGTCCTTACTTTCTGACTTCGCCAGATCCAGGTCAAAATCCATGTGTTGTTCGGCTTTACGTGTGACGTAGAAAAATCGTGCTGCATCGTTACCCACTTCGTCGCGTAGTTCGCGCAGGGTGACAAATGAGCCGCTGCGCGTCGACATCTGAACGCGCTCGCCGCCACGATACAAAATGGCGAACTGAACCAGTTTGACCACCAGTCGTTCGGGGTCAATGTCTAGGGCCTGCAGGGCCGCCTTCACGCGAGCAATGTAGCCGTGATGGTCCGCGCCCCAAACATTGATGACGCGATTAAAACCGCGATCGAATTTGTCCAGATGATAGGCAATGTCGGAAGCAAAGTAAGTGGTTTCGCCGTTGTCGCGTTTTACCACGCGGTCTTTATCATCACCAAAGGTTGTTGAGCGAAACCAAAGGGCTCCGTTTTCTTCGTACAGGTGGCCCGCTTTGTCGAGTTTATCGAGGGCTTCTTCGATTTTTGCACTGAGTGAGGCTTCTGAGAACCATTGCTGGTAGTGCACACCAAACTCACCCAGATCGTCTCGAATATCTGCAACGATGGCATTGAGTCCGGCGTCGAAGACCTTTTTGTAGTCTTCTGCCAACAGCGCGCGTGCACGCGCGATCAGGGCGTCTATGTAGAGCTCTTTGTCGCCCCCTTCATTTTCGTCCTTGGGTAGCTCTGATTGAATGTCATCGGCGGGTCGTACCAGACTTTCGCCCACTTCTTCGGCAAGTGACTTGGCTATGGTGTGGATGTAGTCGCCCTGATAGCCATTAACTGGGAAGGGCAGCTTCACGTCGAATTGTTCGAGATAACGCAGCCAAACACTGGCGGCCAGTATATTCATCTGACGGCCAGCATCATTGACATAGTATTCGCGCTGCACGTCGTACCCTGCTGCCTCGAGTAGATCGGCAACGGTCGCGCCATAGGCCGCTCCGCGACCATGACCAACGTGCAGGGGGCCGGTGGGATTAGCGGATACGAACTCTACCTGTACGCGTTCATTTTTGGCTGTTTTGGCGCGGCCAAACTGGTCTCCAAGCGCAAAGATTTCCTGCAGGATCTGAAAATTGCTCGCAGCATTTACGAAGAAGTTGATAAAGCCTGGGCCTGCAATCTCTATTTTGGTAACGAAGTCGGGGCGCTCAGCCTCTAAGGCAGAAACGATCATCTCTGCCAGCTTGCGAGGAGGCATACCCGCCTGCTTGGCAAGCATTAATGCGACATTGGTGGCAAAGTCGCCGTGGCTTTTATCCTTGCTGGGGTCGACGTTCAACTTGTAGTTG
Source organism: Oleiphilaceae bacterium (assembly GCA_033720775.1). GTDB lineage: Bacteria > Pseudomonadota > Gammaproteobacteria > Pseudomonadales > Oleiphilaceae > PZPK01. The sequence goes on along the minus strand of JAWWBW010000136.1, from coordinate 4,281 downwards.
AGATCCTGTGGCAGAGCGTCTTGGTTGCGCAAGGAAGAGAGGGCGTGCTCGATAAGCTGTATGAGGCTGTCTTTCATAGTAGTGAAAGGGATTCCAGGCTGGTTCAAAGAGCGGCGTATTATCCATAATTCCGCGCTGTATTTAAATCTCTTGTCGCTCCAATTTGCTAGTGCTTACAGGTATTCCAGTGGGTCGACATCGATACTCAGTCGCACTGCGCTGCTTTTGTCTTGGGCCAGCAGCAAAGCAAGCCAGTCGCATACGCGTTGCTTTTCGGCGGGGTCGTCGAAAAACAGTTGAAGAAAATAACGGTAGAGGCCGCTGCGGCGATGTATCAGGGCTTCAAAGGGGCCTGCCACAGTACAGGCCACGGTACGCTGCTGCTGGGTTTCGAGGTAATGGGCAATTTCCAAGAGCTTGCTTTCGGCCAGGTTGGCGTGTTTTGCGTCAGCGCGAATGCTGATCATGCGTGAAAAAGGTGGTAGGTCGCAGGTTTCACGGACTTCGAGTTCAGTGCGTGCGATGCTTGCGTAATCTGCTTGAGCGATGTGTTTGAATATCTCGTGCTCGGGCTGTCTTGTTTGGATCAGTACGGACCCAGGTGTGTCATGACGACCTGCTCGGCCGGCAACTTGAGTAAGGAGTTGTGCACCGCGCTCCATGGCGCGAAAGTCGGCGCTGAAAAACAGGCCGTCCGCATCAATGATGCCGACGAGCGCCACATGCTTGAAATCGTGCCCTTTGGCAATCATTTGCGTGCCCACCACAATGCAGGGCTCACCGCGATTCACGTTGTCCAGAAACTGGTGCAGTTTGTTCTGGGTGGTGATGGTGTCGCGGTCCATGCGGTAAATGGGGGTGTCGTGAAAACGTTGCTGTAGTGCGTATTCAAGGCGCTCTGTGCCTGCCCCCAAAGGGAGTAGCTGGGCGCTATTGCAGCTGGGGCAATGGGCAGGAAATTGTGTTTGAAAATTGCAATGATGGCAGTGCAAATGAGCTGGATGACGATGTACGGTAAGCCGCACATCGCAATGAGTGCACTGTGCCAGCCATCCACAATCGCCACACATCAAAGTGGGTGAATAGCCTCTGCGATTCTGAAATAGCACGACCTGCTTGCCATTCATAAGCGCTTGAGATGCTGCCTCGAGCAAGGGGGTGCTCAAACCGTTTTCCAAGGGGAGTGCTCGCACATCAATCGTGGATACGCTGGGTAATCGGGCGCCACTGGCGCGATGCTTTAATTGCATGTGCTCGTAGCGGCCGCTTGCGACGTTTGCCAGCGTTTCCAGAGACGGTGTGGCCGAGCCTAAGATGACTGGAATGTCTTCGAGGTGTGCCCGTTTGATGGCGATGTCGCGGGCCGAGTATTTAAATCCGTCAAACTGTTTGAACGAGCTGTCATGCTCTTCGTCGATAATGATGAGTCCCAGTTCGGGCATTGGAGCAAATATGGCAGAGCGGGTTCCTACAATCACTCTGGCGCTACCGCTCAGCGTCATCAGCCAGGTGTCGGTTTTTTCTCTGTCACTCATGGCGGAGTGATAGGTGCAAATCGGTATGTCGAGGCGTGCCTGAAAGCGCTGCAGAGTCTGTGGTGTAAGGTTGATTTCGGGTACCAGAATCAGCACCTGGCGGCCATGGGACAGCGCTTCGTCAACCAGCTCAATATATACCTCGGTTTTTCCGCTACCGGTGACGCCTTCAAGCAAGTGCACGCCAAAGTGTTGGCTGGCTGCTTTGAGTTGCTCGACGGCTAGCTGCTGTTCTGGATTGAGTTGCAGTCGACTGAGCGGGTTTGCTTTTGCCTCGTGACGCAAGAGGGGGTCGTGAAGGGTTTCGCGAATAGCGCCTTTGTCGGCAAGGCGCTCCAGATGTTGTCGCGTGTAGCCCATGCTGATGACAGTGTCGTGCCACAAGCCATGTTCATGCTGTTGCAGTAGTTGTAATAGTTCTGCTTGGCGTCGGGCATTGCTGGGCAGGCTGATTGAGGCGTCAGTCAGTTCCCATTTGCCTATCTTGCTTGGTCGGTACCGGTCGGGCTTTCTCAGTAGTGCCGGGAGTGCGTGTGCGACGACATCTCCGATGGGGTGGCAGTAGTAGCGAGCGGCCCATTGCAGCCAGTGGAGTTGTTTTGGTTTGAACAGTGGTTTGTCGTCGAGTATGTCTTTGATGGCTTTGAGCTTGAAGTGCTCTTTTTTCGGTGGTGGGGGTGTTTGTTGCTTTTTTAATGAGAGTACGACGCCCACCAGGTTTCTGCGGCCGAAAGGGATCGCAACACGAATGCCTGGCGGGTAGTCGCTCTCTTCAGAGCCGGCTAGAGGTAAATAGTCAAAGGTACCAAAAACCGGTGCGGCGACGGCGATGTTAAGAGTAAAGCTTTGTTGGGTCACAGAGACGGCTTGTGTAGCTGCTTTTAAAAGAAGGCATTATTTCATAGATCACGCTTTTGCATGCAAGCATATGAATACAGCTATTACTGCTTGCTTATTGTTTTGATTTTGGTACTATGCGCCGTCTTATTTTTGGGGCTCGTGTGCAACGGGCCGTCACAAGCCCGGCATGCGGTGCCTGCGACAAGGTTCGGTAGGTGGCGGCATGACAACGCCAGAGGTGCAATATGAAACAAGATATCCATCCTGATTATCAGGAAATCGAAGCCAAGTGCAGTTGCGGTAACGTGATCAAGACACGTTCAACGCTGTGCAAAGATCTTTTGTTGGACGTATGTTCCGCATGCCACCCTTTCTACACCGGTAAGCAGAAGGTGATGGATTCCGGTGGTCGTATCGACAAGTTCAAAAAGCGTTTCGGCAGCCGTATTTCAAGCTAGTCGAATCGTGGTCAAAAAGAGCGCAACAGGCGCTCTTTTTTGTCTCTGAAAAATAATTTGATCGAATATGAAAGCTTTTGCGTATAGACGCCTGACTCTGGTTGATGAGGAATTGTTCCGCGCCGGAAACTAGTGTCATAATACGCGCCCTTGGGGAGCGCTACCCCATATTCGGGCTTCTGGCCTGTCATTCACGAAAAAATGGTACGAAATAATGTCAGATTTAAAGCAAGCGGCTCTTGATTATCATGCCAATCCCAAACCTGGAAAGATCAGCGTAGAGATTTCCAAGCCTACGGCGACATCACGAGACCTGTCACTCGCCTACAGCCCTGGTGTTGCAGAGCCTGTTAGGGAAATCGCTAAAGATCCTGAAAACGCTTATAAATACACGGCCAAAGGCAATCTGGTTGCTGTAATTTCAGACGGTTCTGCCATTTTGGGTCTGGGAAATCTCGGTCCTCTCGCCAGTAAGCCGGTGATGGAAGGTAAAGGTGTACTGTTTAAGCGTTTTGCCGGCATTGATGTATTCGACATCGAAGTTGATGCAGAAAGCCCACAAGCCTTTATTGATACCACTAAGCGCATTGCTGACACCTTTGGCGGTATTAACCTCGAAGATATCAAAGCACCAGAGTGTTTCGAAATTGAGCGTGTGCTTATCGAACAGTGCAATATTCCGATTTTCCACGATGATCAGCACGGAACCGCTATCGTGACAGCGGCAGGTATGATCAATGCGCTTGAACTGCAAGGCAAGAAAATTGAAGATGCCAAAGTGGTTTGTCTGGGTGCAGGTGCGGCTGCCATCGCGTGTATGAAGCTGTTGATCTCCTGCGGTATGAAGCAGGAAAATATCTTCATGCTCGATCGTAAAGGTGTGATTCACACGGGGCGTGATGATCTGAACCAGTACAAGGCCATGTTCGCGAATGACACTGACAAGCGTACATTGTCTGATGCCTGTGAAGGTGCTGACGTATTTGTTGGTTTGTCCGGTCCTGATCTGCTGTCTGTTGACGATCTGAACCGTATGGCGCCAAATCCAGTGATTTTCGCTTGTTCCAATCCTGATCCTGAGATCAAGCCAGAAACTGCACTGGCTGCACGTGATGACATTATCATGGCAACCGGTCGCTCTGATTATCCTAACCAGGTTAACAATGTGCTGGGTTTCCCTTTCATCTTCCGTGGCGCTCTGGACGTTCGTGCAACGGCAATCAACGAAGAAATGAAAGTGGCTGCGGTACATGCCATTAAAGACTTGGCAAAAGAGCCTGTTCCTCAGGAAGTGATCGATGCATACGGCGGTGAGCCGCTGGAGTATGGTAAAGATTACATTATTCCCAAGCCTCTGGATGAGCGTCTGCTGGGTGCTGTTTCTGCCGCAGTGGCTCGTGCAGCAGTGGATTCTGGTGTGGCACGTTTTGGCTACCCGGAGCATTACC
>JAWWBW010000135.1:0-8507 GCA_033720775.1 Oleiphilaceae bacterium | reverse complement strand
CAGCCGCGTTGCCGATGCCACCGACCAAAGCACCACCATCCATTACCTGGCGATCACACGCGGTGATCTGCAATTTCCTGATGGTAAACGGATCGAAGTGGGGCCGCTTTTTCCACCAGATGAAATCGCTAATTTTCAGTCCAAGCGCCTGAGTGGTGATTCGTGGTTTAATTTTGGTTTCAGCTCAGCGTTCAGCAATACACCCGCTCTGTTGAGCCAGATACAAAGCATGAATAACGAAAGCGGGCACTCTCCTGGGCTGCCATCTCAGCCCTGGATGACAACCGCGGTGCGCAATGTCACCACCAGCGGTGGCCAAATGGCGCTCGATCGCGCCGAAACCAACACGGGCACCTTAAGCGCGGCCGAGAAAATTGCCTACCTTGCTATTGAGCCCGGTACGATCACCAGCTTTCAGGATGTCGATGGCAATCCCGTTGCAAGCGAAGCCCAGCGCACTGCAGACAGCATTCAAGGCACCACCAGCTGCTACACCTATCCCTTTCTGCAAAGCTATACGGGTAACCCATTGGTCATAGGCAGCCAGATGACCTGGGACGGCGGCGACGGCGGTTGGTTGCGCCGCTGTAGCGCCTCGACCAGTCAAGTCACCCTCAAAATAGAAGAAGACTGGGCGCTCGATACCGATCGCGCTCACACCACCGAACGTGCGGGCTTTATGGTGTTTAACGACGCCTTTCGTGCCGACTTCTCACTGGTAGGCAACTATCAACTCGAAGGGCCAAGCTGGAATGGTACAGCTGGCGAAGTCACCGACAGCAGCGGCACCGGCGCCAACGGGCAACGCTATGGTGATGCCAATCCGCAACCGGCTCAGGTCTGTTATGGCGCGCAGTTTGACGGCACTGGCGACTATATTGAAATACCCGATAACAACGCCTTTGATATCGACCAGGAGTTAACGGTCATGGCATGGATCAATGCCGACACCCTGCCCGGCTCCGATCTCAGAACCATTGTATCGAAGGACACCAATTACGAATTTCACATTAACAGCAGCGGCAATATTTTCTGGTGGTGGAATACCGACACCGGGGCAGCTCGCTCGCTTACCAGCACTGCAACCATTTCGACGGGAACGTGGCACCATGTGGCTATCGTCTATTCCCGCGCCAATGGTCGACAGGAGATCTTCATAGACGGTGTTGCCAGTGGTAGCCAGACCTATACCAACGAATCCCTAGATACCAACGCCCTACCGCTTTACATCGGTACCGATTACAACTATCGATCACGGGACTTTGATGGTGCGATTGATGAAGTCAAAATCTTCGACCGCGCTTTGCCGGCAGCGGCGATACAACGTTATGCAGCAGACACCCGAGCTTGTGCCTCCTGTGCGCTGGATCACTTCGAGATCACTCAGGCTAGCTATGGCCTGGCCTGCCCGAATACACCGGCTTCGGTTAACGTGGTCGCCAAGTGCGCTGATGGTTCCACTAAAACCGACTACGTGGGCACGGTTAACCTGAGCGGCCCCAGTGGCGCGAGCTTCTTTGCCGATGCAGGCGGTACAACAACAATCACCTCGCTAAGCTACCTGACCGCCGATGCAGGCGATAAAACGGCCTATCTCTACTTTGATGATGAAAACAGTAATGTGCAGGTGACGGCGAGCGACACCTCAGCCGGCGTGAGTTCAACCGCCACTACCGGCACCGACTTCAGAACCTTTGGCTTTCGCGTGTCACAACAACCGGCAAACTTTATCTGTGGCGACTCCACCAGTATGACGCTGCAAGCCTACGGCCAAAGCGACAACACCCCCGGTGGCGCGTGCGAAGTTATTGAAGGTTTCTCGGGAACCAAAGACATTGACGCCTGGTTTAGCGCCACCCTCGATAACAACACGTCTGCCGACCCCGTCACCACACCACTGAATATCGCCGGCACCAATATCACTGAGCAATCACCGGCGGCCAACAATAATCTGCAACTTACCTTTACGAGTGGAGAAGCCAGCTTCAACCTGGCCTACGCCAATGCGGCGCGCATACTCGAAGTGAACTTCAGGCACGACCAGGCACCCTATGACGGCTCACAGTTCTCAGCGTTGTCAGCCAGCACCCCGGCCTTTGTCGCACGCCCGGATACCTTTAATCTGACGGCACAAAGTGGCGGTTCCAATATTAATGCCACCAGTGCCACCAGCACCACAACGCACCCGGCCGGTGCCAACTTCGACTTGAGTATCACCGCTGTTTGCAGCGATGGCAGTACTGCTACCGATTATGCCCCCATTGCCAGCAGCAACACGCTGATGGCCTACCTGCAACGCACAGGGCCTACCGGCGGCTCATCAGTGAATGGCGACATGGCGATCAGTGCCACCCGTACGCTGACCAGCGCTACCGCCGCCACACCGAGCTGGACCTCAACCAATATCGCCAGTGGCGCATTCAACCTGGGTCGCTACAGCTATGCAGGAGCCAACTATTCTGAAGTCGGATTGACCCGCCTGCACGTACAAGATCAGGATTATTTTGGAGAAACCATCACCGCCAACACCATTGATATCGGTCGATTTATCCCTGACTACTTTGAAGTGAGCACGACGAACGGCACACTCGCTCCCTACTGCACACCCGGTGCCGCACCAGCCTTCAGCTACACCGGTCAAGAGATCGCCTATAGCAGCGTACCCACTGTGACCATCACCGCGCGCAATCGCGCCGGTGCCACGACCCGCAACTACACCGAAGCCAACTATCTTAAATTGATTCCCTTCGACGTGACGCGCGTGTTTCCGACTGCCGATACCGCGCAAATGGGCGCAGATGGCTCCACCTTAATGGCCCTTAGCAGCACGGCAAATTTGCCCGCCGCCTTTGCTTCCACGGCGGCAGGCGTCATCACATTTAATTTCGATAGCAATGATCGCTTCACTTATACCAAAAATACGAATGCTCTCATTGCCCCCTTTACCAGTAATGTTCTGGTTCAGGTAACGGGTATCAGTGATTCGGATGGTGTGAGTGCCAATGCAGCCCCCTATGACATCTCGCCGGTTGGCGTGCAAGTGCGTTATGGGCGCTGGAACATGGACAATGCCTTTGGCCCCGAGACCAGCAATTTACCCATTCCCATGCGGTTAGAGCATTATGACGGGGCGCGCTTTCAAACCAATACCAGTGACAGCTGTACCACGTATAACGCAAGTAACATGGTACTCACGTCTTCGTTAAGTGGCGGTAGCACTAGCGCCATTGGCAGCGGAAGTGTGGTCAATGGTGCCGTACCGACTGGCAGTGAAATAAGCCTCTCCTCTCCGGGGGCCGGCAACGTGGGAACTGTCGCGATGGAGTATCAAGGTGATGCATGGTTGCAGTTCGACTGGGACAACAACCCCTCAACAGCCGACGACTACCCTAGCGCCACAGCGACCTTTGGGCAATATCGCGGCCACGACCGCATCATCTACTGGAAGGAAGTGGAAAACTAAGACAGCAATGTCTTAGCGCCTTACTGATACAGCATTTCTTCGCGCATGGGAGCAAGCCGTTGCAGTACCTGATTTTGCAGACGATGGGCAATGCCTGCCCGAGTCATCGCAGCGATCAGACAATCCACGGTACGATTAAAATCAGCTTCGTTAATCTGCATGCCCCGATGCACGGTGTGCATATCATCGCCGGTGTAGGCGCATGGCCCGCCTGTCGTCGCGCAAAAATGCTCGATAAACTTTTCACGAAAGCGCGCAATATCGCTGTCTTTGAAATACGCAAACACCGCCCTGTCGAAACTGATTTCGTCGATAAAATAATCCGTTACTTTCTCGACCGTGGGCGCACCTCCCAACGCGTCATAAAGAGAGCTTTCTGAAGAAGACGACAGATGGGCGCAAGCAGTTACCAGCCCCGCGAGACAAATCGCGATAAGTTGTTTCATAGAATTGTCTCCTCTTACCACAAATTGGCGCTTAACGACGCATATAAGCCACGTTGCTGACCATCACCCGCCACGCCATCCACCACATGACCAAGATCTGCCCAAGCCAGGGTAAGACTGACATTTTTATTGGGGATATAGGTGACAAACAGATCCCGCCAATGATCTTCTTTGGCTACCGATAGATTGTCTGGTTTTTGTCTGAATTCCGCGCCTATAGCCAGGTGGCGGCTTAACAATACCCCTACACTACCTTCCACCAGGGCCGCGTATTGATCGTCTTTATCGCCACCATATCCCAACAGGCCAAGCTGATTCGCCTTGCTCGCTCGCAGCGCCAGATTCCAGACCAGGTTATACCCGGCAACGGCGCCAAGATGTACCTTGGTGGCCGCCAGATAAAAGTCGGTTCCGGCATTGCTGTTTTTCGCTCCCAGGGCTTGCGCCACGCCTTTATCGAGCAAGGTTTTGTACTGCATACCAAAGGCGAACTGTGGTAAAGAACCATACACAACGTCGCCCCACAAGCGCGCTTTAAGCCCGGCCACATTTTGTCGAATTTCGCCACCAAAGGTTTTTAAGTCAAAGCGTTGCTGCACAAGGCTCAATTCAATACGGTCGTAAAGACTGACGCTGCCGCCCCACACGGCCAAGGTGTAGTCATCGACGTTTACCTGCGTTGCCACCACACTCAGCGATTGTTGCTCGCGGGTATCGTAGCCACTCAGCGTTGCCCAAGGCACGATGCCGCCACCGCCGCTGCCCTCAAGCTGATTCAAACCCGCCGTTGCGAGAAGCTTGCCGTCTCCGGCCAATGCCAACAGAGGAAAAAAGCAGAGCAATACAACCGCTAAAACTCGCTTAACCCGCTTGATCATTGAGTATCTCCTCAGCCGTTTGCGTTTCAAATTCATGCAACCAGTCCATGACCGCATCCGCCGGCATGGGCTTACTGATAAAATAACCCTGAGCCCAGCGGCAACCCCAGTGTTTGAGCATCAGCAATGCTGCCTGATTTTCGACTCCTTCCGCGACCACATTCAGGCCAAAACGGTGGGCCAAATCAATAATCGTATGCACAATGGTTTGATCTTCCTCATCAGCATCGAGCTTCAGTACAAAGCTCTTGTCTACCTTGAGCGCGCCAACCGGCATACTCTTCAGATATGCCAGAGAAGAATACCCCGTGCCAAAATCATCTATCGACAACTCAAAACCGGATTGCTTTAAACGTTGTAAGTGCTGTATCGCCTGATCCGGATCATCCATCAAATCACTCTCGGTGATTTCAAACTCCACGGCAGAAACCGGTAAGCCCGAGGCAGCCAATTGTTCTGCGATATGCTGCATTAACAGGGCGTTGGCCACATCGTGCACCGAAAGATTGATGGCCGCGCCTACATTGACACCATCTTGCCGCCAGCGCTGCAAATCTTCGATGACGGCATTCACCACCCAAATCGTTAACTGATTGATCATGCCGGCTTTTTCTGCGATGGGAATAAACACATCGGGTGGAACAAAGCCGAGGCTCTTACTCTGCCAGCGAATCAGCGCCTCAAACTTACATACCTTACCACTCGCCAAATCGAGCTTGGGTTGGTAAACCATATGCAGTTCGTCCTGATCGTGTTCCAGGGCCACCTCGAGACCCCTCAAAATACTCAGGCGTTTGAGATAGGCTTCTTCCATTCCCGGAGCATAAGTCACCAGTCCTTCGGCGTCGTGCTGTGCATGCTCAACGGCAATACTCAGATGACGAAACAGGGTTTCGACATCCTCGGCATGTTTGGGCAAGTCAAGATGACCGACGACAATGCGGGCCTTGATATCCACATCATTGATCACATGCGGCTCCGACAAACGATCACGAATATCTGCCAATTGCGAGGGATTCACTTGCGCGTCGGGCAACCACAGTATTTCACTGCCGTTTAAGCGCGCCGCCACACCGCCCAATTCACTTAAGCGCTTGGCGAACGACACCAACACACCATCTCCCGAATCAAACCCAAAGGCATTATTCAATGCGCGAAAACCCTGCAAACGAAAACTGAACACCTGAAAGCGTTCGCCAGCGTCGAGCTTTTCTTGCAACACACGCGACACCTCATAGCGGTTATACAGATTAGTGAGGAGATCGTGGGTCGCCTGGTAATGTATTTTCTGCTCACGTTCCTGAATGTCGCGACTCATGCCTTCTAGCGATGAAGACAGTTCTTTTATCTCGCGGGAATTGATCTTAACGGGCGCAACTGCGGAGTAATCGCCCTGCGCGATGCGCCCCGCCATTTGCGCCAAGGCCGCCAAGGGACGGGTCAAATTACGCGCAAATACCAGCCCCATGACGGAAGCGAGCACGGCCAGTAACATGGCCGTCACCAAAATTTCGATCATTAAATCACGTACTGGAGCCAACCAGGCTTCCAAGGCCTGCGACACACTCAGTTCGAGTGTTGATAGCGACTGTAATGGCGCGTTTTCGCTAAAGGTAAAACGCAAGGCAACGCGCTGTTCATGCGTATTAAACAGAGAGGTCAGCGATACGCGTTCCAGATCTTCGAGTCCATACACTCTTCCAGGGTCGCTCGCTAAGGTGCTCACCTCGACACTGCCACTGGGTGCAAGCGCCTTGATCCCGATATCCATGCCCGTCATGGTCTTGATGGTTTGTAGCAGCTCACGGTCTATTTCAAACCCCACCACCGCTATCGCAATGGGATGTGGCGCCTGAACAGTTAACATGATGATCTGGTACAAGCGGCCGCGATGCGCCAGATTCACAATGGCTCCGCCTTGATCAAGCGTGCGTGCCAGGAGTGTTTGCTGCACCAACCCTTCTTCTTGAAGAAGCTTGTCCTGATTCGACGCGATGACCTCACCGGACACACGCATCACCGCCATAAGGTCAGCATTAATACGCTCACCGTGGTTCTGTAATACACTGCGAATGGTGGCTACATCAGACGCTGGAATGGCTGCGGCGGGCGCAGCAGTACCCGAATTCAACGCGGTAGCAACCGCCTGCCGAAAGCCAAAATCGGCCACCAACACTTCAGCGGCATTAAACAATAGCTCTTCACGGTTGCCAAAAGCCTGCTCGGCGACCGAACGGGCAATTTGCAAATCGGCGTTGATACGCTCCCTTAGATCACTGATCGTTGCCAACCACAAAATCAGTAAAACCGAGGCCGTGGTCAACCCTACCAAGCCAACAACAAGTTTGAAGATGCGTAAATTAAGAGGCATGAATTACTGTCTGTATTTTGATTTGAACCAGCTTTTGGATGATGACGTCTGTTCGGGCAATAAATCGAGCCGTATCTCTCCCACATCATTTTCGGTAACGGTCGGTGAAAACCGAAGGTAACGCGTCTGCGACGTGCTTAGGCGCGCATGCCATACTTGTACTTCGGGCGGGAATTCACCCTCGAATCTCACCCAGCCTTGCGCGTCGGTCACCCAGGCTGCGCCTTGATCAATGATATGCACAAAGGCGCGCATCTGATCATGTATATTGCAACCTAAAACCGCTACGCCGGGATACTGAAACACCTGCGTTTTTTCTTCGTTGCTACCGTACAGTTTGACTTCAAAGGCATTAGGCTGCGAGAAACTGTAAATATGGTGGCGAATGTCATCACTGTTCGGAAACCGCACCTGCTGCCCCGCTTTGACGACCGCAACTTCGGGCACAAACGCCTTATTCATCTGATCAATTTCGACCGTCGTCGCTGCCTGGGCTACCGCAGAGTCTGCAAGCCAAACAACAGCATTAGCGACCGGGTTCTGATCCTGATCGATGACTCTGATTTGCACCTCCCCATGTGCCTTTAGGGTGATCAAAATCATTAAGGCGATAACGATTGCGTTAATCCTTGTTTTCATATGCCCTCCAAATCAGCTTTGAGTATAGAGCAGGTCTTGTAATCGAGCCTGACATTGCAGCAAAAAAGCCTAAATCTCGACCCAGGATCCAGCTCATAAACTGATGTTGTCCCGATTACCGGTAATGAGAGAAGTGCCACATCAATCGTCGCTTTCCCATGGCACAGTGTTGAAGTTGCAGCGCAAACGTTGGCGTCAGCGCTTCATGGCGTAACTTTTCATTCAACCTTATGGACAAGCGAACGATAACTAAGATGGCTGTCGGATTTCTCTCGTAGCGTTCTAATGGCGTCTACACTTAACGAGTGACACTTAGCGATAACAAGAAACAACACAAGAATGAGCCTGAATCCCGCAACCCTGTATATCCGTTTTTTCTGGCCTAGAGTCGAGGCCATGTCTCAGGAAAATAAAGTGCGCTATCGCGTATTGCTTTATTTTCATTTTGTTGCCGTACTGGTAATGCTGTACAGCATTATCAAATGGTCGAAGCTAGATTACTTCACTCTTGTATACAGCGCATCGTTCGCACTCGGTATCGTTTTGATAAACAGCTTCTTTCTTCGGCGGGGCTTAACGCCCGTCATCGCGGCCAATATATTTCTGATGGGAATATTGCCGCACGGCGTCAATATGATTTATAGCCTGGGAGGGATGGCCTCACCCCATATTTTCTGGATGCCCACCCTTATTTGTATCGCCTACCTGTT